>CAXXSP010000017.1:0-4674 GCA_963676605.2 Sphaerochaetaceae bacterium | reverse complement strand
AATAGCGGAGCCATATATAGGGGGAGATAGGTGATGTCTTCATCCTCCTTCACATCGCTTGTATGCAGCACATAGGGGGTGTGTAGTTGCCGTGCATACTTTGTCCTGAACTTTTTCAACGAACTCAACGTGTAATACCTGCCCGATTTTACCTCGATTGGAGAAATGTTGTGCCTGTTGCTGATCTTGCTCTTTGCAATCAGGAAATCAACTCCCATGCGGGATGAGGCATCATCACGGGATGAGTTGGAATAGAAATACAGCTTATGAGCGCTTGCTACCAACATCTGCGCCACAATATTCTCCATGACCATTCCCAGATTGGTTTCCAGCTTGTCAAAGAGGATCTTTTTGTAGATTTCTTCACTCACAATGCTGTTTTCGTCGAAGGCGTGACTGATAAGAAGCCCCGTATCCGCCATATAGCATTTAAGCGTCAAGCGGTCCATGTTGAGTCTCAATCCAAGATCTGGCGCGCTGGAGTTATAACACATGTTTACAATCATGGCATCACCCAGCCAGAATAGTGCATCTTCATAATCCCGCATGCGCGCTTCTTTTTTCAATGATGACAGCTTGAATTTTCTATCGTGTTTTTTGAGTTGTGAAGGAATATCGTCGAAGATCTGCGCAACCTTCATTTCATAGCCTTTGGCGTGCTTCACAATGTCAGATCGGTAGAGTGCAAGAATATCCCGTTTCACCCGGTCCACCCTGGCAAAGTCATGGGTACTCACATATGCTTCAACTGCTTGGGGCATTCCTCCCACAATGAGATACTGCCTGAAATAGTCCATGGCTTTTCGATGAAGGGCCTGTCCCAACGGTTTCGTATCTTTGAAACACTTCCTGATGAGATCCATTAGCGTATCAGGTCCAAGAGCCCACAGGAATTCCTCAAAATCCAATGGATACATACTGAGATGACGTTCTTCTGAAGGAATGACAATATCCTCTACATGCTTCCTAATGCTCATGAGGGAACCGGTTTCGATATAGTCATACCGACCGTCAGCTACAAGATACTTGATTGCCGCCCGAGCTCTTGGAAAGAGCTGCACCTCATCGAGGATGATCAGTGTTTCCCGTTCATGCAGCTTCACATTATAATAGTTTGAAAGGTACAGAAAGAATGTATCCAGGTCTTCCAGGTAGGTGATGAAAAGATCCGTGACATCTTTGCTGACACGGTTGAAGTCGATCATGATGTAGGATTTGTACTCGGCCTTTGCAAATTCCTCTACGATATAGCTCTTCCCTACACGACGGGCCCCATCGATTAGCAATGCCGTTTGTCCGTTTTCCTCCCTTTTCCATTCCACCATATCTGCGTATATCTTTCTTTTCATTGTATGATCCTCCCAATTCCACTTTTTCAAGAATTTATATTTCTATCATAACACACATATTCAAGAAATTATAGAGTATGTATTATACACTATTTCAAGATTTTTAGAAAAACCGCAAGATGCCCACCGAGGATGTTGTCACACACTCATACCCGCTCGAAAAATTCCAGGAGGCCCCCTTCCCCGGCACTCGGGTCGTCGAATCCCGGCTGAACGAATGTGGAGTTCAATAATGATGTATGTACGAAGAAAAGCTCTAAACTGCCTCCCGCCGGTGTACCCGGGACTCCCTGTTGCCGGGGCTTTGACCTATTCAGGTTCCACCGTAGTGTGAGAGAGAAGCACAGAGACATCCAACTGCTGAGTCACCGAAGCTCCTGACTCTTCGGTAGCGTCCAGAAGGTTCTAGAATCTTGATCATGATAGAATTGATTAAAATATTCGCAAGGGAAGAGAGCTATGAAGAAAGAAACAGACACATGGACCTCAGCAGAAGCGAAAGTACATTTCTCTACCCTCATAGAGAGAGCTCACAGCCACCCGCAGCATATCTATCGCTATGGACAGCCTGTGGCTGTTCTGGTCGATTCCGAACTCTTCCATCAACAGCTTGCCCCGCACGTTTCACACCTGAAAAAGGCTCTTGAAGAGATTACTGAGATCAACAGAACCGGAGATGAAGGGGATGTCGATTATCTGCCCAGAACAGACCGTTTCAATCTCGATGAGACGTTTGATTGATGTACACTCCACGAAGCCATATCCTTGTTGATACAAACATCATTAGTGAGATTATGCGTCGCTCACCGGATACGAAGGTATTTGCGTGGTTCTCCTCTCTGGAAAACCCTGCCATAAGCACTATCACCGTAGAAGAAATTATCTCAGGGCTTCACAGAAAGGCTTACTATGAAAAGGAAGCCTGGTTTCGCCGTTTTTCAGGCTCAGCGGTCACCATTCTGCCTATTGATGCAGAGATGGCCTTCTGGGTAGGGGAAAAACGGGGATTATTCTCTTCAAAAAGAATACAGGTTCATCAGGCGGACGCCTTCATAGCAGCAACCGCGTGGCGTCATGGACTGATCCTGGCAACACGGAACACGAAAGATTTCACCGAGTTTGATATACCCCTGTTCAATCCCTTTAACTAGCCATACCTGTATCTTCAGATGGCAAGACGCTTCATACTGAAGAGGAACAGGAAGGCATCCGTATCATAGGTCAGTCGGGCGACCATATCATCTGTTCGCATATCTCTGATCATGTGAACCCTCCTTTAACCGCTGCGCTGCCGTCAACCACGGTTGAAGACCTGTCTGTATGCGGAACAGGAAAATGGTACGGGGATGAGCTCGTGAGCCTACCGGAACAGGAGATTCTTCACCGAATCCCGTTTCACGATCGGAAGGTCAAGGACCGTGGTGGTTCTCGAACCTTCTGAAGGGTGGTTGATCGCTTCGAGGATACCGGCTGCCGCCAGGCGACCCATCTTTGCCGAAGGATGGGGGAACGTGGTGAGTCTGATTCCGTTGTGAAAACTGAAACTCTGATTATCGAAGCCGATGATGGAAAGATCCTCGGGAACCCTGACCCCGCAGGTGTCAGCGGCTTCGAGAAGGTACATAGCATCCTCATCCGAGGAACAGAAGACGGCACTGTACGAGCCGTTGAATCTCTCCATGAGCTTCTGCGCTACGGAAGGGGCTGTACTGGCTTTTCCCTGACCGGTAAAGGGAACCAGCAGAGGAGTGATCCCGTGACCCAGAAGATAGGACTCGGCCCCTTCCTTCCTGTGCACCTTCGTGAGGTAGTCCTCCTGATAGAACAGGGCGATTCTTGTATGCCCGTATTCCATCAGATGCCGGGCGGCATCCACTCCCGCCTGTCGGTCGTTCAGAATAATCGAAGATGCCGTGACAGCAGGTATGTACGAGTCGATGAAGACCACAGGGATCCCTGATTCGATGACTCTCTCGATACGCTGAGCATTCGAATGCTCCCGGATGCCGTCATACACCGGTTCCATGATGATTCCATCTACATGCATGCTGGTGAATCGGTCAAGAAGCTCCGCTTCCCTCTTGAGGTCATAGAGGGACTGTCCCAGTACGAGGTGGTATCCCTCGGGATACAGGTTGGTATCTGCCGCGGAGATGATCTGCGGGAAGATATAATCACGGGTGAAGAAGGAGATGAACCCGATCGTTTTCGTCTTGCCCTGTTGTATCAGCGGAGTACGGGGCGAACGAGCCGATTCCCTTGAGTGTCTCGGTGAGACCTTCAGCTTCCAGATTCCTCAGTGCCTGGCGGACGACGTTCCTTGAGACAGCATAAGCCCGGCACAGTTCACTCTCACTGGGCAGTTTATCTCCCGGCTTCAGGCTGCCTGAACTCATCTGTGCCTTCAGTTCATTCTGAATGATCTCGTATTTCTTCATCCTTCTCTCTCTGGGGTTCCATCATACAGGAAGAAGACAGTATTGTCTTCCTTCATCCTTGATGGATATCCAACTGTATGATAACATGTACCTACAAGTTGTAACAACAGGAAAACAAGAGGCCACGTATGAAGTATACAGAACTGCAGGAATCGGTATTTGAAGCGAATATCGCACTGGGAAACACCAACCTGGTCGTGATGACCTGGGGTAATGTGAGCGGTATCAGTGAAGACCGCTCTGTCATGGCGATCAAGCCAAGCGGTATGGGCTATAAAGAGATGAGGCCGCACCATATGGTACTCGTCGAGATAGCGTCGGGCAGAGTGCTGGAGGGCACAATCAAACCATCGAGCGACACCCTCACCCACCTGCACCTCTATAAGGCTTTTGCGGGAATAAACGCCATCGCACACACCCACTCGGTGAGCGCAGTCTCCTGGGCGCAGGCCTGCCGACCCATCCCTGCTTTCGGGACAACGCATGCAGACACCTTCTACGGACCGGTCCCTGTGACCCGACCTCTGAGTGAAGATGAGGTGAACAGTGCCTACGAGCTCAACACCGGACTTGTGATCGCAGAACACCTCACACAGAACGGAATTGACCCGACGGCTGTTCCTGCTGTTCTCGTTGCCTCGCACGGACCCTTCACCTGGGGTGCAACTCCCATGAAAGCGGTTGAGAACTCCATTGTCCTTGAAGAGGTTGCGAAGATGGCTCTGAATACCATCCTGATCGAACAGGCAACCACAGCAGTACCCGACTACCTTCTCGATAAGCACTATTTCAGAAAACATGGACCTGGAGCCTACTATGGCCAGGGCTGATCTTTATAGAATTCATGGAGGAAATGATATGAAAAACCCATTTGAGGGCAAGTCTGT
>CAXXSP010000016.1:0-39518 GCA_963676605.2 Sphaerochaetaceae bacterium | reverse complement strand
ACTCTGTGTCAGTGACGCAAGGAATCCTGTCTTCACATACAATCCCTGATCAAGGAGCGTTTCACCTCCTATCTGGCTGATCGGAGAAAGAGATATTCCCATGTCTATCGATGCAGGGAGGGCCAGGGTAAAAACGATGAGACAGACTGTTATCCAGATGATCTTTTTCATACCTGCACCTACCACATGAACTGCGTGATCCGCATCACGGTGAATCCCCAACCGAACGTACCGGTGGCGAAATCATAGATCAGAGAGGGCGAAGCAATGGAGACCCTCTTCTCTCCAAAATCGAGCACAAAGGGAGACACTGACACATGAGCCTTTGCCTTCTCCTTATCGAGAGGGACTAAGAGCATGCCTGCCTCTATGGACACATCCCATGCCGCTTCCCCTATCAGAAATCTCTGAAGAGGAGTTGTATCAGCGATACGGAGGGAGTAGCTGATACCTGTTTCAAGGTACCTGTCGATGGGAGAGTACCGGGGATTTGAGAAACTGCCTCCGATATGAATTCTCGTCTGAGAAATCCGGCCGCTCTGGATAATCATTGTGAGACGGGGGGAGAGCGTATTGCTTTCACTCATCTCTTCATGAACAAAGCCTCCTACCCCTATCTCATACCCGCCCCTCCAGGGGCCGGCATGTACAGAAACAGAGAGAAAGAGGAAAACAACCAGGAAGAGGAGAAGCTTCTTCATACCGCTACCCCCATACCTGCATGATCATGTGCTGAAACCAGTAGGAGAAACCTCTCCACTCTTCGGCCTCTTCCTCGCCGATCTTTCTCGCATGCGGAAGAAGTGTCCGTATGGAGTCCATCAGATCATCAGCGATCTCTGCATCATCATAGAACAGATTCAGCTCCCTGCTGGTCGTCTCACTTCTGAAATTATAGTTTGCACTTCCAAAGGTGACATACCGGCCGTCGGCTACTATCAGTTTCTGATGGAGGAAAGCGTCATCAGGAGAGTCAAACAAGTAGACCTCCGCACCTGCATCCAGCAGCGGTTTTACGCTGTACAGCGCTGCTTTGATATATTTATCCTTGCTCCCGTTCTCAGAAAGGATCACATGCACTTTCACCCCTTCGTCAGTCAGGTACTTAATTCTGTCACCCAGGGCCGGGGTAAGAAAGGTGTATCCCTGAACCATCCATATCTCATCCTCAGGGACGAATGCAAAGGCATCAAACAGGTCACTGACAGCATTCCCCTCCTGATAGAACTGGTTGAACACATATGCCTGATGCAGGGTTTCCGTCTCTTCGGAGTCTTTCCAGATATCGTCTTTCCCTATCCTGAAAGGTGTATACTTATTGTAAACATCGATGAATGAATCGGTAAGGAGCTCTGCGAGCTCAGGAGATTCGAGGACTCCCATCAGGTCGATATGCCCTCTTCCCTCAGGGTAATAGATGCTCGTGTGGTTGATATTGATCCCTCCGAGTGCGACAAGGTGGGAGTCGAAGACAAAGAACTTGCGGTGATCCCGATCGAATAAGCCCGGTATGAACAGACCATGACTCACACTGAACGGATTATACTCCACCACCTTCATGCCCATTTCCCTGAGCATGAAGAGCGCTGATCTCACCCGTTCGGGAGATTGCGGGACTTCCTGCACCTGAGAGGATGCATCGAGGGTGATATAGACATCGACCCCGCTGTCGGCCTTTCTCTTGAGTGCCTGCCAGATCTCATCGGTGGAGAAGTGTTCATTTCCGAGGAACGTGCTTACCAGGATACTCTCTTCACTCTGATCGATGAGTTTCAGGACCTCGGCTTTCCAGGACCTTCCGTCATAGAAAAACTCAGGAACACCTGTCGATACCAGAGGATATCCCTGTTCATCGAAAAACTGTGAGGAATTGCTATATTCTTCTTCATACCGCTCAAGCCTGGCTGTAGAAGTACATGAAGTTAGAAGAAAAAGAAGAAGTGGAAGAACCACGAGAATGAATCTACACGATTTACACATACCTCTACCCTTTATACCTTCATATGCAACGAATGAGTACCCTCCTCACCGGTAAATTAAGAAAATTGTTGAAAATCATGAGCTCTCCTGTAATAGAGCGACCGGGTATACAATTCAGCAAGCTCTGGAGGAATCATCTCTCCCGGCTTCGAAGTCTCACCGTAACACATGGCTGTGAGCCCGGAGCCTGCAAGAGGCAGCCATCGCTCATCGCCTTCTCCCCTCATAAAACTGTTCAGGTCCTGCTGTATCGTCCGTGATACCTGATGAACACTCTCCATGTCATACTGAAGAAGGAACATCGGTCGGACTATCGCAGAAGAGAAATTGCCGAAGAGATACGGAAGATCGGTGGAATGAATCGCATGTAAAGAGTTCATCTTCAGAGCAACCGTCTCAAAATCGAACCGGTAGAGATGCACATCATTCCATTTCTTCAAGGCCTCTGCAAACCAGATACTCGAGATCTTGAAGATAAGATCGGTGTACAGCATGGGAATCACCCGATGCTCACCGTACAAGAGAGCATACAGATCCTTCAGCTCATCAATAAAATCCTCGCTCTCCGCCTGCAGCCCCTCCTGAACTATCTTTTCCACGTTGATAAACCGCGACAATCCCTTGATCGCAAGAAATCCCATCTCAGACTCAGTCGTACCGATCACAATAGGCACACCCCGAATTCTCCCCTTCTGTGCCGCTGCAATAGGAGGAATATCAATAAGTTTGCCATCTACAGTAATTCTGAAGGTCGCAGAACCGAGACCAAGATGTTTCATAAAGTTCTTCTGAATGATCCTTAGTTCCCTCGGCTCAATCGAAAGCAGCTGGTCGGCAGACGAAATGGAAGCAAACTCAAGAAATTGTCTGCTTCTTTCAGTACATTCAGAGTTCGTCTGCAGCTGAGTTGGTCCGCCGCTCATGATCAGTGCCCGTCTAAACAGACCCCGCGCAGCAGGAATGCCTAAAAGAGCTGAAACAAGGGTTCCTCCTGCAGACTGCCCTGCCAGGGTGATATTCTCACTATCGCCCCCGAAGGATTCTATGTGGTGATGTACCCACGAGAGAGCACACAGGACATCCCGAACTCCGTTGTTTGAAGAGAAGGAAGGATCAAGGGAAGAAAAATCAAGGAAACCGAAAACTCCGACCCTGTAGTTTATAGTGACTGTAATAACATCGATGCTTCTGCAGAGATTTGCTCCGTTATAGAGAGATTCACTCCCGGAACCATGGAAGAACGAGCCCCCATGTACGAAGAAGAACACCGGAAGATCTTTCTGGTCTCCTTCAGGAACCCAGATATTCAGGTTCAGGGATTCATACCCTACCTCACGCCGTATCATCTGACGCTGGAACGGGATTTCACCATACCGTGTAGCATCAATGGTAAAAGGATAGGAGGTTACTTCAACCGGAGGTGAAAAAAGCGTATCACGAGACAGCGGTAGAGCATACGGGACGCCCTTGTACGAGCATACCCCTTTCTCCATCTTCCCCCGGATAGATCCGATCGATGTATGTACCAGACACTTTTCATGACCCATATAGTCAGTATACAACCGGGAAATGAAAAATGGTACTGGACACATCCTTTCATTTTTTGTATAGTACCAGAGCAATCAAGCGACGGGCGGTTAACTCAGTGGGAGAGTGCCACCTTGACATGGTGGAAGTCGCCAGTTCAACCCTGGCATCGCCCATAAAGCAACGTGTTTCTAATAAGGAAGCAGGTTGCTTTTTTTATCTTTTAATCTGGGCTTCCTCCTGGCTCTTCGGAAATAACTGGATCAGAATTGCACACTCAATGAGCGAGAAGCTTCCATGATCTCGAGAATGAGGTACTGCAAGCTACTGAAACGCTACAGAGTATGTGTCCTCTCATGTAAAAACCAGCTGTTGCATGCCCTTCGATAAAGATATGGACAGCTCGGTGTTCATTAGCTATTATAAGCGAACGAGGCATGAGAAGTGGAGCAGAACATATCAGTCAAGAAAATATTGGTTTCTTTAATAAAATCAATAGATCTTTATAATTACCTTCTAAAAGACCACCATCGGAGAACTGCGATCATTTCCTATCACCTGGCGAATCATTTTAAACTTCCGGTGGAAGAACTGAGAAGTCTCGTCTTAGCGGCATCACTGCACGATATCGGAGCGATGTATGTGAATGAGCGGGATAAACTGCTGGAACTTGATGTTGAAACTCCTGAACCCCATGAAAAACTGGGAGAGCAGATTTTAGAGGGGTTTGCACCTTTTAAGCATATCAGCAGAATCATCAGACACCATCATATTAAGTATGAAGATGTGATTTCGGGCAGGATTCATGAAAAGGATGTACCCAGGGAATGTTATTTCCTCCATCTCGCTGACAGAATTGATGTTCTCTATACTCTCAGCGGAGATGACCGCACTAAAGTTCCTGAAATAACTGAGAAGATCATGGAACGGTTCGGAACAGTATTTGCCCCATTCTTGAAAGAAACATTCAAAGAGGTTACTTCCTCCTCTAACTTCTGGCTCAGTATCAATCAATCTTCCTTCCATGAACTCCTGATCAACAATCTAAGTGATGAGTTTGTTTCTATAGATATGAAGGATATAAGAGATCTTGCTCTGGTATTTTCACGGATCGTCGACTTCAAGAGTCCCTGGACCCTCTCTCACTCTCAATCTGTGGGGGTGACAGCTAAAAGATTAGGCGAACTCATGGGACTTGATGAGAAAACCTGTTTTGAGCTGGAGATAGCCGGGCTGCTGCATGATATAGGTAAAATAGGTATCCCCTCGGAAATACTTGATAAACCCGATGCCCTGACAGACACAGAAGAAGAGCAGATGAGACTTCATGCCCTCTATACTTCTCTGATTCTCGGGTCACTTGAAGGTTTTGAGAATATAGCTCAGTGGGCAAGCAGCCATCATGAGAAAAGAGACCAGTCCGGGTATCCCATGAGTATCAGTTCCATGCTGTTCCGCAGGGAAATGGATATTCTCGCTTTTGCTGATATCTTCTCCGCGCTGACGGAAGACAGACCATACAGAAAGCATTTCAATAAGGAAGAAGCCCTCCGGATATTACAGGAATATACACCTGAGAAACTGGATCCTGAGGTCTATGCCGTCATTGAGGCCAATATTGATGAGATATTTGCATTATTGGAAAAAGAAAAACAGAAGGTATCCCAACACGATACCATATAGGTTTTCTGTGTATCACATACTAAGAACCGCAAGGTGATCGGTAGCGCATACACCCCTGACAGGGTGATAGTCGTTGGTTCAAACCCGATTCCGACGGATGTAGAAGGCCATTCCTGAAAAAGGGAGGCCTTTCTAATCGTCCGATGACGACCCTGCTCCGTATAGAACGGACTTTTGGAAGTCTTATCTATCGGAATTGAAATAGAGAACTTCGTGTGGTCTGTAACCTTGATCACGTCCATCCCGAGATATCATGCAGATCTGTTACGATGATGATCAATATGAGAAGAATTTCCACTGTGGATAGTCCTCTCTGAGCGGCTAGCGCCTGAATCGTCTCAAATAAATGAGAGAGGAATGAATCACTCCATACGCGATACCTGCATCGAGAACCACCACGAGAGGAGAGACTTCCACCAGGACGGCTACGTTTTTTTTATGTAATCTCTGTATTATAGCTGACTTCTTCTAGCACCAATAGAAGGAGGTTGGAGAAAAGGGGCATTGACGAAAGTCAAAATTCGGTATTTTTTTCAAAAACAACAATTCCCACATTGAAAACTCAACAATTCCCACATTGAAAACTCAACAATTCCCACATTGAAAACTCAACAATTCCCACATTGAAAACTCAACAATTCCCACATTGAAAACTCAACAATTCCCACATTGAAAACTCAACAATTCCCACATTGAAAACTCAACAATTCCCACATTGAAAACTCAACAATTCCCACATTGAAAACTCAACAATTCCCACATTGAAAACTCAACAATTCCCACATTGAAGACTCGACAATTCCCACATTGCATGATACTATCTTACTTGAGGGTGAAGGTATGGAATCATATATGCCGAGGATCATGGACCAATTGATTATAGAAGAACTCGAGGCGTTCGGTGCAGTAGTGATTGAAGGTCCCAAGTGGTGCGGGAAAACAACAACTGCAAAACAGATTGCGAAAAGCACGCTCAGTCTGCAGTCTCCCGATAATCAGGAAGCCTACCTGCAATTGGCAGCATTACGTCCATCATTGCTACTCGAAGGAGATAATCCGCGATTGATCGATGAATGGCAGATGGCACCGCAGTTATGGGATGCAGTCAGGCATGATGTTGATAGTCGGGGGGCGACGGGGTTGTATATTCTCACCGGTTCAACCTCTGTAGACGAGACCAGAATTAAACACTCGGGAGCAGGACGTCTGTCGAGAATGAAGATGTACACCATGAGCCTCTTTGAATCGCTGGATTCCAATGGGTCTGTGAGCCTGAATACGCTCTTTGAATTTCCGGAATTCAGAGGAGCTCGGTCGTTGCTGAAGCTTGAAGATTATGCCCGTCTTATCGTGAGAGGTGGATGGCCTGGAACGATGGGAAAAACTGACCGGATAGTTCACCGGCAGATATCAGGGTATTGCGATGCCATCGCCAGAACTGATATTACATCTGTTGATGGAGTTCCGCGTGACGAACGAAAGGTACGGGCAGTCCTCAGGTCATATGCAAGGCATACTGCGACTCAGGCGACAAAGACAACGATGCTCGCTGACGTATCAAAAAATGATGAAAGTATTCATATGAATACTTTAGACTCTTACCTTTCTGCATTACGCAAACTGTATGTCATAGATGATCTCCCTGCCTGGAGTCCGAAGCTGAGATCAAAAACGACGGTCAGGGTCTCCGAGACGAATCATTTCATCGATCCTGCAATTGCCGCCTATTTTCTGGAGGCTTTTCCCCGTGACCTGATCTATGATCCTAACACGTTCGGATTGCTCTTTGAATCACTCGTTATCCGCGACCTGCGGGTGTATGCACAGGCATTGGGCGGGCGTATCTTCCATTATCGAGATAGCAGTGGCCTGGAAGCTGACGCCATCATTCATCTTCAGGATGGTCGCTGGGCTGCCGTAGAAGTAAAGCTTGGTGCTCATCAGATAGACTCCGCGGCAAAGAATCTTCTCGCACTGAAAGAGAAAGTAGACGCCGTACAGATGCATGCTCCTTCATTTCTCATGATTATCACCGCAACGGAGTTCGCATATCAGAGAGAAGACGGTGTATGTGTCGTTCCGTTGGGATGTTTGAAACCCTGAAAAACTGTTCCGTATATTATTTCAATCCTGAGTACCCTCGGGCCTTCGCCTGACACAAGAAATTTCATCGCTCCGCATGTTCCAGATCAGAAGAGACGTCTTCCAGGGAAGTGTCGACGAACACTTCTCCGGGGCCGAGAAGATCAAGTTTTTCCAGTGTGCGGATACTCTTGAAATACCTGCCGCAGGCCGAATGTCCCGCTCCGGTACGATAGAAAAGGAATACTCCATTCTTAGCAATCTCATCTTCCAGATAGTTGAGTACCATCGGGCTGTGGGTGGTTACGATCACTTGTTTGCTGCTCTCCACCAGATAATCCATCAGAATTTCAACCAACTGTGGATTGATGTCGTTTTCAATTTCATCGAGAAGGATACAGGTATGACTGGTTTGCATTTCTGTGATGATGGTGAGGATTCTCAACATCCCGTCGTTCAGGTGGATGGTTTCGGTTTCCAGCTCACTTTTCCCAGCGGTGGTGAATGCTTCAGTGACTTTCAGAGATTTCCAGCCCGCCTCGAGGGAAGTTGAAGAGAGAGTGGTCACATGAGGATAGAATATTTTCAGGTCTTGAAGGATGTGCGCTCTTGTCTCAGAAGGCAGGGTAGAAAAGTAGGCGGCAAGTTTCTCCCCGCCGACACCGACATCCCGTGATTCTCTTGCACGGGTCCGAATCATCTGCGGGTTGAGGAGTTCCAATGATTTCATCCCTGCAGCGAATTGTCTGATGGCTTCGATGGCAGGGCATTTTCTGCGGTCGAAGGAATGTATCGAAAGAATGGAGCCCTGGTACATCAGATCTTTGACGATAGTGTTCTGTCTGTTCCCTTCGATTGAGATGGAAAGCGTTCCTTTCTCTCCTGAGAAGGTGGTCGCTCCCTGTACCGTGAGAGATTCAGTGGTACATTTCAGCATGTCTTTATTGAAGACACCGCTCCAGATGACAGTCTGCCCTTCATGCTTCAGCTCCAGAGAGAAGGTGATGCTGCTTTTAGTCGAGAACTTGCTGGTCAGTTCTCGTGCTTTCCAGTTTCTTTTCTCGAGCCACTGTTCGATTCGTGTGTTGGGTGCAGGCAGTTGTGCGATGAAATCGAAGGCCTGGAGCAGGGTCGATTTTCCGGCACCGTTCAGTCCGACAAGGCAGGAAAATCCTGGAATCGGCTGTACGTCGATCTTCGGAGGGAAGGAGAAATCGATGAGTGATTTGAAGTTGTCGATGTACATTCTCCTGATCACGTGCCCACCTCCATTGAGATGAAGGATACCGGACTTGCAGAGTGATTGGAATGAGATTTCATTGGAATTTCAGCGTGAACTAAATCGAATAAGAAAACTCCTGAAGTAATCTCAAATGAATATTTCCATGAAGAGAGAGGTGTGGTTTAATGGGAGGGAAAGAAGAGGGAGAAAATCCTGAGGGGAAAGCCCCTGCGGGAAGATCCCTAAAGGAGATGAGCGGAGACGGAAAAGGTTTACATTGAAATGATATTGATGAAGACATCAGTGTTGAGGGACTCTTACTTGGCCTTGGAGACTAGCCACAAGGCAAAATTCAGATAGATTCATAGCTCTTCGGCCACAGTCCGGGACTTTGTACTGAATAAAAACTGGAAGTTACATATACGTAGATGTTCTCTCATCTGAATACGCGAGGAAGCAATCTCATTACTCTGCGTACTATAGGGGTTTCTGGCAAATATTACTTTGCGTACTGTTGAAATTCTGGTGTAGTTGAAACAGAGGATAATCCTATGGAAATTAAAAGAAAAATCTATGACAGGCTTCTCGCATGGAAGCAGGAATCCGACGGGAGGACTGCTCTTCTCAATGAATAGCGATTCAGTCTTTCAGCGGAAACACGGCACATCTGCTCCGAACGAGAGCGGGAGACAGTTCACTTCCTTCATGACAGCACATGTGTAATCTCTCTCTGATCAAATTGAGTCACATATTATCTTGAGGACAGAGTTAGCAACAGTAGCCCTACAGCTGTTCTACGAAAGCACCGAACTGGGAAATCATTCCACTCTTCATGGGATCAAATAAGAGGTGCATGACATCTTTCTGTTTGAGACTCAGGTCAACCTCTTTCAATCTTTCTCTACATGCCTGTTTCAGCTCTTCCTTGTTCTTTATCCCATGTCGTATTGAAAGAAATGTGTAGTTAGGCTCATACTGAGCAAGGAGGAACATGACATCGTAAAAATCCCGCCCCTTCCCCCGATTAAGCAGAGCAGATATCTTCATCGAACAGAGGATATCGTCAGGAGGAACAGGTATCGGAAAAAAGAACCCGCAGCTTTTCACGATTCCCGGGACAGCGTTGTAATCAATTCCCTGATCCTGCATTTCAAGCTTAACGAGAAACCGTGCATTTCTATACCCGCTCAGATTCAGAGTAAAAAGAAGCTGAGGGAAATAGATACTTCTTCTGAAGGCAGAAAGCCCGTCGTGTTCCTTTTCCGCTGCCTCGACTCTGTATCCAAGGAGGGAAAGATATCGCAGGACATCGTCAGTCAATGCGATAAAATCATTTCTCTCCATCCCCTTGCAATCAAAATCGAGATCCTCGGAAAACCGGTCCACATGTTTGATGAGTCGGAGATGTGTTCCCCCGATGAATGAGAGTTGCGTCACATACTTCGTATGGGAGATGTATTCCAGCATCTGGCATTGAATATATTCTTTCAGCATGAAGCGGGAAAATCCGGGGTTATCCCTGATAGATGACGGAAAAAAATTTCTGATATGCTCTATATCAATCATAGATATACTCCTTTCAGCAGTGAAGCTCTCTTCGCCAGGGCTTTGGAGTTATACCTGGCAACATATGAATCAAAACGAGACTCATCAAATATCTCACTCATAAAATCAACATCAAGTCTGAGCTCGGCGATGTCATCAGCGGTAGAATAGTGGGAATTCAGATAGAGAAAATCAAGCAGAGCTTTCTCAGGCGTAGCAATCATGACATTCCAATTCTCAGATAACCTGGAAGTCTCCGGAAGGAACCCAAAGAACAGTTCGGGGCGAAGAGTACGGTACGAAAAAGTCCCGAAAGGATTTTTGAAGCTTTGAGTTTTTCGCGAAGTCACGCTGGTGACTGAAACAACTCCTTCCGGAATCATTCCATAAAAAGAAAAAGCAGTTTCGAGACTTATATAGGAGGGGCTATAGATTTTATTCGCCAGATAGAACGTGATATCAGGTTGAGAAAGAAGAGAGGGGAAAGAGTAATACCCCTGTCGTAATAGTATTATTTTTCCCTGCTTCACCCACCGCCCGATATTGTTCCGGTCAAAATCTTCATTCCAAATCCTGACCTGATTCGTTGAAAAATAGCCGAACGGCTGGAAATAGTCTCTGAAATCTAAAAAGGATACCTTCTTTTTCGTTTCCATATAGCACTAATTATAATGCATTATAGAAATATATCAATCTGAAAAAGAAATGAAAGTTGTTCTTCCTAGCGCATCTGCTCATAAGGCCCCGCCTATTGTTCAATACCGCGCACTGGGTGGGGGGCGGATATGGAAGAACTAAACCGGAGGAGTATCAATCTGGCCCTTTCTCCCTTTTCTTAACAGAAAACCGACGCAACATCCGGACTCGGGAAAGGAGGAGCGCCTCGACGCAATCATAACTCTATGTACATTATTTGAATTCGACAAATTATGAGGGATACGTTAAGATAAGGTATGTATTATCTCAATCTGGCCTTTCTGGAAATTCTTTTTGCTGTGCTCATTTTTACGATTCTCTTATCGACAGGAAGATTCACATTACGGATACGTTCTACCCGACCAGATATAATCATCTATTCCTACCTTTCCATATCAGTCTTTACAATACTTGTAGTGGACTCAGTCCTCTGGTACGGTGAAGGCTTCCCCGAGGCAATCAACCACTCGCTCTACGTCTTCCTCTATATCATATATTATGCCTTGCATCTGGCTCCGCCATCTCTATACATACTATACGCAGATTACCACCTGAGTGGTAACGTAGAGAGAACCCGAAAGATTCTGAAGATAGTCATACCGATTAATGTCGTAGAGCTCATCCTTTCGATAACTTCACCCTGGACACAGTTCTTCTTCATCATTAATCAGGATAATATGTATACACGTGGAAAAGGTGTCATCATTCTCGCGATCACGACTGCTCTGCTGACCATACTCGGAATGGTAATGGTAATAGCAGGAAGAAAGAAACAAAACAGGAAGACTATACTGACCTTAATGCTGTTTCCGGTAATTTCTCTGACCTTCGGGATGCTGCAGGCTACACATTTCGGGATCTCTGTAACCTGGCCATCCGCAGTTGTCTTTATTCTGGCTGCTGCTCTGAATATTCAGAAGGTCAAAATCAACACTGACAACCTAACAGGGCTGAAAAGCCGGGAATACTTCGAAAACAGCCTGAGAGATCAGCTGAAGGTGATAAGAAAAACAGAAAACCGACTGGCTGTCATGATGCTTGATATCGACTATTTCAAAGAGGTGAATGATACCTGGGGGCATCTGTACGGTGACCAGATTCTTAAAAGAATAGCCGCCGCCATGGAAGAACTGATGAAGGAACAGGATGTGGTTGCCCGGTACGGAGGAGAGGAGTTTATCATCCTTTCACGATATGAGAGTGAGAGAGAGACGATTGAGACTGCCGAGAAAATTCGTGAGGCAGTTGCTCGAATGGAACACCGGGAGAAGCATACAACTACGATCAGTATCGGGGTGACCGTCGTTCAACCGGGAGAAGATGTCTACCGTATCATCAGGCGGGCAGATGATAATTTGTATACAGCAAAGCAGAACGGACGAAATCAAACCGTTTTCCGATAGGACCCGGCCATATCTGATACGTTGATAGGCCTGTGTACCACAGGCCTACTACATACACTCTCCGTATAAATTTCCTTGAGAACCCTCGTGAATTTATCTTTTCTAAGTCTCCTGCGGTCAAACACTTTACAGCTTAATGTTGACACCCACACTTTGGAACTGCGGTTGATTGATTGCTACTGTTTCATAAACATCCTGGATTCTCACAATCTCTCAAGTCCTTAACCTTGGATATTCTTCCATCCGCCTTGACAAAGGTATCGTCTATGTCGTTCACTGGGGTTTAAAATTCTTAATCAAGTAAACAGAGAAAGGAAAGAAAGATATCATGGAAAAGAAGTTTATTGTCATTGCAGAGTTTTATCTGAAACCGGGAACGATGGATGCATTTCTGAAGCTGGCGATGGAAGACTCTGCACGGTCTCAGGCTGATGAAGAAGGCTGCCTCGGTTTTGATGTTCTTGTACCTCAGAACAAAGAGGATGTCGTGATTCTGTATGAAACCTATGTGGATGCAGAAGCCTTTGAAGTACACAAGCGCATGCCTCATTACAAGCCTTTCGTTGAGGGTATACCTTCCCTCCTCTCAAAAGAACGCACCGTACAATTCCTGACACATATATAGGATTCACTCTCCCGCCGGGCAGGAGGGTTCGCCCTCGTGTCAGCGGGAAGAGATAGAATATGTGCAGGGGATCGTTCCATCTTCTTCTTTCAAATGAAACTTCTTAGAATCCCCATTCAGGTCTTCTGTTTTCACACACCCCCTATCCCTGATAGTCCTGATGCCTTTTCTGCCTACCCCATTTCATACCTAACCCCGCACTGATTACCGCAGTATCAAGGAAAATCCCATCTATTCTGCAGGAAAACTTCGTTCGTATCGCTCTTTCTGTTGCTTCACAATTTTCAAACTAGAGATTGCAGAGCTTTCGAAACTAGGCTACAATACTATCATGTAAAAGTTATTTAATTCCATACGTAAGGAAGAAACTATGAAAACGAAAAAAATAGGTGCTGTACAGAAACAGGTTAAAATAGCGGCAGGGCTCTTCTGGGCAGATTACGGATATCTGGCCGATACGGTGGCCGAACTGGAAGCAGGTGGAGCCGACTGGATCCATATCGAGATGAGGGACGGTCGCTACATGCAGTTCAACGCTCCCCGGGGAGGTATCGATATTCTCTCCGGTATACGCAAATACACGAATCTGGAGATCGAGGTTCAGCTGCAGATGGTTCGCCCTACCCTGGATCTGTTCAGTCAGCTCAGCGACCTGGGAGCTGATCTCATCACTGTTCCTATCGAGACGACAGGAGAGACGATTGTTCAGAATCTCACCTATATTCAGGAACTGGGTCTGAAGACCGGTGTCTGGGCTTGGCAGGGTTCCCCTGTCCTGCAGTTCGCCGAGTGTATCCCCTTTGTCGACATTATCGAGTACGAATGCAGATACCCGTTCTGGAAACCTCCAGTACAGGGCAGAAGCCCCCATATCATAGACGATATTGTTGTCGATAACGTGGAGAAGATGTATCAGATGCTGAAGGAGCAGGGCAGAGAGAAGGATGTCGACCTGATGGAAGACGGCGGGCTGAATGCTTCGAACCTGGAACGTTTCGTCTCCCGGGGAATGAGTGTCGGAGAGTTCTCCTCTCCTCTGCTCAAAGGACCGGAAGGCATTCTGAAACCGGGTTCAGGCAAGATCGCTGAGAAGACCCGTGAGCTGAGAGCCGATCTTGAAAAGTTGAGCAATCAGTACAGAAAAGAGGATGGGACGCTCATATGAAGAAGGAATTTCGCATCGGTATGGCAGGGTACAGCGGGATAGGAAGAGTGCACGCACTCGGCTATAAGACCATACCTCTCATCTACCCTGACGGGATCACCCCCGTTCTCCAGAGAGTAGGGACAAGCAGACAGGAGACAGCTGACAGGGCGCAGGCCGACGCCGGCTTCATCCATGCAAGCGGCGATGTAGCAGCCCTTGCCTCCTCTGATGATGTTGATGTCGTTGATATCACCCTACCGAATCAGCTTCATCTGGAGGTGATCAGGGAAGCTGCCGCTGCAGGCAAGGCAATCTACTGCGAGAAACCCCTTTCGGGGACAATCTCAGAGGCCGAGGCAATTGCAGAACTGGTGGCACAGACCGGCATACAGTTCGGCATGGTCTTCCAGTATCGTTTCTTCCCTGCAATCATCAGGGCGAAGCAGATCATGGAGGAAGGTCTCCTCGGAAAGATCTTCACCTACCGCTTTGAATATCTTCACTCAGGTTACCAGAATCCTGCTCGTCCCCTTACCTGGAGGATGCAGAAAGAGAAGGGAGGATCCGGAGCTCTCGGAGATCTCGGTTCCCACGTGCTCGATCTTGTCCGCTTCCTGGTGGGTGAATTCGATTCCGTACAGGGAATGCTCCATACCTTCATCAAAGAGCGTCCGCTCCCTGAAGATGCGAGCAGAAGTGGAGAAGTTACGGTGGATGATGTCGCCTGGGTGAACGCCCGGATGACCGGCGGCGCGGTCGGCACGATCGAATGTTCCCGCTTCGCCACCGGTACGCTTGATGATTTGAAGTTCACCATCCATGGAGAACGTGGAGCCCTCAGGTTCGATCTGATGGATCCCGGCTTTATCTCCTACTACGACGATACGAAGAGCGGCGCTCCGGGCTACGGCGGAAGCCGGGGCTGGCAGCGTCTGGAAAGCATGCAGAATTACCCGGGTGCGAAAACTCCCCCGCCACGTGCACCGATCGGCTGGGAACGCGCCCACTCAGAAAGTCAGTATCAGTTTCTCTCGGCACTGGCAGAAGGAAAACAGCCCTCACCGGGTATCGAAGACGGCTTGAAAGTACAGTATATTCTTGATGCAGTCGAAATATCAGCAGAGAACAGTGGATCCTGGACTGAGGTACGAAGATGAAGGAAGATACATCGGAACTGAGAGGAGATGTCTTTGACATCAAACGATTCGCGATCCATGACGGGAACGGAATCAGGACGACGGTCTTTCTGAAAGGGTGTCCCCTTTCGTGCATCTGGTGCCAGAACCCGGAGGGTATCGCCCGAAAACCTGATCTCTGGTTTTATCATGAACGATGTATTCAATGCAGCCGATGTGTCGAGGTATGTTCCAATAACGCGCTCAGCGCTCACCCAGACGACGTCAATTTCATCCACATCGACCGGCACGCATGTACCAATGCCGGTACCTGTGTAGCCGCCTGTCCCGTATCAGCTCTCGACTGGGACAGCAAGAACTACAGCGTCTCGGAGCTTGTTGATGTCATCAGACGGGATGAATCCTTTTACAGACGTTCCGGAGGCGGCGTGACCCTTTCCGGCGGAGAACCGTTCGTGCAGAACCATTTCACCCTCGCAGTGCTGAAAGCCTGCAGGGAGGAGGGCATTCATACGGCAGTCGAGACCACAGCCTCCTACAGCCATGACATCGTGAGAGAGGCTCTCCCCTACATCGATCAGTTTCTCGTCGATATCAAACTCTGGAACTCGGATGAACATCTTCGCTATACCGGAGTACGGAACGAACAGATCCTGAAGAATATCAGCTACATAGCAGAGCAGGAATCGGACCTCTTGATCAGGATCCCCATGATCCCCGAGATAACGACACCCCGGACGAATCTGGAACCTATCGCCCGTTTCGTTGCAGCGCTCCCCGGCGATAGAGAAATCGAACTGGTCAACTTCAATCCACTGCCGAGAGGAAAATATCATGCGCTCGGTCAGTCCTGGAAATTTTCAGAATACAGGAGTCCCTATTCCGAGGAGGAGATGGACGGGTTTAAAAAGATCATACAGGATGCCGGTGCGAGAATATTCACCGGATAGGAGACGATGAGATGACCAATTGTGCAGAAATTCCAGTCGGGCAAGACGGGAAAGTCTGCTGGACAGAGTATATGAAACGTATTAGTATGCTCTAAAGGATACATATGAACGATAGACAAGGAAAGATTCTCCAGATGCTCACGGAGAATGAGGAAATCTCGGTAGCGAAGCTCTCAGCCCATTTCAATGTAAGTGCAGTCACCATCAGAGGTGATCTTGATTACCTTGAAGAGTACGGACTGCTGAAACGGGTTCACGGAGGAGCTGTCATCAACAATGAAGATGACATCATGCGCAGAATAGGAATCAATTTCGCCGCGAAAACGTCTATCGCCATGTCTGCGGCGTCTCTGATTCAGACGAATGATATTGTATTCATCGATTCAGGTTCAGCGAACGTCCTTCTCGCGCGCCAGCTCCAGAAGAGAAGCGGTATCCAGGTTGTGACGAACAATACCTTCGTTGCACGACAGCTGAAGGGATCTTCAGTCGATGTGATTCTTCTCGGAGGCGTATATCAGCAGGACAGTGAATGTGTCGTCGGCTCTCTGGCAGAGCTGGGACTTGAGCACCTCTATTTTTCCAAGGCGTTTATAGGAGTGGACGGTATAACCGCAGATCACGGGTTCACCTGCTCGAATATGCTGAGAGCCGATATAGCCCGCAGGGCTGCCAAGAAGGCAAGAACCACCTACGTGCTCTCTGACTCGACGAAGATCGGACGGACCTCCCTCTGTCAGATATGCTCTGCACGGGATATCGAGTATCTCATCACCGATAATCAGATAAGCGGCGAGCAGAAATCGGCCCTCGAGGCTTCGGGGATTCAGGTCCTGCTCTGCGAGGATATCGACACTCCCCCGATGGAGTAGAAAACTATCCTTCAGAGTTAGTTCTGTGCCAATTCCTTCTCAATGATCCTACCCACCCTGATTGCGTTCGCTGCAATCGTAAGTGCCGGGTTCACTGCAGCGGAGGAAGGGAATATACTCCCGTCAACAATGTACAGATTCTGTATCTCGTGAGCTCTGCAATCCCGGTTCACGACCGAGGCAGCCGGGTCATTCCCTGCGCGTGCTGTTCCCACCTGGTGCTGGATGACCGAGGGTGAGGGGGTACGTTCGATAATGAAAGGAAAACCCATAGACCTAAGTATCTTCCTGAAAGAATTCACAAAGTTCCTGTGTACCGAGAGGTTGTTCAGCTCCCGGGAGAGCCGTGTTCTCATCTGCCCGTCAGGATCCTGAATCACTTCCACCCTGTTATCTGCTGAGGGAAGGTCTTCCGACATCAGCCAGAAATCGAAAGAACGGCGCGCGATGAACCCGGCAAAGGTCCGTACCAGGAAGTTCGCATGCTTTGCATTATTCGCAGCCTGTACTTTCCCCCGCATCTGGATATTACCAGATCCTTTACCTTTCACACTGTCTCCGTTGTAGAAGTCCTGAATAGCGATGGTCTTCTGGAAGCGGGTCGGATTCTTTCTGAACAGAGAGAACGCCATGAGGACCGTATTATTATGAGCCATATAGTTGCGTCCCAGCTGACCGGAACCGTTTGCGAGCCCCTGAGGATACCTCTCACTCGTCGAAGAGAGCATCAGGGAAGCTGTACCGGCTGCTCCTGCTGCCAGAGCGCAGATACCTGCACTCACCTCTACAGAGGCGCCATCGATCTCCACAGTAAGAGAAGTGATCCTATCGCCTTCAGCGTTGTGTATCAGACGGGTCACCTTCGCATGAGTGACGACCGTGATATCTTTCTTTTCCTTGAGTGCGGGACGGAGAAAGGCATTCTCACCATCTCCCTTTGCCCTGATCTTACAGGGAAACCCATCACAGGGACTCCCCTTCTGACAGTGGCCGCCTCCTCCCTGATACACTGCGATAGGCAGAGGAAAAGGATGCAGCCCCTGAGCGCGGAATTCTTCGGCGAGACGGGCGATCTCAGGTTCGCTCTCAATCGGGGGGTACGGAAACTCTCCACGGGGAGGTTCGCTTTCATCGGCCCCCTTCAGCCCTCTCACTCCCATCGCTTTTTCCGCCTCATCATAAAACGGAGCAAGCTCTTCATAGGGGAAAGGCCAGGGTACACTCTTCCCTTCAGGATAGTCTCTTCCCGTAAAATCCTTCTCACGGTAACGTAGAGAAGTACCGCCGAAAAACTTGCTCGAGCCTCCGACGTTGTAATAGACACGCGGAGTGAACTCCTTCCCTTCTGCATCGAGCCACTTCTCATCCACATCGTAGATGTGTTTCGAAATGACCTCGCCGACATCCCAGTTCGCCGCCTCCTGTTTGATGTACCCGCCCCTCTCGAGGATGAGAATCGAATAGGGAGAATGGCGGAGGGTGTAGGCAAGCGAGCTTCCACCCATTCCGGCACCGATGATCACAAGGTCATAATGGCTCTCGAGTTTCATGTCCCTCTCTCCTCAGATCTTCTGCTCTGTCCTGGCGATGATATCATTCTGGGTTTCAGGAGAGAGTGTGTTGAAGAAGGCCGAGTACCCTGCGACCCGGACAACCAGATCACGATGTTCTTCAGGGTTCTTCTGGGCATCAAGGAGGGTTTCCCGGTTCACGACATTGTACTGTACATGCCACCCCTTCAGGTCAGTGAAGAAGGCGTCAAGCATGGACGCCAGCTTGCGCTTGCTTGCCGGTTCGGCAAGGATTGCGGGAGTCGTTTTCTGGTTCAGCAGAACACCGCCGAGGATCTTTTCCGTCGGAAGCTTCGATATCGAACGGAATACCGCGGTGGGTCCGTTCACATCTGTTCCGCTGGATGGAGAGGCTCCCTCTGCCAGAGGTTTCCCCGCATGCCGTCCATCGGGAGTTGCTCCAACAACGGCTCCGGAAGGAACGTTTGCCGAGATGCTCGAGGTTCCCGCATACCATCTGCATCCGATAGGACCCTTTCCGTCCCTGATCGTGCGGTATTTGGGCAGCTCCTCGATATACATGTTATACGCCTCGGTGGTGAGAGAGTCCACGTAGTCATCATCGTTTCCGTACTTGGGAGCGAGGTTGAGCAGCTGCTGTCTCACAAGCTCGCCATCGGTACCTGAGAAATCGCTTCTCACGTGCTTCATGAGGTCTGCCGCGGTGATCTTCTTCTCTTCAAACACCAGTTTCTTGATAGCGGCCAGGGAATTGCCCAGGTTGGCAATACCCACCTGAAGACCTGAAACGAAGTCATACTTCGATCCTCCCTCATGGATGGTCATACCGCGTCCGATACAGTCTTCGACAAACGCCGAGGCAAGCAGGTCTGCGCCTTCCGCCTCGAGAACGGTATCGATAGCCGTATCAATGGAGATCCCTGCTTTCGCATACTGACTGATCTGATGTTTCCAGGCAAGGAGGAGCTCATCATAACTGGAGAAATCCTCCAGCGTTCCGTCTCCCTTGAAGAACTGTTTCCCGCTTTCAGGGTCAGTACCGTCGTTCAATGTCGCCATGAACACTCTCATGAAATTGATGAAATGTTTTCCTGTACAGCGGTAGCCCCACTTCCCGGGAACAGCGACCTCGATACAGCCGATCGCGCTGTAATCATAGGCGTCCTCTTTTTCGACACCCAGGTCGACAAAGGAGGGAATGACGATCTCGTCATTATTGAAAGCCGGCATACCGAACCCTTTCTCGATGACCTTGAAACATTCCTGAAGGAAATCCTGGGACATCCCGCTGTGATATCGCACGGAGAGATTCGGCTGGGTGAGTTTGGTCTCTCCCACTGAACGGAGAATGAGATAGCTCAGTTCATTGACGGCATCCTGTCCATCGGGACTCTGTCCCCCGATCGTCACATTCTGATAGAGCGGAGAACCTGCCGAGTATCTGGTGTGAGACCAGGATCTGATCTTATGAATCGAAAGGAGCTTCACCCAGATATTCTCCAGGACCTCCATGGCGAAGCCCGGTGTCACAGCTCCTGCAGCCTTGTCAGCGGCATAGAAGGGATAGAGGTACTGGTCTACACGTCCGAGAGACATCGAGTGACCGTTACTCTCGATCTGGAGGGCGAGCTGTATGAAATAGGTGAGCTGAGCCGCCTGATAGAACGTCTCGGGTCTTTTTTCGGCGATGAGTCCGCAGTTGTCCGCGATGAGCTGAAGTTCAGCCTTCCTTTTTGCTCCCGAAGTCTTCTCAGCCGTCTGCAGCGCGAGGTCTTCGAACCTTCGGATAAAGGCCTGCAGTGAGAGCAGAGCCCTCTCCGTCGCATCGTAGTAGACTTTCCTCTTCAGCCCGTCACGGGTGCTTATATCACAGGCAGCCATCTGCTCACGGACCCGCTCGACAAACCGGCCGAGCCCGTCTTCGAGGATACGCTTGTTATCGACGGCGATGTGGGCGTCTCCGCTGGTAAGATTCCCCTCCGCCCTGATAATGCCGGCGGCGTGAATATCTCTCAGCTCGGGTGCCATCATGGACCGGCCTTTATCGAGGGTGGTCTTCCCCTCCCACCAGTCACAGATTTCAAGCAGTTCCTGTTTCACTTCGTCACTCGGATAGAATATATCTCCGGGACGCTTTTCGAACTCATCAATCTCTTTTCTCAGCCATTCCACAGCATATTCGGGGAAGATGGGAGCAGAGCGAAGACGGGAAGACTGGTTACCGACAATCAGCGCTCCGTCTTCTATGAAAATCGTCATCTCCTTCAGTGTTCTCTCAAGTGCGAGAGACCTGATCGTGATGAGCGGCTTGTCGGGATTCTCTTTATATACGTCGGTATAGAACCTCGCACGCTCCGGACAGATGGTCGGTTTTGCACTCAGGACCTCTTCTCTCAGACCTGCGATTCTGTCTGTATATCCTGTGGCTTCCGGTATGTGGTTTTCAGTGGTCATGTGTATTATCTCCTCACATGGTTGTATCAAGTACGTTGTCTGAACAGGAACTTCTCAACTGAGAAAGTTCCTGAGTTATATTCTGTCGAGAGCGAGCGCTGCCGCTCCCATAAGTCCTGAATTCTTGCCGAGTTCGGCGGGAATGATAGCGATCTCCTCAGTGGCCATGTGCCGGACAAGAGAGTTGAACGTGGACCTGACGCCCGAGAAAAATCTCTCTCCCCAGAAGGTAAGTCCGCCGCCGAGTACAAAACACTGCGTGTCGAACACCTGAAACAGGTTGTAGCAGGCTATCCCGATATAACGGGCATATTCGTCTACGATCGCAGTGCACAGTTCATCGCCGGCATGCATCCCGTCCTCGACCAGCTTCCCGTCGATGGAGTCGAAGTCGAACCCCTCTCCACCGATGAACGAGGAAGAGAGTCCTTCTTTCAGCATTTTTTTTGCCGTATAGGGAAACGCCACACTGGAAGCAACAGAGATCAGGCATCCATGATTCCCGCAGAGACAGAGTGCGTCACTGTCCGATTCCACGATCGTATGTCCGATCTCTCCTGCCGATCCATGATGTCCGCGGAACAGACCGCCGTCAACAACAATTCCTGCACCTATCTGCGTGCTGATCGTCATGAAGATGAAATTCTTATAGGGACGTCCTGCACCGTAATGAAGCTCTCCTGCCGCCTGGCAGTTCGCATCATTATCGATCACGACAGGAACACCGAGCCTGGCTTCCAGCCGGTCTTTCATGGGAAATCCTGTATAGCCGTTCAGATTTGACATGGCGGTAAGGACGCCTGTTTCGAAGTTGAGATGGCCTGCGGTGGCTACTCCGAGTGCACCGAGAGAGCTTTTCTCAAGATTATTTCTCTGAAGAAGCAGTTCCGTCTTCTCACCGATATACTCCACAAACTCATCAGGAGTCTTCTCAACGTGATCATATACGGTCTCAGTATCTATCGATGATCCGTCACGCCTCATCAGAGCAACGCTCAGTTTTGTCCCTCCGATATCAACAGCACATAGTATTGCAGGTTTTTCCATGCCAGACCTCACTTTCTGATAGAATATCATACGCACCAGACTTTTGCTTAAAGTGTAATAGAGTTTCATTCGCAAGTCAATACACATTCTAACACAAGTCGATCTTGAACTAATTTTATACTCATTATAAATAGAATACCTAAATAATGGCAAGACAAATGATAGCATATTGAATACGAAGCTTATTAATCTATATTTGAACTGTTAACAACTTTCACTTGAAGGAAAAAATGGTTTTGAACATGATTTTTTTGTTGACAAACCGTAAATGTTACCTAATGATTATGAATGTAGTCAGGGAATACGGGTCGTTGACCGTCAACCCTGATGCAAAGGGGAGATGTCTTTCCGGATCCTGATCGGTTCACGAGGAGTGAGAGATCTGAGATTACGGGAACATCTTAAAGAAAATGGAGGAAAAAATGAAAAAAGCCATTGTGTTTGTACTGATTCTCATGAGTTTCAGTATGGTGTTGTTTGCTCAGGGAGCTGCAGAAGCTGAGGGCAATCCGAAAATCGTATTCGTCGCTGCGGACATGAAAAATGAGTCCCAGGCATTCTCGTCCCGCATGTTCGAGAAGTACGGACCTGATTACGGCTTCGACGTAACAATCCTTGACGCCGAAGGTAATGCTGAAAAAGAAGCTGCAGCTGTTTCGAATGCTATCGCAATGAAAGCAAAAGCGGTCTTTGTGAATCCTAATGATATCAACGCTATCATCCCTTCACTCATGCAGGCGAAACAGGCCGGCCTGGTTGTCGGTATGTACTCTTCTGACCTGCCCGCCGCAAGCGCAGACATCAGAAGCTTCTTCGTCGGAGTCAATGATACCATGGCAGGACAGACTGCTGCCCAGGCATTCATCGATCATTTCCCTGCCGGAGCCAAGATTGTTGAGATCGGAGGACAGGCCGGTCACGATGCTCAGATCAAGAGACATGACGGATTCAATGAAGTCATTGCCGGAACCAACATCGTGAACATGGACTACAAAGCCTGTCAGCAGTGGGCCACGGACCAGGCTCTTGCAATTGCTGAAGACATGATCACCAAGTACGGTACAGAAATCGATGGTATCTTCTGTCACTGGGATAACGGTGTAACCGGTATCATCAACGCTGTTCAGGCAGCGAACCTTGACAAAGACCTCTATATCATCGGTGTAGACGGAAACAGAGCAGGATTCCAGCAGGTCCGCGACGGCTGGCAGAGTGTTACCATCATGCAGAACTTCGAGAATATGACCAAACAGTCCCTGCAGCTCGCAAAGGACGTCCTCGAAGGAAAGAGTGTCCAGAAAGTCAACTTCATCCCTCTCGATGCTGTTGATCTCGGCAATATCGATTCTTTCACTGCTCCTGAGTGGTAGGATCTACTGATTCAAACAAGTAATTCTGAGATGGTTCAGCGATGGACCATCTCAGCTATGCATAAGGGGGGATGCGAGAGTGGATTCCAGGTCTGACGAAATAATCCTTAATATAGAAAATGTAAGCAAATCCTTCCCCGGCGTGAAAGCCCTGGATCAGGTGTCTATCGCTGTGAAGCGAGGAACTGTCCACGGTATCGTAGGGGAAAACGGTGCAGGTAAATCTACCCTGATGAAGATTCTCTCAGGTGTATACAAACGTGATAGCGGTACCATCTATTTCGATGGGGAAGAGATGAAATCGGTCACGCCGTATCAGGCGATGTCTCTCGGCTTATCAATCATCTACCAGGAACTCAACCTGGTGAATACCATGACCGTAGGCGAGAATATCTATCTCGGCAGGTTCAAGGAACATGGCGGGATGAAGGGCACCCACGAACAGGCCAGGAAAATGCTTGACAGCATCGGTACCGATATCGATACCCATGTGCTTGTCGATGAACTGAGCGTGTCACAGAAACAGATGGTGGAGATTGCGAAAGCCCTCTCCTTCGATTCCAAACTCATCATTATGGATGAGCCTTCAAGTTCTCTCACTCAGGATGAGATGAAGGAACTGGTTGAGATCATCCACAACCTGAAGAGTAAGGGTATTTCGATCATCTATATCAGTCATAAACTCGATGAGATTTTCGATTTCTGCGATACAGTCAGTGTCATGCGTGACGGTATGGTGGTCGGTTCAGAGCGTATCACCGATATCACACGAAGAGAAATGATCGCCATGATGGTCGGTCGTACGATTGAGAATGAATTCCCGGAACGCCCCCATACGATCGGGGAAGTTTTTTTCGAGGTGAAGAATCTCAATTCCAGACTTCTCAAGAATGTCTCCTTCACACTGAAGAAGGGGGAGATCCTCGGGTTTGTCGGACTGGTCGGATCAGGAAGGTCGGAGATCGTCAGAGCGATTTTCGGTGTTGACCATGTACAGTCATGTGAGATCCTCATCGATGGGAAGCTTGTTCCCATCAGACACCCGAAAGATGCGATGGACCTCGGCATCGGACTGGTTCCTGAAGACAGGAAACAGCAGGGACTGGTACTGCCTTTCACTGTGGAATCAAATATCGGTATCGCGAGCCTTGATAAGATTTTCCCCAACGGGATTCTGAATAAGGGTGTCGAGACCAGAATCGCAGAAGACCATGTAAAAGCACTCTCCATCAAGACTCCGTCCCTGAAGACCGTAGTGAATTCCCTGTCGGGAGGAAACCAGCAGAAATGCGTTGTCGGCAGGTGGATGGAACGCTCTCCCCGCATCCTTATCATGGATGAACCGACCAGGGGTATCGATGTCGGAGCGAAGTTTGAAATATACCTTCTGATGAAAAAGATTGTCGAAGAGGGAGGAGCAGTTATCCTGATCTCCTCAGAGCTGCCTGAAGTACTTCATATGAGTAACCGGGTTATAACGATCAATGAAGGAAGAATCACCGGAGAATTCGATCCGTTTGTCACCCCAGTGGAAGACATAATGGAGAAGGCATTGGAAAGTGAACACTCAGGAGTCGCTCTATGATGAAAACATTTACTCGTTTTGCACGTGAATATCTCGTGCTGATGCTGATATTCGTACTGGTGGTGATCACTTCGATCGTGGAACCGAAATTCCTCACCCTGGGAAATATCACGAATATCATGAGGCAGTTCGGTCCGCTGATCATGGTAGCCATGGGGATGACGTTCGTCATCATCGGAGGCTTCCTTGACCTCTCTGTTGCCGGAATCATGTCCTTTATCGCGGCAGTGACTCTCTCCCTGATCGATCCGCTCGGACAGGTTGGAGCGTTATTCGTCGGACTCGGCCTCGGCCTGATCGCCGGATTGATAAACGCGGGAATCATCGTCATAAGCGGTGCAACGACACAGGCTGAAGCCTTATTCATCACCTTCGGTATGAGTACGGTCTACGGAGGAGCTGCGCTGATGTACACGGGAGGCGTGACGGAACACCTTTCCTACCTCACCTCCAATTACAGCATGTTCACCTTTATCGGTACGGCTACGATCGGATTCTTCTCAGCCTCCTTCGTGATATTCCTCGGCTTCTTCGCACTTCTCTTCCTCTTCCAGAAATATACGAGAACAGGACGAGAGATATTCCTCCTCGGAGGAAACAAGACAGCCGCAGCCTTCTCGGGAATCTCAATCTCGAGGTCGATCATGTTCATCTACGGAATCAACGGTCTGATGGCAGCGGTCGGTGCGATCATCCTGTTCACACGCGTTACCACAGCTTCCCCTACCCTTGGTGCGGGATTTGAACTGAACGCCATCCTCGCCGTTGTCGTCGGTGGATCTAGTCTTTCAGGGGGAAGAGGAAGTGTCGCACGTACCGTTCTCGGTACGCTGCTGATCATCCTTCTTTCCAACTGTATGAATCTATTGGGAGTTACGGTCTACATGCAGAACGTCATGCGTGGGCTTCTCCTTATACTGGCTATCTGGCTCGATAACCGGAAACAACAATAAGGAGGCGCTGTCATGAAAAAATCAAGTATAGTACGTTTCATATCAAATCAGAAAGCGTTGATTGCAGTACTGGGTATGATGTTTCTCATGCTCTTCTTCAGAACGAACTTCTACACGGTATTCAACCTTCTCGACATGATGAACTCGGCTGCGATTCTTATGATCGTAGGCTTCGGAATTACGGTAGTCATCATCGCCGGAGGCATTGACCTCTCGATCGGTGGAACACTCGTTATCGCAGGAATCCTGTCGATTAAATTCATCGAGGTGATGCCCATCTGGCTCGCGATTATCATAGCAACGTTAATCGGAGGAGTTATCGGTGCGATTAACGGGTACATCATCGTGTATCAGAAGACCGAACCGCTGGTCGTCACACTCGGTATGGGACTCGTTCTCACCGGTCTCGCCCAGCAGCTGACCGATGCACACCCTCTCCCTGCACAGGGAATGGAGTTCATGATGATCGGTAACGGACGGTTTCTCGGAGTCGTCCCGAACCTGATCCTGATCATGCTGGTTGTCTTTGCAATCTTCTTCTACATCCTCAGGTTCACCAGCTACGGACGTAATATGTACGCGATCGGAGGTAACTACGAGGTCGCAGAGTATTCCGGAATCGATGTACTGAAGATCAAGGCAAGTGCATTTGTCCTGTGCGGCATGGCCGCGGCCTTCGGTGGAGTGATGCTCTCATCGAAACTGAATTCAGGCTCTTCCATCTATGGAGACACCACGGCACTGACCGTTATCAGCGGTATCGTGGTCGGAGGAACATCCCTTGCAGGAGGAGTCGGAAGCGTGACAAAGACGATGCTCGGGCTCCTCGTATTCGGGGTCATGCAGAACGCGATGAATATGCTGAGCATGGATTCCTACCTTCAGATCATCCTTCGCGGAGTGGTGATGGTCATAATCCTCGGTCTGGACAGTTACAGCCGTAAGCGGAAACGCGAGGCAGTGTAACATCTCTTTTCTGAATAGGTCAGCCTCTCTCACGAGAGGCTGATTTCATGTCACGGGGATGCTCTCTGAAAGAATGGATTTCAGGGGTTAATCGTCGAAGCTGCAGTTTGCGTAATAGATGGCACCCACCGCCTGGGCGAACTGGGCAACCGTATAGGTCTCGTGTCTCTTCAGCTGTCCCATTAACGGAGTGTTCGCCAGTGAGTCATCTGCGACCTTGAGAGCGGCATCAGAGACCAGAGAGGAGAACCCCTCCTCCATCAGGGAGAAACAGTGAGGATTCTTGACGAGACGGCCGAACAGGTACCGGTCAGATGAACGGGGTGAGAGGATCTTTTCACACTCCCTCCATGTCTCTCCAAGATATCGTCCAATCTCTCGGAAGATCGCTTCCGCCTCCGCCTCATGTTCCTTTCCTGCAAGTTTCATGACATGCTCAAGGAACGGTTTCCTCAGGTCCTCCGGTTCTGTGGGAACGAGCAGGATCCGCTTTCCGTCCTTCTGCTTTTCCACGACAAAACCAGCATCCTGGAGTCCCTGATACAGATCAGGCCGTTCCTGTTCAAAGTACTGGAGAGCCAGACGGAATACACCGCTCTGGCTTGCATATTTCTGCAGGGTCCCGGGAAGAGTGGTATTGAAATTATTGACGCTTCTCAGATCATCCGGGTCATACTTCCTCTGGGGAGCGCTTCCCAGATCGATGATGAAGTTATAGATCTCAAGAGGAATTTCGGGAATATCACCATGCTCATCGACCCAGCCTGTCCCCAGCTCGGTTCCCAGCGTGTGGGCGAATACACCGTCAGTGACTGCACTCTGTTCAGCGGAGAAAATCATCTCAACTGCGGCAGTGAATGCCGCCATGGGGCCGTCATTGGTCATCTGCACACCATTCTCTCTTGAGCAATAGATTTGCAGAAGCGATTTCAGATCTGAGAGCTTTCTGAATTCCGCTTCATAATCAACTTCAGTATTATTGCGTATTCCCCTCGTCTTATAGACCTCCCCGCCGACAATCCTGTTCTGGATGACAATATCGGGAAAGCAGAGTCCGATCGCATCGAAGCGGGAGAGGTCTTTTCCTTTCAATTCAGCCTTCACCGTATCGACTGCCCTCTGCACCTGCTCCAGTGTCGAGGTTCGGGCCATCGCAAGCTCAAGCAAGGTCTGTGCCTCCTCTGAGATCAGGGAGGAATGCTTTCCAGCCTCATACCTGAGGAGCATCAGCTCAACAAGGGTCAGGATCGGCTGGATGAGTTCTTCCATGAGTGTGAAGGCTGCAGGGTTCCAGTCATACTCCTTGAAGAAGAGCATCCGATCACCCTCAGAGACCGCGATCTTGATGTCAGTTCCCCCAATATCCACACCGCAGATGAGCTGAGAGCCAAGTTCTGTACAGCTCTGTAGTCGCCTGATGATTCCGCCTTGAGAAGAGGTCTTTTCTGCTGAGGAGGGTTCCTGAAGTTGAAACACTTCCGGGGGAAGGATCTCAATCTCGAAGGTTGCTGGAGTATCATCCTTTAGAAGATTCTCCAGCAGACGTTCAGTGACATTCATCACCTTGCCGTATCCTGTTCTCTGAGCTTTCGGTACGCCGAGCTGAAATGTATCACCCAGAGTACAGAAAAATCTCTCATACCAGGGATTACCTGTATCACAGCTGAGGATGAGTTTCTTTCCTCCCCAGGCGGAGAAGATGTTATACAGACGGGCAAGCACGAAGGATTCCACCATCGAGGCTTCCTCGTCATCAAGTTCCTCAAAGGAGGGGATCTGCAGAGGAAAGGCGATGGTCTTCCCGTCAAACAGTTCCAGCCTGATCGGGTGTGGTTCTGTTGTCCCGCTGGAATGGAATGCGTGTTCCAGATCATCAAGAAATACCGGCAGTCCTTTCTGCGCCCGGCTGATACAATCGCTGATATTCATTACAGTTCCTTCCTTGTCGTCTCGATATACGTATGAAAACTTTTCATCTCGGTTGTTGAATACTGACGGAAATCTTCGGGAACAGGGTAATCAAGCCCCATCTTCGTGTATTTGTCCCGCGCCAGATAATTGTGGTTGAGCAGTTCAATCGGGATATCCGGAGAGATTGAATGAATGAAAGTGTTCTATCTGCTCAAGATTCTCTCTGTCAGCAGTGAAACCGGGAATCAGGGGAACGCGGATCAGGATATCTGCTCCAGCTGCGGCGAGGAGCGCGATATTCTCCTTGATTCTCTCATTCCCCTTCCCTGTCGCTTTTTTATGAGAAGCGGAGTCAAAGATCTTCAGGTCAACAATGAACCTGTCCACCACCGGTATCAGGGATCTCACCACTTCGGCAGAAGTGTACATACTCGATTCCATAGTCGTCGTCAGTCCCTCCTCCCTGCACCGTTCAAGGAAGGCTGTGACGAACCTGTGCTGATACACGGGGTCTCCCCCGCTGACGGTGACGCCTCCTCCGGAGACATCATAGAAGATCGAATCCTTGAGGACCTCTTCCACCAGCTCCTCCACCTCGTACCAGGAGCTGTCGAAAGCAAGGGCATCGGTGGGACATACTCGTGTGCAGATGCCGCAGGCATCACAGCGTTCGTAATCTATCACGATCCGGTGATCTTCCTCATCAGAACCTTCAGAGCGCAGGGCCTGCTGAGGACAGGCCTGCACACACTCATTGCAATGAAGACAGCGGTTGGGAAAGTACCAGAGTTTTCTCTCAAGCTCCAGCCCTTCGGGGTTCTGGCACCACCTGCATCTCAGAGGACAGCCTTTCAGGAAAACGGTGGTTCTGATCCCCTCTCCATCATGAATGGCGAACTTCTTAATATCGAAGACAAGACCTTTCATCAATCCTCTCCATAGGTGGTACGGGCAATGATCTCGTCCTGAAGATCGGTGGCAAGTTCGGTGAAATAGGCAGTATAGCCGGCAACCCGGACCGTAAGGGTCTTGAAGAGCTCCGGATGTTTCTGAGCGGCAAGCAGGTCTTTCTTGTTCAGCACGTTGAACTGTACATGAATGATTTTCAGCTTCACAAGAGCTTTCAGCAGGTCAGCGAATTTCTCCAGACCTTCTTTGTCCTTGAACATCTGGGGAAGGAACTTCATATTCAGAAGAGTGCCGTTGCTCCCTCGGAGCGAATTGATCCGGGAGACAGATTTCAGGAGGGAAGTCGGGCCGTGTGTATCACGTCCGTACACGGCAGACATGCCGCCGTCTGCAAGTGGCTCTTTCGCACCCCGGCCATCGGGAGTTGCTCCGACCTTCTGTCCCATAGGGACATGGGCAGAGACCGTATAGAGTCCGGTATGATAGATGCCTCCGCGGACATTCGTGAATTTCTTAAGCTCATCATCAAAGACCGCTACCCACTTGTTCCCGATCTCATCTACCCAGGGAACATCGTTTCCGTACTTGGGAAATTTATTGATGAGTCTCTGCTTCAGTGTCTTATATCCGCTGTAATTGACTCTCATAGCTCTCAGAAGATCCTCTCGAAGCTCCGTCTCGCCTTCGTCATAGAGAGTTTTTATGACGGCAAGCGAGTCAGCCACATTCGCAACCTGAATCGCCTGAATGCCCGAGAGATTATAGACAGCCCCTCCTGCCGTCACATCCACACCCTTGGCTATACAGTCATCAATGACTGAGGAGAGGAAGGCACTGGGAAGGATTTCTGCATGTTTCTTCTCCACGACTTCACAGCAGGGGATCATCCTGTCTATGAAATGGTGTATCTGAGTCCTGTAGGCATCTTCGAGTTCTTCATAACTCTGATACGTCGCGAGGTTGCCTGTATCAGGACCGAGCTGCTCACCGCTCAGGAGACAGATCCCGTTGTTGAGCGTCAGCTCAAGCACCTTCACGAGATTGAACATCGCGGCATCGCTCCAGCCGAGATTATTTCCGTGGGTCGTCAGTTCCACACATCCGACGATCGCATAGTTGCTCGCATCCCCCGGAGCAATTCCCTTCTGAGAGAGTGCAGGAATGACAGCTTCGTCATTGAATATCTGGGGCATGCCGCTCCCCTTCCCGATCACCCGCGCACATTCGATGATCAGATCCCGTGGAGAATCATCGTGAAGCCGTGCCGAAAGGTTCGGCTGAGGAAGACCGATGTGCTCCTGAGCCTTCAGGAAGAGATAGGAAAGAAGGTTTGTCGTGTCACTTCCGTCTTCTCTCTGCCCTCCCAGCGCGACATTGAAGCCGATGGGGAAACCGGCAAAGTATTTTGCGCTGTTCGAGTTTCTGAGATAGACGATCTGATTGAACTTCAGCCAGAGCGCTTCAGTCAGCTCCAGAGCCCCGTCAAGATCAAGAGTCCCCTCTTCCAGCTCCGTTTTCAGATAGGGATAGAGATACTGATCTGCCCTTCCCGGAGAGAAGGAGGAGGCATTAGACTCAAGCTGAAGCAGGACATAGAGGAACCAGAGAGACTGAAGAGCTTCACGGAAGCTTCCTGCTGGAGAGGAGGAGAGTGAATCACAGATTCGTGAGATCTCCATCAGATTCTCTTTCTCCTCAGATTCTGCTGTTTCAGCAAGGGAGGCTGCGAGCTCACTGTAACGCTTGATGAAGCGTATCGCTCCAAGCAGCACGATCTCGGTTGACTGAAGGAAGGTGAGAGATTCGCCCCCGGCTTCAGGGAGCCGGGATCGTACTTCAGAGAGAATGCCTGCAGGTCCCAGTCGGAGCCATTTCTCTGTATTCGGGCTGATATGACCCTGAGCATGGTCCTTCTGATTGATCTTGACGACATGTTCGAGTGTCTTGAGCTCATCGCCTATATCTGCTTTGATACGGTCTTCAAGGGTTACGCCTTTCCAGTAGGGCAGGATCTCCTCCCTGAAAAGCTGTATATCCTCCTTCTTCACTGAGAACTTATCCTGAGGACGGGTTGCGAATGTTTCAAGTTCGTTATCGACCCAGGCAAGGCCTGACTCGGGAGAAACGACACCAGAGCGGATTCCCTGCGTCCTGTTTCCTACGATGAGTTCAGCGGGATCGATACGTATGGAGATCTGCTCACAGGCGGCGGTAAAGGAATGAGCCCGTTTGATTGCAACAGGTGCATCTGCATAGTTCTTATAGGTTTCTGTGATGATATGAGCCTGTTCCATGGAGACGAATCGCTCTTCCTCGAGCATATCATGTTTCAGGTTCTGAATCCTTTCAGTCATGGTGAGACCCCGGATTGCTTCTCTCTGTGCGTTCATAATTCCTCCTCTTCTCTCATGATAAGTATAGCGCATCGAAAAGAAAGCGATACGGTCAAAGCTGACCGAAAGGTGGAGAATTCTGAACCTCGACATTCTACCGTCGCGTGGGTCTGTGGAAGCGACGTGCAGGTCATTGTGAGACTGTCTTTTTCCCCCATTCCGTGGTACGCTACCGTATGGAAAAAAACCATATGAAAGAGCCGTCATTTCGCGGTGGAATCTTTTCAGAGGCGAAATTAGTCTTCTGCGAACGCTTTGATGAGTCGAGCTCGATCTGGAATCTGAGAACACACCGGCATGAGTACCTGGAGGTGATGTATTTCCTGAACGGAGGTGCAAAGATTCACGGGAAGGATGAGGATATTTCTCTCTCTGTATTCGATATCGTAATGTATCCCGAGAACTGGAGCCACCGGGAAGATATCGACATGAGCCGGCATCAGGAGGTCGTCTGCCTGGGGTTTCAGATCCCCGGCCTTTCAGGGCTTGATACAATCCGGCACCTGACCGATTTCGATAATCATCTGAAGTGGCTGTTCATAGAGATCCACGCCCAGTACAAAGGGACCTCAAATAGGAGAAGTGATATCCTGGAGCATCTGATTCAGCTGCTGCTCCAGTACCTCAAGGATACCCTCGACACGATGGAGAATATCGACGACCCGATCCGAAGGGTCCTCCTCTTCATGAACGAGAACATCGCACGTCCCATCGATATCGGACAGCTCACCGATATCGCGAATTACAGCGCCTCCTATCTGGACAGGAAATTCAAGGAACGTACCGGGCATGCTCCCCTGAAATACCTGAAACGGATACGGATGAACACTGCGAAACAGCTTCTTCAGAACGATTCCCTTGAACTGGTTAAAGTTGCGGAGATCGTCGGATTCGACGACCCGAAATACTTCTCCAGGGTCTTCTCTGAGATTCACGGTCTCTCTCCAAATACCTACCGGAAATCTCTGAGGCGGTAACACCCATCTCAGAGAGCCTCTGAATGTATGCCATCAGGCAGGGATTTTACAGACTGTCCCTCGGAATTTCGTCTTTGAAGAGGGTATCCTCCGGACGCACGAAGGAGTCATCACTGAGAGATCCGAAGAGAGAAAAGAACGACTCAGGCCACCCGGTATTACTTTTCTCCCGGAGAATAGAAGCCACATAGCTTGAGATCGATAGACCAGCCTCCTGTGCCAGTTCTTCAACCTCCCGCAGGGTTCTTGCATCGATAGATACTGAAATATCGGGCATACACACCTTCTGAAATCAGTATACACCCTGGGAACAGATCTGTCACTTTCCTGCAATATTCTGCAGCAGGCATGATCAACCTTCATCTTGAGCTAAAGTATATGTTTAGAAACTCGGCAGGAGTAACGACAATAGGATCTTCAGGAAAATGTCTTTTATTTCCCGTAACGATGTATAACGCCTTGCCCGTCCATGCAACTTCCCAGAACATTCTGTCATCAGGATCAAGGAACATGGTATCACTTGGATCCGGAATGATGAGTTCGCATTCGTTTCTGATAAAATCCATCAGAGATTTTATCCATTCGCTTCTAAATTGAAACTTGGGACGCTTTAAAACCTCCTCATATTCAGTGAGGATTCTTGTATCAGCTAATAGAATCAGACGTTTGTTTATTATGAGATTCAGTATGCTTGAAGGATTTCCCCCAGGAGAAAGAATACCTGAAATCAAGACATTGGTATCAAGAACAATCTTCATGCTTTCTTTCTTTTCTGGCTTCTGCAATCTCATGTTCAATTTCAGTTTCACTCATATGTGAGAGACCCATCTTCACTGCAGAAACCTGCATCTGGTGAAGAGCAACAGCAGCTCTGGCACTCCGTACTGCAGAGAGAGTTTCTTCGAGATTACTTTCGCCAAGAGGTGTTATGAGGGCAATAGGCTTGCCATGGTTCGTGAGAATCAATTCCTGTTCTTCTGGAAGAACCTTCCATATCTGCGCAGGTTTCGTTCTCAGATCCCGTACTGTCACAAACTTCATACGATTTCCTCCTTTCATAAATGTACCACTTTGTCACTCATATGTCTACATACAATACACTGATATCTGATCACATACCGGCAGGCTGCTGGTGACTTCTTTTTCGCTTATTCTGTATCATCAACCCAGTACGTCACCATGGTGAACCTCTTCTGCCTTCTCATAGTAAATACCGAAATTCAGAGGCTCCTGTACCTTCTGGGCATTCCATATGCTACACTCTCAGTACGGATAAGAAATAAGGGGGGGACAGCATGAGAGTAAGTGAAGTAATCGAGAGAATGATTCTGATGTCTGGTGATAACATGCATGACATCTCCCACTTCCTGAAAGTGCATGCATTTGCCAGAATGATCGGGGAAAGAGAATCCCTTGATTCACAAACCCAGCAGATTCTCGAACTCGCAGCCATCGTCCATGACATTGCATGTCCTCTGTGCAGAGAGAAATACGGCAACACCGACGGACATCACCAGGAAGCTGAAAGCGATCCTCTTGTGAGGGAATTCTTTGCTCCTCTTCTCTTCTCTGAAACCGTCGTAGAGAGAGTTTCATGGCTCGTTTGCCATCACCATACCTATACCGGTGTAGAGGGGATTGATCACCGCATCCTTCTCGAGGCTGACTTCCTCGTGAACTCAGATGAAAGCGCCATGGCTCTCCAGGCAATCAGGTCTGCCTCTTCCCTAATCTTCAGAACTGAGACAGGGAGAAAACTTCTTCACTCGATCTATCTCAAGGGACGCTGAAGGTACCCTTCAGCGCTATCGTTTTCCCCTTGCACGCGCATGGGGAGAATCCCCCCAGAGGTCAAAACCTACCATCCGTCCTGTCGATTTCACCCGGTTCAGGAGACATCCACGGCATTCGGTTTTTGTCTCATCCAGACAGGGTTTTCCCTGGTACAGCTGATACCCCTTCCTGACTTCCTTCGGCGTGAGATTCGGCATTGTTACATTCGCTCCGTAGGTGAGTCCCCTCTCCCGCCCGTCAGGATAGAGAGCCTGAAGGGCGGTTGTAGAGGCGATGTTCACGTCCTTCAACGCAAGACGGGTCACCGCAATCATATTGAGGGAGAGCTGCATCAGCTGCTCTTTCTCCATCATGCCTTGAGGCGCCATGGGGGAATCTGGATGGACGAGATAGGGGCCCATCCCGATCATGTCGATATCGTGCTCACGGAAGAAGAGGATATCATCGGCAAGCATATCAAGAGTCTGGGTGGGCAATCCGATCATCACGCCGGTTCCCACCTGAAACCCTGTTCTCTTCAAAGCGTCAAGACAGGCGATCCGTTCGGATAGTTTCTGTTTCTCCGGATGGATTCTCCGGTACAGATCCTCATCAGTGGTTTCGATCCTGAGAAGATACCGGTGTGCACCGGCTTCAAAGAACCGGCGATAGACCTTCTCGCTCTGCTCTCCCACCGAGAGCGTGATTCCAAGTCCCTCCGGGAGCTTTTCACTCACGCTCTGCATCTTTATCTCGCGGATAAGCTGTTCAACAAAGGAGACGAAATTCTCATCGTTTCTCTGCCCGCTCTGAAGCACCACCGAGCCGTAGCCCGCTTCGGCACACCACAGGGCACTCTCGAGAATCTCCTCACGCGAGAGGATATACCGGTTCTGCACGTTCTGATTACTCTTTCTGATACCGCAGTAATAGCAGTCCAGAGCACAGATGTTGCTGAACTCGATGATACCCCGGTAGTACACATCTGTACCGACGTAGAGCTGCATCACCTCGTTCGCCTTTCTCTTCAGCTCCTCCACTGCCGCAGTATCACAGGAGGGAATACTGAGCAGCTCGACAATCTCATTGCGTGTCATGCCTCACCCGCCTAGAAATAGAGATCTCTCGAACCCTGAGAAGTCTTTTCATAATACTCCATCAGCATATCGAACATCTTCGGGTTCTTCGCTTTCACCTCGGCGATCTCCTTCTTGATCAGGGGTTCCGCCTTCTTCCGGGTCTCTTCACTTGCGAAATCATCAAGCCATTCTCTGTAGGTGATGATCGCATTGAGTTTACAGAACTCCCCCTCTGTCCCGCACTTCAGTGCATCCATGATCTTGTTACCGGTACGTCCGCACCGGTACCCGGCAGTACAGAAGGAGGTGATGAAGCCCATCTCCGCCATCTCACGAACCACCTCATCGAGGGAGCGGGAGTCCCCGATCACGAACTGCTGCCGCTCCACTTCCTGCTCCTGAGCATCCTTGGAATAGGCGCCCAGGCCGATCTTTGTCGACGCGTCTGTCTGAGTGATGCCGAGAGGAAGAATCTTCCGTCTCAGCTCGGCATCCTCACGTGCGGTGAGGATCATTCCCGTGTACGGGACTGCAAGGCGGAGGGTGAGGACCGCATGCTTGAAATCCTCATCATTCACAAGGTGCTTCGAATCAGTGGCGAGAGGGGCATTCGCAGCCGGCTCAAGCCGGGGGAAGCTGATCGTATGGGGGCCGACACCGAATCTGTTTTCAAGTTCATGGGTGTGGCTGATCAGTCCCATCACCTCAAACCTCCAGTCGTACAGACCGAAGAGAGCACCGATGCCCACATCGTCGATTCCTGCATCGAAGGCGCGGTGCATCGTGTACAGGCGCCAGTCATAATTCCCCTTGAGGGTGTGCTGAGGGTGAACCTCGCGGTAGGTTTTCTTATGATACGTCTCCTGGAACACCTGGTAGGTGCCGATTCCCACTTCTTTCAGGCGTTTCAGGTCCGCGATGGACATGGGAGCCGCGTTGATGTTGACCCGGCGGATCTGCCCTGCCCCCTTGCGGGTAGTGAATCTACTTGCATAGATCTCCTTCACGGTATCGATGATGTAATCGACATCCGAATCAGGATGCTCCCCATAGACCACGATCAGCCGTTTGTGACCGATCTCTCCGGCGAGGGTCTGAATCTCCGCCTGCAGTTCTTCCATCGGAACGGTTCGCCGTTCCATCTCATTGTTTTCATCACGGAAGGAGCAGTACCGGCACCCGTTCACGCATTTGCTGCTCAGGTAGAGTGGCGCGAAGGTGACGATACGGTTGTCATAGACGAACTTCTTGATCCTGATGGCGGCCGCCTCCATCTCACCGATGAGCTCGGGATCTCTCACGTGCAGCAGGGCGGCTGTCTCCCTGAGGCTCAGGGTCTCAATGCGAAGAGATTTCGCGATGATCTCACGGATGTAGGCGGGGTCCGGGTCCTTCATCTCATCGAGGTATCCCTCGATGAGCTCATCATCGATGAAGTCCTTATCCTCTTCTGCCTTGTATCTGTCTATTTCGTCCTGTTGTATTCTCTGTTCAACCCAGTCACTTATACGCATGATAGTTCTCCTTGTGTCTCATATGAATCGCTCAATTCTGCGAAGGGGGAGATGATTCTCTCCAGTGTTCCATGTATGTGCGAGATAGCGATACCGTAGTTCGTGATTGGAACTCCTGCCCTGCGTGCCTTTTCGATACGGACAAGCATCTCACGCCGGGTAAGCATGCAGGCTCCGCAGTGTATCACCAGGGAGTAGTCGGCAAGGTTGTCGGGGTAATCGCGTCCGCTGTACACTTCATACTTCACCTCGAAGCCGAGGTAGCCGGTGAGCCACCGGGGTATCTTCACTCTCCCGATATCATCATCCATCGCATGGTGGGAACACGACTCTGCGATCAGGATCGTATCAGCGGGGGTGAGGGTATCGAGGGTACGCACTCCTTCCACCTGGACTTCAAGGTCTCCCTTGTTCCTCGAAAAGAGGGTCGAGAAGGTGGTACAGGGAATTTCCTCAGGAGTCTCGGCAACCATGCGGTCCACAACCTGCGAATCGCATACGACAAGATCGGGAGGAGTTGAAAGACGCTCAAGTGCTGACAGGTATTCACTCTCCTTCACCACCGTCACCTGACAGCCGTGATCGAGGACGTCACGGATCGCCTGCACCTGTGGAAGTATGAGCCTCCCCTTCGGTGCCTCGATATCGATGGGGATGATAAAGATGACATGACCTCCCGGCGGGAGGAGATCTCCGAGAAGCGGCGGCGGAGTGAGAAAATCCTCAGGTACGAGAGTGATAAGGACCTGCTTGAAGGTATTGATGTACGTATCACGGTTCTCTGTATCGATCGAACTCCAGGGTATGATCCTGTTCCTGTCGAGTTCATAGGGAACCTGCAGCGAAGAATCGGATGCAAGATAGAGATCTCTCTTGTTGGCGATCACGATCAGAGGAATATGGTGTTCTTCTGCTTTCACCCTGATCTGTTCTTCATAGGCTCCCCAGGAGCCTGCTTCTGTTATCAGAACGGCGATATCGGCACGGAAAAGATCTTCTCCGTCTTTGCAATCCTCTTAGAAGCCAGGGAGGAGACATCATCTATCCCGGCCGTGTCGAGAAAGACGACAGGGCCGATGGGAAGGAGTTCCATACTCTTCTCCACCACATCCGTGGTGGTTCCCGCCTGTGACGAGGTGATAGCCACCTGCTGTCCGGCGATCATATTGAGGACGCTCGACTTACCGACATTTGTTCTGCCGAACAGTCCGATCTGAAGTCTCAGTGATTTCGGGGCTGTGAACATCGGCTCCCCCTACTTCTTCGAGAGATTCGATTTTACGAAGACACCCGGGATCGCACCGAGCCGACCGGTAAGCGCGCCAAGCACGTCGCTTGAGATATCCACAATAAGCGTGATGACCGCAACATGCTTCTCCCTGTAGGGAACACCCGTTCTGCTTATGATGTACTGACCATATTCACTGAGAAGATGGTTCACCTTTTCAGCGCTTTCTGCTCTGTTCTCGATGATGATTCCGACAAATCCCAATCGTGTGTCCATAGATGGCCTCCAGCCAGCCTGCAGGTACAAAGAGAGGAACCAGATGATAGGAGAGTAGAAAGAAACCGGCAGAAGGAGAGCTGGACGATCACGCAGCAGTTCAATCAGCCTTGTGAGCATCACGGTCAGATTTCCCGGATTATCTTACGTTCATATCAGTTGATCCCCTAAGCTCAGGTACTCCCTTACCGCAGGATATCGTTGATGTGAGGCTACCGTACGATAGAAACGGAAACTCTGTAAAGTGGTTTACCGCCCATTTCGATAAATTTTTACTAAATACTCCGAACTCCTGTATTTCCATGACTTTAAGCATGTAACAGAAATCAGGAAAGAGTATCAAAAGAGAGAGAAACAGAGATATTCATCTCCGTCAGAGATCAGTCGGACACCGGTACAGATAACTGTTTCCCACCTTGCCGCTAACTTGGAGCACCCCGACCTTTTTCAGGAACCAGGTGAGCTTGGTCGCCTGAGACCGGCGGAGATGTCCCGCCTCCGCTACCTCTCTGTTCGTGAATTCAGGGGAAAGTCCTTGGGGAAGAAGAGACAGGTAGTCACCAGGAACGTTGAAGGTGAAGCTATCTTCGATAGAGACGAGTCTCTTCTCTGCGATACTCACCCCCTTTCGCCTCCAGCTTCCCTTCCCATCATCAATGCGGACCTCTTCAACCTTCACCATG
>CAXXSP010000015.1:0-48236 GCA_963676605.2 Sphaerochaetaceae bacterium | reverse complement strand
GACGGGCTTCATCATAGGTGACGAAGAGAAAATCGTCCTTGATCCCTTCGGGAACGCCTGCAGCTTCCACGAGGAAATCACGATAGGAATCCTGTTCCTCGTTGATTCTCTGGCAGGCTTCTTCGTAAGCGCGGTAGAAGGCTGCGAGGGTATCTGATCTCTCTCTCACAACTTCACCGGTGAAGATCATGACTCCCGGAACCTCAGCAAGCTGTGTGCTGTCCGCAAGGGGGACGGCGCCTTTCGAGACGGCTATCGAGTAGAGGGGTTCGGGAAGACAGGCTCCGGCAATGGTCCCGTTGACGAGCATCTCCATTCTCACCGGAATCTTCGGGATAGCCATGAGCTCGGCAGGACTATCTTTCATGAGAGAATCTGCGACAAATTCGATGATCGTGTTTCTGCTGACGGCGACATCTTTTCCTGCAAGGTCGGACAATTTCGTTGCCCCGTCGACCGGGTTCGCTGCGATGCCGTATCGTCCGTTCGTGATCGAAGTGATGAGGATATCGAAGCCGGCATCACGGAGGAAGAACGCACCGAGGGTGTCTCCTACCATTCCGTCAAGTTCCCCGGCCTGGAAGGCCGCGTCCCGCTCTACCGGAGATCGGAAGGGAATAAGCTCAACCTGAGCTCCCTCATGGGTATAGAGACTGTCACGTTCGGCGAGCTGGATCGGGAGGGAATCAACATCCGGGAGGATCCCGATTCTGAGCGGTTCCTGCTCGCTATCTCCCTGGGCGAATGCTCCGGCGAGGATGCATGTTATGAGTGTAAGTACAATCAGTAGTTTCTTCATTCGTCTCTCCATCGTGTGATATTCGAATCTTCAACCGAAAGGGCATCAAGGACCCTCTCGACGGTTGTATCTATGAGATCTTCTATGGTTTTCGGGTGGTTGTAGAACGCGGGGACCGAGGGCAGTATCATCGCACCAGCATGGGTGAGGGTCAGCATCTGCTGCAGATGAATGGCACTCAGGGGACTCTCCCGTGCCACAAGAATCAGCCGTCGCCTCTCCTTCAGGGCGACCGAGGCGGTCCGTTCGATCAGGTTTCCCGCGAGACCCGAGGCTATGGAAGAAAGGCTCCCCATCGAACAGGGAATAACGACCATGCTTTCCCAGCGGAAGGAACCGCTCGAGAGGGGAGCACTCAGGTCGTCATGGGCATGAACGATGACTCTCTGGGGATCCAGAGACGCGATCCACTCTTCGCTTGAAATTCCTGTCTCGCTTTCCATCACCTTTCGGCCCCAGTCACTTATGATGAGGTGCACTTCAGTATCGGGTGAAGTAAGTATTCTCTGTGCGAGGCGGTGTGCATAGATGCTTCCACTTGCGCCGGTGACGGCGAGTACGATACGTCTCATCTGACAGTAACCTCCAGAAGTGTGAATACGAAGAAGAGCACACCGACGACTTCATTTATATGATACGCAGCCCTCGTTATATGCTTCATCTTCTGCGGCGCGACCAGAGCATGTTCAATAAAAAGCAGTACTGCGATAGCCGCGCACCCTGCATAATACCAGAGGCCGACACCATAGGTGTACCCCCAGAGGACGAAAAGTCCCCATGCAGCAGTGTGGGAAAGTGCTGCAACAATGAGTGCACCTCTCATACCGAAGCGTGCCGGCACCGAGTGCAGACCTTCTTTTCTGTCGAATTCGATATCCTGACATGCATAGATGATATCGAATCCGGCAACCCAGAGGGCAACTGCGGCCGCAATCAGGAAGTAGGAGAGCTTGAACGCCCCGTTCAGTGCGAGGAGCGTCCCCATCGGTGCTATGGCTACAGTGGCTCCAAGGAAGTAGTGGCAGAGGAAGGTGAACCGCTTGGTATAGGAGTAGAGGATGATCATGGCAAGGGCGACAGGCAGGAGGGCGAAGCAGAGCGGGTTCAGCAGGTATGCACTCACCGAGAGAAGGAGCAGGCAGAAGAGGGTGAAGGCCCACAGGTCTTTTCTCTCAAGACGTCCCGAAGGGAGGTCTCTTCCCTGCGTTCTCTCATTACGTGCATCTATGTGGTGATCGATAAGCCGGTTCAGCGCGTTCGCTCCATTGCGTGCCCCGAAGAGGGCGAGAAAGATGAGAGCGACTTTTCCCCAGGGGATGACACCTTCTGTTTCAAGAAGAAGGGCCGCTGCGGCGAAGGGGAGGGAAAAAAGGGTATGCTGAATCATGACGGCCTGAGAGATACGAATCAGACGGGGAGTGGCTTCTTTCATCGCTGTTCGTCAGATAATCCGAGGGAATCCCAGATCGAGTCGATCCGTTCTTTCACCTCGTCGGTCATGACGATATCATCTGGCCAGGGGCGGGTGTGACCGTCCAGAGTTCCCTTCTTTGTCGCATCGATACCGAGTCGGGTTCCCCACAGAGCTCTCGGCGAGGCATGGTCGAGTGCATCAAGGGGACCGTCCGAGAGGACAAGGTCGCGTCTCGCGTCGATATTGTTGAACACCTTCCATGCAACGGTTTCGAGATCGTGGACATCGACCGTATCGTCAACGACGATGATCATCTTCGTGTACATCATCTGTCCCAGTCCCCACAGGGAGGAGAGCACCTTCTGAACCTGTCCGGGGTACCGTTTATGAATCGAGACGATCGCACAGTTGTGGAAGACGCCCGAGAGGGGGAGTTCCATATCTCTGATATCGGGAACGACGAGCTGGAGGACCGGGAGGAAGAGGCGCTCAGTGGCCTTGGCCATATAGCAGTCCTCCATGGGAGGTTTTCCGACAACGGTAGCAGGGTAGACGGGGTTCTTCCTGTGTGTGATGCATTCGACGTGGAATACCGGATACTCATCCGAAAGTGAGTAATACCCGGTATGATCGCCGAAAGGGCCCTCCTCTCTCAGAGGTTCTGTCGGATCCACATATCCTTCGATGACGAATTCAGCGTTCGCAGGGACTCTCAGGTCGTTGGTGATACATTGCACCGTTTCCACCGGTTTCCCTCTCAGGAAGCCGGCGAACAGCATCTCGTACACGCCTTCCGGCAGTGGTGCGGTTGATGCGTAGGTGATGGCGGGATCAGCTCCCAGAGCCACCGATACCGGCATCTTTTCCCCTTTTTCCTTATATTTCTGATAGAAATGGCTGCCGTCCTTGTGGATATGCCAGTGCATGCCTGTGCTCGTTGCATCAAAACGCTGCATCCGGTACATGCCCGCATTCTGTGCCCCCGTTTCGGGGTCACGGGTAAACACCACGGGTAATGTGATGAACGGGCCGCCGTCCTGAGGCCAGCAGGTGAGGATCGGAAGAGTGTTCAGGTCCGGGTTCCTTTCGATCACTTCCTGGCAGGCAGCTTTCTTCACCTTCTTCGGGAAGAAGGTTCTTACGAGTGATAATTTCCCCATGACAGATGCAATGTCGATTCCTCTGGCCTGGGTGAATGCCCAGGCGATCAGGTCACTGATCTCCTTCTGCTGGGCCTCGAGGCTTTCAGCGCTGAGGGCCATAGCCATACGCTTGTATGAACCCATCGCATTCATCAGCACAGGGTACTCGCTCCCCTTCACGTTCTCGAACAGGAGGGCAGGGCCTCCCGCCTTGCTCACCCGGTCGGTGACCTCAGTGATCTCGAGATAGGGATCAATCTCCTGTGTGATTCTCACGAGTTCCCCGGCTTTTTCAAGAGCCGCTATGAATTCCTGTAGATTCTTATACGCCATGAGAGCAAGTGTAGCAGAAAAGAGGAGTGTCTTACAGCCTCACATCTCTGATTTTATAACCAATCTGTGCTTCCCAATGCACAGGAGTGTTCACCCTCAGAACCAGTAGAGACCGTAGATGTTAGCTACCATCAGACCGGAGTCATCGAACTGGTCAAGGCCGCGGTTGCACCAGAAGGGTATCAGCAGTCCCCCTTCGACACCCACACCGAAACGGTTCGAGAATCTCCATTCGGCGCCTGCTCCCACATCTGCCGAAAGGATGAACTCAAGGTAGGGATGCTCGGTATTGAAACCGTTGAAATGGTTCATGGTTACCCCGGCAAATCCGTAGATATCGGTACCGGCAGACCCTTTGAGGACCCTTCTCCCGTCGAGCCTGAGCGCTCCGGCGAGGTAATAATAGTTTGCTTCCCCCTGCCATCCCCAGTCACCTTTCTGGTAGACGATCTTGAGACCGACCGGCAGTACCGGTGCAATGGAAGAGATCCCGAGTGCCCAGTGGAGGTCTTCTTTGCTGTCGGCAGCGGAGAGTATGCTGATACACACGATGAATACAAGAAACAGAACGAGTATACGCTTCATATTCCACCCCCTTTTCACCTTTCCAGTATACACCTGTGGAATGTGCTGAGGTAATGCTTTATGTTCGCGTCAGGGTCTCAGTGTGATGAGGCGGAAGAAGTCTGTCGCCTTAGAAGGTTCTCCGCTATACCCTCCGTGAACGGTGACCCGTGTAAAGCCGGCAGCTTCGGCATGCTGTCGTATCATCGTACTCGTGAATCGGGAGTGACGGTGAACCTCTGTGTGAGTTTCACCGCTGTCTTTCTCTGTTACCTGTGTGGTGAATGCAAGGTCTGAGGAATTCCTCCCCGTTTTGTAGGAGCGGCTGAATACGAGAGAGGTGCTCGTCAGCTCGGGGAACGTGAAGCCCGGAACGATCGCCGGGTTCTCGTAGTTCAGCAGCTGAAGAAGGACCGCACCGTTCTTTCTGAGAACCGAGCGTGCCGAGGTGAGGAATGTTTTCAGTTCCTCCTCTCCGTTCAGGTAGACGATGGTGTTTCCCATACAGAGAATCGCATCCTCAGAAGATGGGGAGGTGGATCCGAGAAGGGAGAGCATGTCAGAGGTGAGGAAGGAGACACCTTTCTTCTTCGAAGCCTGAAGGAGTTCCTGTGCCTTCTGGATCATGTGCGTATCAGGATCTATTGCTATGATGGACCTGCCCTCAGTAGCGAGCTGCAGTGCAAACTCACCGCTTGCACATCCAAGGTCGAGGATGTCATGTGCATCGATCTCTGAAATAAGCTTTTCGGTGTAGAGAGCTTTCTCAGCAGAGGAGGGGAAGAGTTCCGTGTATTCTGAAGCCAGAAGGTCATACAGTTTCATAAACACTACTATAAAGGAAGTGATTAAGAAAATCCAGAGAGAGGAAGAGCGGAACAGATAAAAACAGGCAATGAAAAGAGATTTCTTCCATTGCCTGCATCTGGTGTTTTTTTTGAGATTAGCGGGCGAGCCAGCCCCCGTCGACTGCAATGGTTGTCCCGTTCACGTAATCTGACGCACTGCTCGCGAGAAAAAGAGCAGTCCCTGCAAGGTCCTCAGGATTTCCCCAGCGACCTGTCGGAATCCTGTCGAGAATCGCCTGATATCGTTCTTTGTCGTTTCTCAGAGCTTCAGTGTTATCGGTCACCATATACCCCGGAGCAATTGCATTGATCTGGATATTATATTTTGCCCATTCATTGCATAAGAGCATAGTCAGTCCTCTCAGACCGCTTTTACTTGCGGTGTACGAAGGTATTCTGATCCCTCCCTGGAAAGAGAGTAAGGAGGCAACTGAAACGATCTTCCCTCCACTACCCTGCGCGACAAACTGCTTTGCCACTGCCTGGGATAGGAAGAAGAGTGACTTGAGGTTGACATTCATCACATCGTCCCAGTCCTGCTCTGTGAAGTCGAGAGAGTCACCTCGCCGGATAATTCCCGCATTGTTCACAAGAATATCTACCTTGCCGAAGGTTGAAAGTGTCTTCTCCATAATGAGGGGGACGATATCAGTGGAACTGAGGTCTCCCTGTATAGCGAGACATTTCCTCCCGAGTCCCTCGATAGTCTTCGTAGCAGCTTCAGCGCTTGAGCGGCTCACAATGACGATATCGGCACCAGCAGAAGCATAGGCTTCTGCTATGGCACGTCCAAGGCCCTTATTTCCTCCCGTTACGATGGCGACTTTGCCATCAAGACTGAACATTTTCATTCTGTGGATCCCTCCCTACATGATATCGCTCATGGCGATGTGATCCATGTCGTCGAAGGTCTGGTTTTCTCCGACCATTCCCCAGATAAAGGTGTAGGAGCCTGTACCTACTCCCGAGTGTATCGACCATGAAGGAGAGATGACAGCCTGTTCATTTCTGACGATAAGGTGACGTGTTTCCTGAGGTTTCCCAATCATATGGAACACAACCCGGTCTTCCGGCATATCGAAATAGAGATATACTTCCATGCGTCTTTCATGGGTATGTGCAGGCATCGTATTCCAGATCGAGCCGGGTTCAAGAATCGTCACTCCCATGACGAGCTGACAGGTTTCAAGGACAGCAGGGTGGAGGTACTGATTGATCGTTCTCTCATTGCTCTCTTCTGTGGATCCCAGATGTACTTTGCGGGCATCCTCAAGGGTTATCAGTTTTGTCGGATAGCTGTGGTGGGCCGGTGCGCTGTTGAAATAGAACTTTGCTGGAGAAGTAGCGTCAGTGCTGCTGAACTTCAGTTCCTTCGCCCCCATACCAATGTACAGACCGTCCCTCGGTCCGAGTGGATAGGTTTTTCCGTCTATCGTCACTTTTCCCTCGCCGCCGATGTTGATAATACCCATTTCTCTCCTCTGGAGAAAGAACTCAGTACCCAGTTCCTTACCTGCGGGGATCTCAAGCTCGGTATCGGCAGGAGTTATTCCCCCTGCGATCATTCTGTCCACGTGAGAATAGGTCATTGAGACCTGACTCGGAACGAAGAGGTCTTCAATGAGAAAATTCTCTCTCATCTCCTTCGTGTTAAATCGTTCGGCGAATGCTGAATTCACATATTCTCGTACTTCCATTATTTACTCCTTATGTAATTAATTATTTATTCGATTTAAAATAGCGTCGGCAGATACAGGGAGATCCCCGGTATGAAGGTCACCATGACAAGAACGATGATATTGCAGACGATAAACGGTGCGGCAGATTTGAATACATCAATGATCGACATGCCGCAGATCTTGCTGGCCACATTGAGGCACATGCCGACCGGCGGTGTCACAAGACCGATGGCGAGCCCGACGATGATGATTGCCCCGAACTGGAGTTCATTCATACCGAACTGTCTCATGACGGGCAGGAGGATCGGTGTGATCAGCAGTATACAGGGGGTGACATCAAGGAATGTTCCCAGAAGAAGGATAAGCAAGTCGAGGAAGATAAACACAACCCACCAGGGGATCTGGGAATTGACGAGGAAACTGCCGATCATAGCAGGGACCTGTTCGACTGCCAGTATCCAGGTGAAGATCATGGTGAATCCCCCAATGATCATGATAGAGCTCGACATCATGAATGTTTTCTTCATCGCTCTTTTCACATCGTTCCATTTCAGTTCACGGTATACGAAAAATCCGAGCAGAACTGCATAGAGTACCGCAACCCCTGCAGATTCACTTGCTGTCGCGATCCCTCCGGAAACGGTTACGATAATCAGAACAGGCATCAGTATAGCGAGTGCACCATCCTTCGTGACTTTGACTGTTTCAGAAAAGGTTATTTTTTCTCTGGGAGGGTGATAGCCGTTTTTCTTTGAGATCACATAGGTGAGTATCAGCTGAGTTGCGCCTATCAGGACTCCAGGGATGAGACCGGCCAGGAAGAGCTTGCCGACCGATGCACCCGATACCATGGCATACATCAGCATGGGGACGCTCGGCGGTATGATCATGCCCATTGTGGAAGAAGCAACAGTGATCCCTGCCGCGATGCCTTTCGGATATCCCTGACGAACCATATCCGGGATAAGAATGCTTCCAAGAGCTGAAGTGTCTGCCACTGATGACCCTGAGATACCTCCGAAGATCATCGATGCCACGACATTCACTTCTCCCAGCCCGCCTCTGATGGGTTTTACGGTAAGCATGGCGAAATTGATCAGTCTTTTTGTAAGGCCGCTGTGATTCATCAGTTCCCCGGTCAGCATGAACAGAGGCATGGCGACGATGATGAAGCTTTCAGTGCCGAGCCAGATTCTCTGCGGCATGTTCAGGAGAAACATCGGATTCGTTAAAAGCATGTAGACAATCCCCGAGGCGCCGATTGAATAGGCGATCGGGACTCCGACGACAAGTGTGACTACAAGTACTGCGAACATTGCGGTGAGTTCCATCTTAGATCTCCTGTTGTGTTTCTTTGAGAAGATCAAGGTCATCCTTGTATTCCTTCTCGGGTGCTTCGATATGCCGGTATTGAGACAGCACTCCAACAAAGCAATACCAGAGGGTAAGAGCGAAGGTGATGGGCATCATCGTATAGTATGCTCCACGAGGTATGCCTGTAGCAGGGGAAGGGGTGCTTCCCACTTTCTTCATCAGCAGAATACTGTAGACGAACACAAATCCGGAAACAACGGCAATAATGCCGTAGGTTACGAGTGTCAGGATCTTCTGTGTCTTCTCTGAAGTCTTTTCGGCGAAATAGGAAATTCCGATATGCTCCTGTTCTCTCATCCCGAGGGCTGCACCGAAGAATGTTGTTGCAACAAATACCATGGTGAGTAGTTCTTCAGACCACACAAAGGCGATCGAAAATACGTATCGGAGAAAAACCGAGATGATCACGCCTGCAGCGAGGGTTCCTACGAGGATTTTCCCGATGGAAGAGAGTGTTTTATCAATGATCTTGATCAGATTGTTCATGTACACACCTTTTCTTCTGATAGATATATCGGTCCCGGCCTTTCATGTGAGAGGCCGGGACTCAGGATGCGGAGAAATGGATTACTTTCCTTCTACGATTCTTTTCATTTCATCCAGGTCAGACTGTTTGAATACTCCCTTATTTACGAAGTATTCATACACAGGATCCATGGCATCGACGAATTCCTGAACCTCTGCGGCAGAGGGTTTATACACTGTCACTCCGCCGTCGACGATCATGTCATAGTAGTAGTCATTCAGTTCGCGTCGCAGCTCATTCTGTTTCTCGGTATAGACCCATGCACCTTCTTCGAGGATATCCTGGAGGTCTGAGGGGAGAGCGTTCCAGTACTCAAGGTTTACATCAAAGGGTTCCGGATGGAATTGGTAATCGATCATGGTCATATACTTCTGGACTTCAAAGAATTTCATGTCGCCGATATTAGCGAGAGGATTTTCCTGGCCGTCTGCAACACCGGTCTTGAGTGCCATATAGGTATCACCGTACGGGATGGATACAGGATTGGCTCCGAGGGCTTCCATTGCCTTGATGATTGATTCAAGAGGTGGAGTCCTGAGCTTGAGGCCTTCCATATCGCTCGGGGTTCTGATAGGGCGTGTGTTATTCGTGATCTGACGGGAACCGCCATCACCGACTGCAAGCATCTTGATACCGTTTGCCTCTGCAGTGGCTCTGATCTTTGCTCCGAATTCACTCTTTGAGACTTTCATGAGATCTGCCTGAGTGGGGAAGAAGAACGGCATGAGATAGATCTCAAGCATAGGAGTCTGGGCGGCAAAGACACCACCGGTGAACCCTTCCTGGGTTCCCATCTTCAGGGATTCAATCATGGAAGCTTCATCTCCGAGCTGTGCTCCAGGATAGATTTCAATCTGAAGTCTTCCCTCTGATTTCTCTTCAACATATTTTTCCATTTCCAGCAGTGCCTTATGACGGGTCGACTCCGTCGTTGAGGCGTGACCGAACTTCATGGTATAGGTCTTCGTTTCACTTTCTCCCTGTCCCTGTGCGAACATCAGTGTCCCCATCAGGATAAGGGCTACAACAACAAGCATGTTCCTTTTCATACTGTTTCTCCTTCTTGTGTTTTGTTCCGTAATACGGAAAACAATTTTAAAAATAGACTAATTTAGTATCAATTACAGGAAATTAAGCTGATACGCTTGTCTCTTGCGTCCCGTATTATGAAACTTAATCTCATTATAGAGCGAGATTCTGTATTGTCAAGAGAAAAAATATGAAGTATAGTGTACAGCAAGTAAGAGGAATACTTTGAAAAGCGAAACACGCGTGCAGTCCCTGGATCGGACCTTCGATATCCTCGAAATTCTATCCAATGAACAGCATGGCCTAACATTAGTACAGGTGTCTCAGCGTCTGAACCTCCCCAAGAGTACGGCCCACAGGCTTCTCGGGGTTCTTATTCAGCGCTACTTTGTTCAGAAGAACGAAGAAACGAACCGATACCGTCTCGGCCCGGGTCTCATTGCTCTGTGCTCACATTACCTGAACAATCTCGAGCTCAAGACAGAAAGTTCGCCCTTCATGGCCGACCTGTCACAGAAGACGGGTAATACGGTGTTTCTTGCTATCAGACGTGATGACAAGATGGTCTATATCGACAGCGCTGAACAGGTAAACTCCTTGAGAAAGTATTCAATCATCGGTCAGCAGAAACCTTTATACTGCACGTCTCTGGGAAAGGGGCTTCTTATGGGACTGTCGGATGATGAAATACGGGAGCTCCATAAGAACGAGAAGTTCGAGAAATTCGGACCGAATACCATTACAAATATCGATAGCCTTATTCAGGATATCCGGGAGTCGAAAAGAAGGGGCTGGGCTCTTGATAATCAGGAAGCTGAACCTGATATCAACTGTGTCTCTGCACCAGTGCGTGACTACCGGGGGATGGTTATCGCTTCGATCAGCACGACGTGGGTTCTTGAGCAGCATCCTGAGTATTCTCCCGAGAAGATCGCACCTCTTGTCGTCAAGGCGGCGGAAGGTATCTCCTCGCAGATGGGGTATTTCGGAGAATCTGTCCGCTGACGTTAGGATCCTGTACTCACATACATCTGATAGTCGGATCAAGCTCAGAAGATTAAGACGGTATTACCGTTTCGTGTGTCCCAGTTTCCTTGATATCTCATCACCGGAGTGTCTGATCATGACAGAAAGCTCTTCTACTCTTGCTTCATCCATCCGCACCGCAGGTGCCGAGATGCTCACGGCTCCGACGGCCTCTCCCTGCCTGTCGAAGATCGGAGCTCCGATACAGCGGACTCCGATCTCATTCTCCTCATCATCAATGCTGAAGCCCTGCTCTCTGATATTCCTGAGCTCTTCGAGGAAATCCTTCTTCTCTGTGATGGTTTTCTCGGTGTGGGCACTCAGGTCTGTCTGTGCAAGATACCGGTCAACACTCTCACTATCCTGATGTGAGAGCATCACCTTCCCGAGCGAGGTGCAGTAGAGAGGAGCTTCCGACCCGATGGACGAACTCATCGCTGCAACCCTGAGTGTTCTGGTCGACTCGATCTTATGAATGTAGGTGATATGGCTTCCTTCAAGGAGAGCCAGGTGAATCGTCTCTTCCGTGCGGGCGGCAAGATCTTCCATGACTGCTGTTGCCGCATGTATCAGCGAGGGTTTGAGGGGGTGAGAGAGGAGGGAGGTGACGAGCTTGTCTGTGAGGCTGTACCGCTCACTCTGTGTATCCTGACTCACGTACCCGAGAGAAACGAGGGTCGTGAGGAACCTGAAGACGGTGCTCTTGTGGAACCCTATGATACCGGCAATCTCAGTGACAGAGTAGGAAGAGCCGTCACTGAGCAGTTCAAGAACTGCCATCGTCCGTTTCACTGCGCTAACCGATACCTCTGCTGTTTTTGTCGCCATAATCTGATCCTCCGTACTTGACGTATGTCCCTGCTCATCATACAATAGCATAAAAATAAAACAATGTCACAAAAATGAAACAACAAAAGGAAGAAATATGAACCAGAAATTAAAAGAAGATGTCCTGTTTCCCCGTGCTCTTGCCGAGCAGATCCAGGGTGTGGGTATCATTGCGGTACTGACTGTCGATAATGCTGCTCATGCTGTACCTGCCGCCCAGGCACTTGTCCGTGGCGGAATCACTGCAATCGAGCTTGTCATGCGAACTCCTGTATCGGAGAACGCATTGAAGAGCATCACGACAGAAGTGCCTGAGGCTATGGTCGGAGTCGGAACGATCCTCTCTCCTGTTCAGGTCGATATCGCGAAGACTCTCGGCGGTACCTATGGTGTAGCTCCCGGATTCAATCCCGAGGTGGTGAAGAGAGCCGAGAAGATCGGTCTCCCCTTCGCTCCCGGTGTCGCGACTCCGACAGAAATCGAAGCGGCAACCACCATGGGCTGCAGAATTCTGAAGCTCTTTCCCGCAGAACCTCTCGGCGGCCTGAAGTACCTGAAGGCGATGCATGCTGCCTACCGTCATCTCGACCTGCAGTATATTCCTCTCGGCGGCGTGAGCGAAGCAAACCTTGCAGATTACCTTGAGGTTCCTGAAGTGCTTGCCATCGGAGGTTCCTGGATTGCCCCGGGCGCTCTGCTGAAGGAAGAGAACTGGGATGAGATCACCCGGCGATCAGAAGCTGCAGTCAACATCTTCCGTCAGGTCAGAGGGTAATGGAATGAACAGTGCAATGAAAGAAAAACTCAATAGATTCTCGAGTGAGAAAGGCCTCTCCGTCGTCACCTTCGGAGAGATCATGATGCGTATCGCGCCTCCGGCGCTGCAGACGTTCCGTCAGGCTCTGCCCGGAACGATGGAATTCACCTTCGGCGGAGCCGAGGGCAATGTCGCCGCTTCGCTGGCAATGCTGGGACGGAAGGTACGTTTCGTCACTGCTCTTCCTCAGCATGCGGTCGCACAGTCGTGTGTCTCTCAGCTGAAGGGTCTCGGTGTCGATACCGATTATATTGAACGCAGGGACTATGGACGTCAGGGTATCTATTTCCTTGAGACCGGAGCGAATCAGAGACCGAGTAAGGTGATCTATGACAGAGAACACTCACTGATCAGTGAACTGAGCTCAGATGAGTATGACTTCGAAGGAGCATTCAGTGGAGCCGGCTGGCTTCACCTTACCGGTATCACGCCTGCTCTCTCGGCTGCAGCGGCGGAATCTGTGATAGCCGCAGCGAAGATCGCTCATGAAAAAGGGTTGATCGTTTCCTGCGACCTCAACTACCGGGGAAAGCTCTGGAAGTGGAATCCTGAGATGTCACAGAGAGAGCTTGCCGGTCACACGATGCGTCAGGTTCTTCCCTTTGTCGACCTCGTGATCGCGAATGAAGAGGATGCAAAGGATGTGCTCGGTATCACACCGGGAGATGTGGACGTCACGAGCGGGAAGCTCGATGTGGCCCGCTACAAGGAGACTGCCGGTGAGATCGTCCGTCAGTTCCCGAATGTCTCGATGGTTGCGATCACCCTGCGTGAAAGTATTTCCGCCTCTCACAACAACTGGGGTGCGCTCCTGTATGACGCAGAGAGTAAAAACGCTTCGCTCGCTCCTCTTTCAGGAGGAGAGTACACTCCCTACGAGATCAGAAATATCGTGGACAGGGTCGGAGGAGGAGACTCCTTCGGGGCAGGACTCATTTTCGCTCTCACCGATGCTGACCTCTCTTCCCCAGAGACAGCACTTTCTTTTGCGGTGGCCTCCTCATGCCTCTGCCAGTCTATTCCCGGTGATATCAACTTCACCGAGAAAGGTGAAGTGCTCAAGCTCATGGGAGGAGACGGGAGCGGACGCGTACAGCGCTAAGTAAGCCTCTTAAAAAAACTGCAGGATGCTTTCAGGGGATTCACTCTCCTCTAAGCATCCTGTTCTTTTCTTTACATCATTCCGTTACCGGTATAGTATGAAGGGAAGGTGGTCAGGAATGAAATACAGAACTGCACGGGAGATCAGCAGCCTCTGGGGCGTAAGTGAGAGGAGAGTGAGGCTGCTCTGCAGTGAAGGGCGTATCTGTGGTGCCGAGAAGCTTGGGAGAAGCTGGAGTATTCCCGAGGATGCTGTCAAACCGGTGGATACCCGGATGAGATCTCTTTCTTCTCTAAGCGGACTTGCATATGATTTTGCTTCAATTGATAGAACCAGAGAATATATCGATTCTTTTCGTCCTTTTCCTAAAGCCTCCGCAGCGTCGCTCAGAGAACAGCTGGTTCTGGAGTGGACGTACAATTCGAATGCCATAGAGGGCAATACTCTTACACTCTCGGAAACCAAGGTGGTTCTTGAGGGCATTACAGTCGGTGGAAAGACGTTGGTGGAACATCTTGAAGCTGTGAATCATCGCGATGCCATCGGTTTTATTGAGGATCTTCTGAGGGGAGATGAACTGCTATCAGAGTGGAATGTCAGAAATATTCACGCTCTTATCCTGAAAGGAATCGATTCCGAGCATGCAGGAAGGTACCGGAACGGGAATGTTCTTATCAGTGGGGCTCTTCACAGACCGCCTCCACACTTTAAGGTGGGAGATCTCATGCAGCGTATGATGGAGAGCTATAACGGTGACTGGGCGGCCTATCATCCAGTGACCAGAGCAGTACTGCTTCATGGCGAATGTGTGAAGATTCATCCGTTTACAGACGGAAACGGACGTACAGCAAGACTCCTGTTGAATTTTGAGCTCATGAAGTGGGGTTACACCCCTGTTATTATCAGGGTGGGAGACCGTCTCAGATATTATGAGGTTCTCGACCATGCCCATACAAGCGGAGATTACCACCCGTTCATTTCCTTCGTTGCCGGCCTTCTCGAAGAGTCTCAGAAGCTGTATCTTTCAGTGCTGGAGTAGGTGAGAAAGACCGGTTTCAGAACCCGTAGGCGAGAGCTCCTCCATCCACAGCATAATCTGCTCCCGTGATATACGTTGCATGTTCACTGAGCAGGAAGGCAGCCATGGCCCCGAGGTCCTGAGCTTTTCCGAACGCATGCATCGGCATGCGGGAGAGAATCTTCTCCTTTCTCTTCTCATCCATCACCTGTTTCGTCATCTCTGTCGGGAACCAGCCCGGTGCGATGGAATTCACCGTCACATTCTTCTCAGCCCATTCCACGGCAAGGCCGCGGGTAAGACCGACGATGCCGCTCTTGCTCGCACTGTAGGGGACGACTTCGCTGAAACCGAGGTGTGCCGCCATGCTTGAGATGTTGATGATACGTCCTGTCCTCTCTGAGGATGAAAGATAGGGAAAACAGATCCGTGAGAGGGCAAAGGGAGCACAGACGTTGATGATCTGCACCTGCGTGAATTCTTCGACAGTGATCTCCTCTGCCGGACGCTTGATCGTGATGCCTGCGTTGTTGATCAGAAAATCGAGACCGCCATCAGCAGCGATGGAGGTGATAATATTCTCCATCTCGGTATAGTCACCTATATCACCCTTGAGATGGGTGATCCTTTCAGGAATCGTATAGCCGCTCTCTTTGGGTTTTCCTGTTCTGCTGATACAGAACACCTCTGCGCCGCAGACGGCAAGGGTTTCAGAGATGGCGAGACCAATACCGCTCGATGCTCCTGTGATAATTCCTCTGCTTCCGCTTAAGTCGATCATGTCTGTACCTCCTTATACTCTGTCGAGTGCTGATTCGTTGAAGCGGAATCCCCAGCCTTCTCCCTCACGGGGATAGGCATATCCGTTCTCGATTCTCATGGTGTTGTCTATGATCCCGTCAATCCAGTCAAAACTCTCAGCCCCGTAGGGACGGGCAAGGGTTGCAAGCAGCGGGACGTCATAATCCTTGTAGTAATGGGGGAGGGTGGGGATGTGATACGCATCTGCCAGAGCGGCACTTTCCCGGTACGCTTCCACTCCTCCGATTCTGAGAAGGTCAGGCTGCCAGAGGTCAAGCGCATTGCGCCGGATCAGTTCCTGCAGGGCACGGGAAGAGTATTCCCTCTCTCCCATGGCAAGGGAGCTTCCGCTCCTGCTGCGCAGAAGCTCGTATCCTGCAAAGTCGGTATTCTTTACCGGTTCCTCGAACCAGGTGATACCGATCGACCGGGCCTTTTCTGACAGAGAAAGGGCATCAGGAACACTCATCCCCTGATTTGCATCCATCATGATACGCAACTCCGGGCCGACGGCTTCCCGTACCTTCCTCAGGCGTTCAAGGTCAGTTTCGACCTCGGGTGAACCCACCTTAATCTTTACCGCCGTAAACCCTCTCTTCTTATAGCCGGTGACCTCTTCTATCAACTCTGCCTCGCTGTAGCTGAGCCAGCCCCCGCTTCCGTACACCGGGATCTTTGTGGTATTCACTCCGAACAGAGTGTGAACAGGGACACCGAGCGTGCGCGCCCAGGCGTCCCACATCGCGACATTGAGAGCCGCGTACGACCACATCTGCAGGCCTTCGCTGCCGAAGTATTCGGTGTAGTTCTCCCACGCTTTCTTTATCTTCAGCGTCTCATATATCAGATAGTCTCCACCCAGAACAAACTCCCTCAGATCCATCAGAGAACCGAGGATTGCATGATCTGAGTAATCGAAGCTGAGCAGGTAGCCCTGTCCGATGACCCCATCCTCAGTCTCTACCTCAAGAACGTAGAATCTGATAGAGGAGATGGTGTGTGTCGCATCAGCGATCGGTTTGCTGAGGGGAGAGACCGCACGGGCGATCCTGATATCTCTGATAGAAGGTTTCATTGTGTTTCCTATCCTTTTTCTAGCTATGTATCTTACGTATCTTTTAATTGATATATGACACTATATCATGAGAAAATTAGTCAAACAAGATGATAAGCCACGAAATATGAAGAGTAAGAGTTGAAATATACCGAAGCATCCTGTATAGTGAAGGAAACTGATATATCAGAAGAGGGGAATATGCAGAAAAAGAAGGAAGATAACCTGAAGACAGTCGCGTATGAGTATCTGAAACGCGAGCTTCTCACCTGTGCGATTCTTCCCGGAGAGAGTATCAGCGAGAAGGACGTAATGGACCATCTTTCGATGGGACGGACTCCGGTACGGGAGGCGCTCATTCTTCTCCAGAACGAACAGCTTGTACTCATGTACCCCAGGAGCGGTACCATTGCCAAACCGATTACACGGGAGCATGTGAGAGACCTCTTCTCCCTAAGAAAGATCATAGAACCCGCGGTAGCGATACAGTCACTCGGAAATCTCGATCCCCTTGCTCTGAGAGAGTATGACCGGCACCTCAAGGATATCTGTGATGCAGGTTCCTCCGTCCCGCTTCTCCAGTTTCACACTGATGATATAGCCTTCCATGAGTATCTTGTGAGGTGCTCAGGGAATCAGAAAATCATAGATGTCTGCCGGCCTTTGTTTCTTGAGGGACTGAGACTCGGCATGTACGGTTCCGCGCAGAGTGATCAGTACAGCAGGGAAGAGACCTACAGGCAGCACCATGCGATCACTGAAGCCCTGTTACAGGAGAATACACAGAAGATCTCCGATAGATTCATAGAACATCTGAATAGTGCGCAGATACACGCTCTTGAGATGATAGCAGCTCTGGATTCATGAGAAAGCACACACCTTAAGGCCTGGAACAGGTAGGAGTAACCGGTATGAAGATAGAAAGATTCGAGACGTGGTGGGTGGAACGAAATACCTGCCTCTTTGACAAGGAACGGCAGGGCAGTGCCTCGATGCCGTGGGACGTTGTGGTACTGAAACTCACCACCGACAGCGGCCTCGATGGAATTGCGACAGCACTTGCCGCCCGCAGCGGGACGATCACAGAGGCCTTCCTGCATGAAACGATCGCTCCGGTGGTGCTCGATAGAGATATCCACGACAGGGAGAAGATCTGGCATGAACTGTGGACGATCGACCGTCACCTCACCTTTTTCCCCGTCTATCTGCCGGGGCCCGTAGATGTGGCTCTCTGGGACCTCGCCTCCAAGGAGGCAGGTCTTCCCCTGTATCAGTACCTCGGATCCTATAGGGATGCGATGCCTGCATATGCCAGCGGAAACTTCCATGCGACGATCGATGAATATGTCGAGGAGGCTCTCTATTATAAGGAGAAGGGGTTGAAGGGGTATAAGGCCCATCCTGCCGGTCCTGTTGCCTTCGATATGAAAGTTCATGAAGATCTCCGCAAAGCTGTCGGAGATTCCTATGTATTGATGAGCGACCCGGTTGCCGAGTACACGCTGCATGAGGCTATCAAGGTGGGTCGTCAGCTGGAAGAGCTCGGCTACCACTGGTTTGAGGAGCCTTTCAGGGACTTCGAGCTCTACAAGTACCAGCAGCTCTGTGCCTCTCTCGATATCCCTATCGCCGCTACGGAGACGACCAGAGGCTGTCACTGGGGCGTGGCTCAGGTGATCGCCCAGAAAGCCGCCGATATCGTGAGAGCTGATGTGAGCTGGAAAGACGGAGTGACCGGAACGATGAAAATCGCTCACATGGCAGAGGGGTTCGGTCTCAACTGTGAGATTCACACGACAACGATGAACTATATGGATATCGCGAATCTCCATGTCGGCTGCGCCATCAGGAACAGCGAGTACTTCGAGTACTTCGTTCCCGAAGACAACTACCGGCTTCCTATGGCAGGGAACCTGCCGATAGATGCTGAGGGTATGATCCACGTCCCCCAGAGGCCGGGACTTGGTGTCGACCTTGACTGGGAGCTGATCGGAAAGCAGTGTAAGAGCTACCGCGAGCAGCGCAGCTGAGAGGATAAGAGAAGAGGGCGTGATTCACGCCCTCTTGTTCCATTCAGAATCCGAAGTATTCCTTCACATTTCCGTAGCAGATATTCCTGATCGTTTCGCCAAGGAATTTCTCATCACTGAAATACTCTCCCCGGTTGACCAGCTTCGCAAGGTAGTCGCACAGGACTCTCCTGTAGAGTTCATGCCTCGGGTAGCTGATAAACGACCTGCTGTCGGTGAGCATTCCCACACTGAGTGAGAGAGGGTAGAGATTCGAGACGCTCTCGAACTGTCTCTCCAGTCCAGCAACCTGATCATTGAACCACCAGGGAGCTCCAAGCTGGACCTTTCCTCTTGCACTTGAGTCGCAGAACCCTGCGGCAAGTACGGCAAAGCTCTCCATCTTTGTGATATCAAGAGGGTAGAGGATCGTCTTGGGGAGCGTTCCCTCCCGCGTGAGGCGGTCAAGGAGTTTTCCCACACTCATCACTGCCGTCGAGTCGTCGATGCAGTCGAAGCCTGTCGAGGCTCCGATGGATTCGGCTTTGGAGGTGTTGGCCCCCAGGTAGGTGCCCACATGGAGCTGCATCACAAATGCGTGCCTGAAGTAGATCTGTCCCATGCGGTAGAGGAAGGCGGTACGGTAACGGTCGATGTCTTCTTTGCAGACCGTCTCATTGTTCATGGCACGCTGGAAGATCTCCTCGATCTCGCTCTCTGAGGCTTCTGCATAGGTGAACTCGGGGATTCCGTCATCACTGACGGGAGTCCCGCTTTTCCTGAACTCGACCAGGCGTGTCTCGAGTGCATCGATGAGGGAGTTGAAACTGGTGATCTCGACTCCGCTCACCGTCTCCAGGATATCCACATAACCCGCGAAGGAATCACGTTCCATGAACATCGCGTTATCGGGGCGGAAGGCGGTGAGAACCTTCACCTTCGTCTTCCCGGCGAGTTTCTTGTGGTAGGTGAGCTGATCGGTGGGATCCTCAGTGGTGCAGACGATTTCCACGTTACTCTTCTCCATACACCATTGAGGGGTCATCCCTTTTTCTCTGATCAGCTGTTTCGTCTGATCATAGATGCGCTCTGCATTATCGCCCGTGACGGCTTCGTCGATATCGAAGTAGCGTTTCAGCTCGAGGGCACACCAGACGTACAGGGGATTGCCTGCAAGGTAGGGGAGAATCTCTGCGAATTTGAGGAATTTCTCCCTGAAGGAGGCTCCGCCGGTGATATAATGCTCGTCGATCCCGAAGGTTCTCATTGCTCTCCACTTGTAATGGTCGTGGGCGAGCCACATCTGTCCGAGATCTTCGAATACTTCATTCTCATAGATCTCCTGAGCGACAAGGTGGCAGTGGTAATCGATGATCGGCTGATCCTTCGCATAGCTTTCATAGAGATGTTTCGCCAACGGCGAAGTAAGAAACAGATCTTCATTAAACGTATTCATGTCATGCTCTCCTTTAGAATCCGATGAGGGCTCCGCCGTCTACAGGGAGGCAGATACCGTTGATATAGCGTGCAGCTTCGCTGCTCAGAAAGGATGCGGCCATTCCGATATCCATCGGGTCTCCGACCCTGCTCATGGGAATGCGACCGAGTATTTTATTGAGGCGCGGTGCATCATTGTCAGTCGCCTGATGGAACATGGGGGTCTCTATCCAGCCCGGGGCGATGGCGTTCACACGCACATTCTCCGGCCCGCATTCGGTTGCGAGAGTGTGGACAAGACCGAGCATGCCGGCCTTCGCGGTGGAGTATCCTGTCACCGCAGGCTGTCCGATATAGCTGGTCATGCTTGCCATGAAGATGATACTCCCCAGTTTCTGTTCCTTCATGCCGGGAACGAGTGCCTTGGTGAGGGCGAAGGCTCCTACTAGGTGGACATCAAGTACGCTCTCATACTCTTGTACACTCATCTCCTCGATTGGTTTCTTGCAGTGGTTGCCTGCGTTGTTGACGAGGATCGTAATCGGTCCGTACTCTTCAGTGAGAGCATCCACAAGGCTCTGGGCACGGGAGGTCTCTGTTACATTGAACTGTCTGAACGCGACCCGGTCCCCGAATTCAGAGAGGGTCCGGTCGGCTTCCTCTTCGGTTCTCCCGCTGAGCACGATGACGAAGGCTCCCGAGGCGACCAGCGCCCGCGTGATAGCGAGACCGAGTCCCGTGGCTCCGCCCGTGACTATGGCGTTTCTCCCTTCAAGGGAGTACATCTTTTCTGCATTGAACATGGTGTTTTCCTCTATTGTCTGCATCCGTCGCGTACGACGTGTTTTTCCTGATATTTATAGAGAATGAAATACTCTTTATGACCGAGTTTCTCACTTTTTGAAGGGGTCCCTGAGGCTACACGAATCACTTCTTCCCTGAGGTCTCCGGTGAGTTCACTCTGGCTCATCTCTCCCGAGAGCACTCTTCCCGCATCGAAATCCATATCGTCTATCATACGTTCGTAGGTACGGGAATTTCCGGTGATCTTAATCACCGGGGAGACGGCGCTTCCCACGACCGAGCCTCTTCCTGTGACGAGAAATACGAGGTGGGCGCCGCAGCTGATCAGGTCCATGAGTCCCTCATTGTCGTTCGGGTTGGTGATACCGAAGCTCATCCAGTGGGGATCTGGAGTGGAATCGAGGAGCCAGAGTCCCGGTTTCGGCGGTTTTCCGCCCACCTTGAGGACACCCTGGATCGGTCTGCTCCCGCTTTTTATCACAGCCCCCATGCTCTTCTCCTCTATGGTGGAAAGGCCTCCTGAGAAATTGCCGGGACTTACCGAGTACTGCCGTACATCCCGGCAGTACTGGAGAGCCTTATCATAGGTGGCGAGGATATCCTGTCGTGCCTGTTCATCTGCAGCCCGCTTTTCCAGCAGGTCCCTGAGGCCTACGGCTTCTACGATCTCCTCGAAGATGGCAGTGCCTCCCTCATCGACCAGCTGGTCGAACAGGTTTCCAACAACCACGTTTCCGGCAAGGCCGCTGGTATAATCTGACCCGCCGCACTCGGCTCCGATGACGAGATCGCTGAAACCCATCGTCTTTCGGGGTGTCTCTTTCAGCTCCTCAAGCATAGCTCTGACACTGTCCAGTCCCTTCTCAATCGAGGAGACGGTGCCTCCTTCTTCCTGGATGAAGAACCAGTCAGCAGGTTTTCCCTCCTCGCGGGCAATGTCAGAGAGTCGCTCGGGCTGGATATACTCACAGCCGAGACCGACGGCGAGTACTGCCCCGATATTAGGGTGGCGGATCATCGAGATCAGCATCCTGACAGCATATTCGTTGTCCGTGCATCCCTCGAAACCGATACACTCGACGTCCGGGTTGTCTGAGAGGCGCGCGATCTCCTTCGCGACGAACTGGGCACACTCAACGGTATAGATGACGAGCACCCTGTTCCGGATGCCCACTCTTCCGTCTTTCCTTGCATACCCGGACCAGGTAAGCTCCTGCGTGTTCATAGCTTCTTCCTTACGAGTAATCGATGTCATTCGGAACTCCGGTGTGGATATCGAGATGGCTCGAGCGCTCATCGTAACAGCTTCGCATGCAGTGGAGGTGGACCCAGGTCCCCTTCCTGATCATCTGTGTCGCTTTTCCGATGACAACCGAGTACTTGATAATCTCTTCTCCTTCCGCGATATCCTGCAGGGCGATCTTATGCCCCACAGGGATCTCTTCACAGGCAAGGATGGAAGAGACTGCTGCGTCGGGATTGAGAGATACCTCTCCGTTGTGAATATTGCTCAGGGCAGTGGCGACGTTATCAGCTGCTGCGATCTGGAATGCATTCTGCATCTTCTTTCTCCTAGAGAATTCCGAACTTCTCGAAGGCTGCGGTGGCGGACATACCGTTTTCTATGGCATTCCTGACCACTTTCTCTCCGCTTGCCTTCTCAAGAGATTTCACGATAACCTCTTCAGCGATCTGGGCGGGGATGACGAGGACACCGTCGACGTCTCCGAAGATGTAATCTCCATCCTTGATGGTTACCTGCCCGATCTCGATCGGACAGCGGAAGTCGACGACCTGCGTTCTCACGCTGCTGTCCTGTGCGTAACCGCCGCAGGAAAAGACGGGCCAGTTCTGTTCGAGGATCTGGGGGGTGTCACGATGCCAGCCATTCACTACGGCGCCGACGGCGCCGCGAACCCTGCTTGTCGCGGTGAGGAGTTCTCCCCAGTACGCACATCGCTTGGTTCCTCCTGTGGCGATGTAGATCTCATTCTCCTTCAGCTGATCAAGAGCTTCGGTAAGGAGACCAAAGGGTTTCTTCTGCGTCCCGTAGACATCTATCATGAGGACGGTCATTGCCTTGCCGGCAAGTTTCATATCGTCCTTCATAGGACGGATTTCGGGGGGAAGGAACTGGTGGGTATACCCGAGAGTGTCGAGGATATCACCGACGACGGGGGTATAGAGTTTTTCTTTCATCAATTCGAACATCTCTGTCTCATTGTTCCATGTTTTTTCCATGAGGGTCTCCTAATTTAATGTGCTGCAGTGCTGAGGGTCTCCAGAAACTGGAGGCTCAGGGGGAGCCAGGTTGCGACAAACGGGTCACTCATTCTGTTTTTTTCGGGGTCGTCCACCTCGGGTGTTGCCAGGGAGAGCCCGTGAACACCCTGGGGGTAGGTGTGAAGGGAGAAAGGAATATGGTGTGCTGCGAGAGCGGTTGCGAACAGGAGGGAATTCTCGACGGGTACGTCGGTATCTTCTCCTGTGTGCCAGATGAAGGTCGGTGGAGTATGAGAGTCCACCCAGCGCTCCAGAGAAAAGAAGTGAGGTTCTTCTCCTTCTCCCAGGTGACTGAAGCTTCCTTCGTGAGCCGCCTTACCGTCCGTGATGACCGGATAGCTCAGGATGAGGGCATCAGGAAGAACGAGATTGAGCCGCACTGCGTGCACTCCGAGGGTTGCTGCAAGATGGCCTCCTGCGCTGAACCCTGCGGCAATGACTGCAGTAGAGGGGTATCGGTCTTTCATGAGCCCGACAGCCCAGCCCAGTTCTCTCACCGGCAGCGTTCCCAGGTCGTTTCCGACGGTATAGCGCAGGATAGCTGTCGCATACCCTGCCTTCCGGTAGGCGGCACCTACCGGCTCCATCTCACGTGGAGCGTGCCATTCATAGCCGCCCCCCGGGCAGATGACGATAACACCTACCGCTCCGACGGTATCTTCGATCTCTACGGTTGCCCCCGAGAGGGGGCAGGCGATAGTTTCCATTTCCTATCCCATGACCGGCATGATCAGGTTCGGAAGGAACATGATGAGGCCGGGGACGTAGGTGATGATCATGAGTACGATGACCATGATTCCAAGGAACGGAAGGAGTGTCTTGATCAGTTTTTCTATCGGTACTCCCGATACGGCAGAACCGACGAAGAGCGTGCCTCCGACCGGAGGTGTGATCAGGCCGATACCGAGGTTGAGGATCATGACGACTCCGAAATGGACCGGGTCCATGCCGCATTCGATTGCGATCGGCAGGAGGATCGGTGTTGCGACAAGGATGATGGCCGACATGTCCATGATGGTTCCGAGGATCAGCATCAGTACGTTCAGGATCAGCATGATGAGGATCTTGTTTTCCGTGATTCCAAGGATCCCGTTTGCAACCATCTCAGGCAGTCTGAGGTAGGTGAGAAGCCAGCCGAAGACCTGTGAGGTGGAGATCAGGATCATGACAATCGCGAGAGTCCCGAGAGACCGCTCGATAAGATGCCACATCTTTTTAGGGTTGAGCTCCCGGTAGACCAGCGAACTGACGATGATGGCCCAGACAACTGCTATGGCTGCGCTTTCGGTGGCGGTGAATACACCGCTGACAACACCGAAGACAACGATCAGGACGGTGATGAGACCCCAGATGGCGCTCTTAAGTGTTTTCAGTACATTCATGATGCTGAAGGGCTGACCCTTGGGGTAGTTGCGTTTCACGCTCAGAACATACGAGTAGATCATAAGGGCGACGCCGAGGGTGAGGCCCGGGACGATTCCTCCGAGGAAGAGGCGTCCTACCGATACGCTTCCCGCTACCATGGCATACATGACCATGTTATGGGATGGGGGGAGAAGGAGCCCTTCGACCGATGAACACATCGTAACGTTTGTGGCGAATTCGGCATCATACCCCTGTTTCTTCATCATGGGAATCAGGATGGTTCCGAGGGAGGCTGTATCTGCTGTAGATGAACCGGAGATCCCCCCGAAGAAGAGAGATGCGACGATATTCACCATCGAGAGTCCACCACGGACCCAGCCAACCAGTGCATCACTGAGCGAGATGAGTCTCTTGGAGATGCCTCCCGCTCCCATGAGTTCCCCTGCGATAATGAAGAAGGGAACTGCCATGAGGGTAAAGACATTCACTCCCTTGACCATGAGCTGTGCGATCTGCATGAGCGGCAGGCCGAGGTACATGGTGGTGAACACACTCGAGATTCCGATGGCGAAGGCGATAGGAAAGCGGAGAATGAGCATGACGCCGAAACTTCCGACGAGTATCAGTACTGCTATTGAGTTGGTATCCATCAGTGTTTCTCCTCTGCTTCCTGCATTTCATGTTCGTGTATTGCGTCCTCGACCAGATGCTCGGACTGTTCTGCGATGGTTTCGGCTTCAAGGGTCAGCCCGTGCCTTATGCGGTAGATGAAGTTGATGAACCGCTCGATCTCCATGAGAACGACGGCCGTTCCCGAGAACGGGGCTGCAAGGTAGAGCCACATGCTCCGGATGCCGACACCGGTCATGAAATTCCGTTTTGCAAGCATTGAGAACTGCCACCCGTAGATGATCATAAAGATACCGAAGGCGAAGATAGATACATGAGCTGCGCCTCTCATGATACGGGTGAATGTTTTCGGTGCGATAAAATCAATGATCTGCATGCGGATATGCGTATCCTTGCGGATCGCAAGTGCTGCACTGCCGAGAGACATGTACACCATGCACATCAGGACGATCGGCTCACCCCAGGTGAGGCTGTCCTTTATCACATAACGGTTGAAAACCACGTAGGAAGTTATGACTACCATGGCAATGAAAAAAAGCTTGCACATGGTCATGAACACCCAGTACACACCGTCAAAGAATTTAGTTACTGCTTCCACACAGGTCCTCCATCTGACATACTCCACGTCTGTGGAATCTTTTCTGCCTCCTCATTCGAAAGAAGGCATGGAAGGCCGCTCGGCCTTCCGGAATAACAACATCGTCACACCTGAAGGATACAGACAGGGGGAACCATGTCCCCCCTGTACAAAAACTCAGTGTGTGAGGTGTCTCAGCTACATGCTGAGGATTGATTCGTAGTAGTCTTCGAATCCTGCAGCGTACTTCTTCACAACATCCTTTGTTGCGTTGACGTATTCTGACTTGTCTTTGACTTCAACAACGTTTGCACCGGCTGCCTTGATCTTCTCAAGAAGTTCGCCGTCGAGCTTTTCGATGCTTTCCTTGTTCCATGCTGCTGCTTCTTTTGCTGCTTCCTTGATGATCTGCTGTGCTTCAGCATCAAGCTTGTTGAACACAGATGCACTCATCAGCACGATTGAGGGGCTGTAGGTGTGACCTGAGAGGATGTAGTTGGGAGCAACTTCATAGAACTTGTTTGAGTAGTAACCGCTGTGGGGCTGCTCTGCACCGTCAACAGTACCGGTCTGAAGTGCGCTGTAGAGTTCACTGAAGCTGATAGGTGTTGACTGAACGCCGAGAGCGCCGACAGTCTCAGTCATCAGTTCGGTGGTGGGAACGCGGAGCTTGAGACCCTTGTAGTCTGCAACGCTGTTGATCTTCACGCTTTCCTTGGTGAAGAAGTTACGTGCACCTTCGTCGAGGTAGTTGAGTCCGATGAAACCTGAATCTTTATCTTCGGGTTCATTGAGGAATTCCTCACCGATATCGCTGTTCAGAACGTTCCAGAGGTGTTCGCGGTCACGGAAGATGAAGGGGAGTCCGAAAAGGGTAAGTTTTTCCATTCCGAAGTCACCGAGGCTGTTTGTGTTACCGCGGCAGATGTCGATAGCGCCGCCACCCATCTGAAGGGTCTGGTACATGGTCTTTTCATCACCGAGCTGGCCTGCAGGGTATACCTGGATCTTGATTCTGCCGTCAGACTTTTCTTCTACGAGCTGAGCAAAGTGGTCAGCGACCTGGTCCATGATGTGTCCATCCGGATTGAGTTCAGCATACTTGAGCGTATAGCTCTTTGCAGCTGATGAGTCAGCTGCTTCACCACCGCCCTGGGCAAACAGGAACGATCCGACGAGAACAAAGCATACGGTCAGGATGATTGCTTTTTTCATAATTTCCTCCTAAGAAAATATTGCTAAGTTACGACTCACATAAGGAGCCGGTAATACCCGTTTTCATACATCGGAAGATTGCTTCTGAAGACAATCTCGCTTCCGATATGCATCACTTCCATCGCAGGCTTCAGATCCTTCAGGAGAAACTCCGTCAGGATCTTGGTCGCGAGGTAGGCGCTCTTGTAGGGGTTGTTCTGAACGAGGTTCACGAACACCCCCCGACGAAGGAAATCCATCGTCTCTTCAAACAGGTCCACTCCGATGGAGTAGAGTCTGTTGTTCCCCGCGTACTGTTCCAGGATCGAACCCAGTGATGCCGAGGTTCGTGCGGTTACGGAACAGCAGCCTCCGATCTGCTCCTCTTTCAGGAGCTTCTCTACCTCGCCTGCGACGACCTCTCCATTATCGGAGGAGTAGAGTTTATGCACGCGTCCTTCAAATTTCGTCTCCTGAAGGAAGAGCTCGATACCCTCAACTATCAGGTAGTTGGAGGGGATCTTCGATGATCCGGCACAGATCAGGATGGGGGAACCTGATGGTATGTTGATCAGCATCTGTTCCGCCATCGTACGTCCCACCATCCGGTAGTCAGGAAGCACGGAGCAGAGTCTTCCCGATTCAGGCAGGTCGTTTCCGACCAGCACCATCGGGATCTCTTTCCCTTCAGATTTGGCAATGGGGATGATTCCCTTCGTGGGAGTGTATCCCACGGAGACGATCCCGCTGATGTCATTACGGTCTGAAAGGCTCTTGATCTCACTCGCCTGGCTGTCTGCCTCGTCATCGCTGTAGCTTGCGATGACGAGTTCGACGTTATAATCCTGAAGCGTGTGTACGTAGTCTGTGATCCCTTCTAGGATCGGCTGGTAGTAGAACCGGTTCTCACCGGTCAGTTCAGGAATGACAGCCGCGACCTTGAGATTCTTTCTCTTGAGGGAGGCTGCTATCGCATTGGGGCGGTAGCCCTGCTCTTCGGCGATACGGAGGATCCTCTCTCTCGTTGCATCTCCGACCCCCGGTTTTCCGCTGAGAGCGCAGTGTACGCTCCCGAGTGAAACCCCGGCGATCCGTGCGATGTCTTTGACTGTCGTCCGCTTTTTCATTCCTTGATTCCCATACAGTCTACTAAAACGTTTCAGTAGTATTGATGTCAGCTTAAACCACGATTCCCCAGCTGTCAAATAAAATTTGCAAAAAATATCATATATGTATTTGATGTAATAAGATGACTTGTATGAGAAGGCGTAATCTGCCGCCGGCATGCATGTCATGCCGTATGGACGAGTATGAGTACTTTCCCTGTCATACCTGTTGGTCAGTGAGATGATTCTTCTACAGGGTCACCCCGCTTTTAAAGAGAGAGATCTGTCTGATTCCGAGCTTTTCAGCCGCAGTCTTTCTGCCGTTGATCACCTCGAGCATTTCCTGTACGAGCAGATCCGCCGCTTCGGAACGGGAGCACTCTCCATCGGCGATCATACCGGCGTTGAAGTCTATCCACTTGTTCTTGAAGCCGGCGAGCTGGGAATTACTCGAGATCTTGAAGGTTGGAATGAACCCGCCCAGGGGGGTTCCACGCCCGGTGGAGAACAGAACAAGCTGGCAGCCGCTGGTGCCGAGGGTCGTGGTCGCCACAATGTCATTTCCCGGGGAGTAGAGGAGGCTGAGTCCTTTCTTCGTCACCTTCCCGTCCATCTTCACAACATCGATGATGGGGGAGGTGCCCGATTTTCTGATGCAGCCGAGGGACTTGTCTTCGAGGGTGGTGATGCCGCCCTTCTTGTTTCCGGGAGAGGGGTTCTCATACACCGGCTGATGATGGTCGAGATAGTAATGCTTGTAGGAGTCGATCATCTCTGCAGTCCGGTTGAACAGGTCGTCTGTGGGACACTGGGCCATGAGGGCATTCTCTGCACCGAACATCTCGGGAACCTCGGTGAGTACTGCCGACCCTCCGGAGGCGATGACACGGTCAGAGATTTCTCCGATCAGGGGATTGGCGGTGATGCCGGAAAAGGCATCAGAGCCGCCGCACTCGAGGCCGATGATGATATCGCTCCAGGAGCCTTCTGTTCTTTCATCACCTGAGGCCGCCTCGTAGAGCTCTTCAAGGAGCCGTACGCCCTCTTCGATCTCGTCTTCCACCTCCTGGCTGATCAGGTAGCGGATCCTTTCTGGATCGGGAGTCTCGTCCATGGTTTCCCTGAACTCCCTGATCTGGTTGTTCTCACAGCCGAGACCGAGAATGAGGACACCCCCCGCGTTCGGGTGGACAGCCATATTCTGGAGGAGTGTGCGGGTTCTTTCATGGTCTTCCCCGAGCTGGGAACAGCCGTAGGGGTGGGTGAAGCAGAACACTCCGTCAATCCGGGAGAGCGCCTCGGCTCCCTTTCTCTCCCTGAAGGTCTGGACGATGAGCTCAGCCGTACCGTTCACGCAGCCCACGGTCGGAATGACCCAGAGTTCGTTGCGGATTCCGGCTTTGCCGTTCTTCCTTCGGTAGATTCGGGGGAGAGCGGAGATGGGGGATGCGGAAGTTTCCCCCATGTCCGGTTCATATACATAAGCGGAAGCTTCACTCAGGGAAGTTGCTACATTATGGACGTGCACATGATCCCCGGCCTTGATGTCACTCGAAGCGCGGCCGATGGATGCTCCGTATTTGATAACCTCTGCGCCTTTGGCGATGGAGGTTACTGCCACTTTATGTCCTTTCGGGATATCGACTGAGCAGATGATCAGCTCTTCGCGTGCCTGCACTTCAGCGCCGGCGCTGATATCAGAAAAGGCGATTCCTACATTGTCCCTGCTGTCGAGGAAGAACAGTTCCGGTTTCACAGGTAGGCCTCCAGGGTCTCATGCATACCCTTCGTTATGATGCTGAAGATGTCTGAAGCGACCTTCTCCTCGAGACCGTCGATCGCCGTGAGAGAGGTCTCCCAGTGCTCATCGAGGGAAAGGATCGCATGGGCGATCTTCCGTGCATCCTCGAATGTCTTCACTTCATCAGTCCAGAGTTCACTGTAGAGGTCAAGGAAGGGTCGGTCGTCCATCACAGGATAGCTCTTTCCGTTCAGATTGCCCCGGTAGAAGGTGATGAGGGCGGCAAGGGAGAGGGACATGAGGGGAGGGATACTCCCGTTCTTTTTCGTGTATTCGATGAACTGGGGGAGGACTCTCGTTCTGTACTTCGTCATGGAATTGAGTGAGATGGCGAGCAGCTGATGGTTGATGTAGGGGTTCTTGAATCTGTCGAGGACGCTCGATGCGTACTCGGTGAGGTAATCGACGCTCATCCCGAGGTTCGGGATGATCTCGTCGCTGAGCAGCTTCTCGATGAACTGAGCGATCTTTTCATCCTCGACTGCATGTTTCACAAGCTCGATACCGCAGAGGTAGGCAATGGGGACGAGGGAGGTATGGCAGCCGTTGAGGATACCCACCTTTCTCATCTTATACGGCTTCAGGTCATCGACGATCTGTATGTTGAGGCCGCTGCCTTCGATTTTCAGCTCCTTTGCCACGAAGGCGGGACCCTGAATGACGAAGAGGTGGAAGTACTCACCCGTGGTGATGAAGGTGTCACTGTACCCCAGTTCCTTCTGGAGGGAATCGATCTCATCCTTCGGGTAGCCTGTGACGATACGGTCGACGAGGGTGGAACAGAAGGTGTTCGCCTCTTCGAGCCAGGTGACGAAGGCCTCTTCGAGGTCCCACAGCTGAGCGTATTTCAGCACGAACTCTTTCAGTTTCTCTCCGTTGTAGTCGATCAGCTCACAGGGAATGATGATGAATCCCGCTTCCGCCGAGCCTTCTGAAACGGTAAAACGTTCATGAAGGAGCCGTGTCAGCTTCGCGGGGAAGGTGGCTGGCGGAGCATCGTGGTATCTGTCGGTTTCGCTGAAGGCGATTCCTGCCTCGGTCGTATTGGAGACGATGAATCTCAGCTCGGGATTCTTTGCCAGTTCGAGGAACTCGTCGTACTCTTTATAGATCGGGAGCTCCCGGTTTACGCAGGAGATGATTCTCTTCTCGTTTTTCAGTTCACTGTTCTCGTCGAAGCCTCTCAGGATGGAGGTGTACAGACCGTCCTGAGTATCGAGAAGGGGAGGGAAGTCGGTATCAATGGGACGCACAACAACGATGCCCGCATCAAGGCCGTTCTTCTCGTTGAGGATATCGACCTGCCAGTCGATGAAGTTTCTGAGGAAATTTCCTTCTCCGAACTGGATGATCCGTTCTGGATGTTTTTTCAGCTGCAGCGTGTTGCGTTTGAGTTCTGACATGTTCTCTCCTGGGATATTCAGCGCAGGCATGCGCTCCTTTTTTCGTAGTTACTGAAACGTTTTAGTAACTTTGTTGAGTAGCATAGCTCTCCTCCTCGATAATGTAAATAGATACAGTATGTTTTTATCGAATTTCTTTCGGCTCCAGTTAGCACTCTATCCTCAGATGCATGAAACTTTGAGGGGGGAGTGGTTCCCCCTCCTCAGGTGAGTGTGCTAGGCTGATTTCAGAGAGATAGGGAGACTATATGGCAGAACAGAACGAGAAAGGTCATGGCTGGGTACATATCGTACTCACGCTCATAGCATTGTGCTGGGGATTTAACAATATGGCAATGAAGATAGGGTTCACCTTCGTGAGCTCCCAGCAGTTCGGCGGGATCAGGATGCTTCTCGTCTTCCCCTTCATGCTCTACTTCGCCTTCTTCTCCCCATCCCGGGTTCCCTTTGAGAAAAAAGATACCTGGCGCATCGCGCTCATCGGCGTGATAGGGCTCGGTCTCTTCCAGATCCTCTTTCCACGCGGCATCGGGGAAACAAGTGCTCCTCTCGGGGGAATTCTCATGGCGACCATGCCGGTCCATGTACTGATCCTTTCCCTCCTGTTCAGACTTGAAAGAACCGGCTGGCGGTCAATTGTCGGGGTTCTGCTCACCCTGACTGGTCTTGCGATCATCACACTGACCAACGCAGATCAGGCTTCCGGTGGAGAGACGACCATACGCGGAGTGATCTTTGTCGTTCTGGCGGAACTCGGCTTCGCGATCAATACCACCTTCCTTCGTCCGTATATGAAGAAGTACCCGCTCCTTCAGGTCACAGGCCTTGCGATGAGCGTATCGGTGATCATCTATGTGCTGGTGTATCTCTCTGATATGATAGACCTGGTGAGAAACGGTGTCCCCTGGCAGGTCTGGCCCCTCACCATCTATTCCGGGTTCGTGGCCTTTCTCCTCGCGAACATCCTCTGGAATACCTCAATCGCGAAGATCGGCTCCACGCAGGTAGCCGTCTACGGTAACCTTCCCACCGTATTCGTCCTTATACTCAGCGCACTTATCCTCAGACAGACCCTCACCGGCTGGCAGCTGATCGGCTCCCTGATCATTCTGAGCGGAGTCGTACTCGTTCAGTTCAGGAAGCACAGGGAGCGCTCTCCATCAGCAGCTCCCCGTGTAGTCGATTGAGAATGGAAAGTTCATGAACCTTTTACAAATATAAATCATCATAACCCGGCTCAAGGCACTTTATATCACGGTTCCCTGGTATTTTCTGCCAAGCGTAAAAACATCCACATCTTCTTGTTGACAAATTTAGATTGCCATATTAGTATACTAGCATGTTAGTAATAGTCTAGCAAAATATAGGAGGATGTATGAAAAAGTACACATTAACTACAGTTATTGCAATCGTTGCAATGTTGATCATCAGTATCCCCGCAGTATTTGCACAGGGGGGCAGTGAATCAGGAGATAAGGTATATACACTCAAGTTATCCACTCAGCTGAACGAAACTTCACCGATGGTAAAAGGCTTCAAAGAGCTCGCTAAAGACGTGGATACAGCTTCTGAAGGCCGTTTGAAAATTGAAATTTACCCTTCAGCTCAGCTTGGTAGCGATGAAGATGTTATTGAACAGGCTCTGCAGGGAGTGAATGTAGCCGTTCTTACAGATGGCGGTCGAATGGGTAACTATGTAAAAGACCTTTCAATCATCGGTATGGCTTACTTTGCCAACAATTATGATGAGGTTCTCAAGGTTACTCAGAGCGATAAATTCGCAGAATGGGAAAAAGAGCTGGGAGAAGAGAATGGGATAAGAATCCTTTCCTTCAACTGGTTCGATGGCGGACGTCATTTCTTTACAAACAAACCGATCCATACCCCTGCAGACCTTAACGGACTCAGAATCAGAACTCCAGGAGCTCCCGCATGGGCAGAAAGTGTTGCAGCACTCGGAGCTACTCCAGTTGCAATGCCGTGGGGCGATACCTATTCAGCAGTACAGTCCAAGGCTGTTGACGGGTGCGAAGTACAGCTTACCGCTGCTCTCGGATCACGTATCTATGAAGTGCTCAGCTATATGAGCAGAACCGATCACTTCCAGCTTATAAATGGTCTTATCGTTGGAGAAAAGTGGTTCCAGACCCTTCCCTCTGATCTCCAGACTATCCTTCTTGATGAAACAAAGGCTGCTGGCGAGAAAAATGCACGATACGTACAGTCTCAGATTGCAGATATCGAAAAGAAGCTGGTTGAATATGGTGTGACAATTATCGAACCCGATAAGGAAGCATTTATCAAGGCATCAGAAGCCGCGTATGACAAGCTGAACTTCTCAGGCCTTCGCGAAGAGATTTACAAGCAGATCAGATAGTACAAACCGGAGACTCATGAGGTGCTCAGGCACCTCATGAACTTCGATGTTCTATTTCAAAGGAGATTTGATGATTGGTGTAATTAAAAGAGGGTATAAACAATTCTGTACAATCGAACAGATATTTTCAAATATCCTGCTGGTAACCATAACAGTACTTGTGTTCCTTTCGGCAGTGGCTCGTACAGTAGGACATCCATTAAACTGGGCAGTCGATATCTCACTGCTGCTGTTTGCCTGGCAGGTATTTATCGGCGGAGATATAGCAGTTAGAAATACGAATCTTATTGGAGTAGAAATACTCGCTGATAAATTTCCCCCGAGGGTTCAGAAAATATTAAAAATAAGCTTCTTCATACTGATCATTATGTTTCTTTCAGTTCTGGTTTATTTTGGAGTGCCCCTTCTCCTGCAGAACTGGAAGCGGCTCTTTCAGGTTCTCCCGATCAGTTATTCCTGGTGTACTCTGAGCGTGCCTGTTGGAGCACTGCTCATGATCATCTCTTCGGGGATCCGTCTTTTTGAACTTGTAAAAAAGCCTGTCAGTTTCTGGGAACAGGAAAGGAGTGTTGAATAATATGGGTATAGCAACTATTGTTTTTGCAGTTTTCCTGCTCTTAGGTATGCCCGTTGCATTTGCAATCGGTATTTCCGGATTAACTTTCTTCATCTTCTCCGATGGCCTTCCGTTTACGATAGTGGTTCAGAAAGTTCTTGCAACCACTCAGTCATTTACCATGCTGGCAATCCCTCTGTTTATTTTTGCAGGTAATCTGATGAATAATACGGGGATAACCAAGAGGCTCATGAAACTGGCCGATGTGCTGACCGGGCACATGCATGGTAACATCGCTCAGGTCTCATGTGTTCTATCAACTCTGATGGGAGGTGTTTCAGGTTCGGCCAATGCGGACGCGGCAATGGAGTCACGCATTCTCGGACCGGAAATGACGCGTCGTGGATATTCACGCGGTTGGTCAGCCGCCATCAACGGGCTCTCTTCCCTGATTGTTGCCACAATTCCCCCTTCTATGGGGCTGATCATCTACGGCTCGATAGGAGAGGTTTCCATCGGACGCCTGTTCGCAGCAGGTCTTCTGCCAGGTCTTATCATGATGATTGCCCTTATGGTATCTGTGGATGTAAGTGCCAGAAAAAGGAAGTATTACCCTGACAAGAAGAAGGCTGCATCACTTCGTGAAATCGGTCATGCACTGATTGACGGTATCTGGGCACTGCTTTTCCCGATCATCCTTATTGTATTTATCCGGTTCGGGATCATGACCCCTTCAGAGTCTGGTGCATTCGCTGCTGTATATGCTGTTTTCGTGGGTACGGTTATCTATAAGGAACTCACCTGGTCTGTATTCCTAAAAACGCTCCAGGATAGCACAAAAGATATTGCGGTTGTCACGCTTATTCTTGCCATGAGTGGGGTTTTTGGATACGGAATAGTCTATGACAGAGTACCTCAGGTGATAGCTGAGATGCTGATGAGTATCACAAGTAACCCGACCTTGATGCTTTTCATCATCATTGCAATGCTTACAGTCTCCGGGATGTTTATTGAGACAACTGTCGTTACTCTTTTATTAACACCAATTCTTCTCCCTGTGGTGACATCTCTTGGGATTGATCCTGTTCATTTTGGTGTGATTATGATGACAGTTACTACGATGGGCGTCATGACACCACCTGTCGGAATAGCGTTGTATACAACATCGACAATTATGGAGTGTAAACCTGAAGAGACTGCGAAAGAGTCTGCGCCGTTCTTTATCGCAATACTAATCGTCGTTGCAATTATAACTCTGATTCCACAAGTAACATTATTTGTCCCGAATCTGATTTTCGGACCAGCATTGTACTGATGTTCATGTACAGTGCTGAAATGGGGCATACTCCTCAGGGAAAAGGCGAATACATGCAATGAAAGCTATAAGAATTGAGAAACCACACCATCTGGAGATAGTAGATGTTCCCGAGCCTGTTCTCACAGACTCTAAAGATATTCTGATCACGGTAAAAGCCGCAGGTATCTGCGGCAGTGACGTGAGTATTTTCAAGGGGACAAGTCCTGTTGCAACCTATCCCAGGATCATCGGGCATGAGATGACCGGTGTCGTGACAGCTATAGGAAAGGAAGTCACCCGTTTCACCGTTGGAGATCACGTGATTGTAAAACAGACGGAGAGCTGCGGTGTCTGCTACGCCTGTACCCATGGGAGAGAGAATGTCTGTCAGGAGCTGAAGGTGAGGGGAGTTAATATCGACGGAGGGTATCAGGAGAAACTTGTCGTGCCTGAGACCTCTGCCTATAGGATCTCAAAAGATCTTGACCTGAGAACTTCCGTGATGATCGAACCGTTCACCATTGCTTTCCAGGCCTGTTCACGGGGACGCCTTGCCTCAGACGATACGCTGCTTGTGTATGGTGCAGGAGCCCTCGGATCTTCGGTGATCCGGGTGGCAAAGAGTTTCGGTGCACGGATCATTGTCATAGACATCCAGGAAGATAAACTCGAACAGGCGAAGAAACTCGGTGCCTCGGTCGCATTGAACGGGAAAGATCCTGATATCAGGGAGCAGTTGCTGGCTCACACTGATAATTACGGTCCTACGATCTGTGTCGATACCGTGTGTAATCCGTCATCATTCGAATTCCTCCTTGATGTTGTGGGAAATGCGGGAAGACTGGTTCTGATGGGTTTTGATACCCGTCCTTCGGCCATCCCTCAATTCAAAATAACAGCGAGAGAGATCGATGTGATCGGCTCTCGTCTGCAGAGCGGGAACTTTGAGAAGGTGATCAGACTGTTCGAAACAGGGGCAATAGATCCGAAGGACATGATTTCCCATTATTTCCCGTATACCGAAATTCACGAAGCCTTCAAGGTGGTGAAAAGCGGAGATTTTAAAAAGATTGTTCTGGATTTTGATCCTTCATGATCGGATTCCTCATGAAATAACTGAAGATAAAGCAGGAGTACTTTGCACATGAATATGACATGGAGATGGTTCGGAGAGGGGAATGATAATATTACCCTGGACCAGATAAGACAGATACCCGGAGTGGAAGGGATTGTATGGTCGCTGCACGATATGCAGCCTGGAGCCGTCTGGGACGAAAAAAGGATTAAGGACGTTACAGACCTGATAAAAAGCAAGGGGTTCCATGCAGATATCGTGGAGAGCGTGAATATTCATGACTCTATCAAGATCGGGAGCGCTGAACGCGATGTTCATATCGATACCTATATCGATACGATCAGGAAGCTCTCCGAGGTTGGAGTGAAGGTCATCTGCTATAACTTCATGCCGGTATTCGACTGGGTCCGTACGAACCTCTACAAAGCTATGCCAGATGGCTCAACCGCTTTCTTCTACGAGAAGGCGAAAGCTGAAGTCGATCCCCGGGAGCTGATGAAAGAGATCATCGAAGGTTCCGGAGGCTATTCCATGCCCGGATGGGAACCGGAGAGACTTGCCGAGATAGAGAAGCTGTTTGAGGCATATAGAGATATTGATGAAGAGAAACTCACCGAGAACCTCAGGTATTTCCTTGAGAGGATCATGCCCGCGTGTGAGAAATATGATGTGAAGATGGCTATTCATGCAGATGACCCTCCCTGGCCGCTCTACGGTCTCCCGAGGATTGTGAGAAGTGCCGAGCATATCCGAAGACTTCTCAAACTTGTAGATAATCCCTATAACGGTCTCACCTTCTGTACCGGATCTCTCGGAGCAAATCCCGATAACGACCTGCCTGCCATGGTACGCGAGTTCCACGACAGAATCCATTTTGCTCATATCAGGAACCTGAAAAGGAGTAGTAACGGAGATTTCATCGAGTGCAGTCACCGGACTCAGGATGGTGATGTCGATGTTACAGAAATTGTGAAAGCCTTTCAGGAAAACGGATTTCAGGGGTATGTGAGACCCGACCACGGGCGTCATCTCTGGGGTGAGGAATCGGAATGCAGACCCGGCTACGGACTGTATGACAGAGCTTTCGGTGTTATGTATCTCCTCGGCCTCTGGGATGCTTTTGAGCGGGAGAGTGTGCGATGAAACTGAATCTTGCAGAGCTGAAGAATCCTCTCTGGAATACGATAGGCATCAAGCTGCCTTCATTCGATATCGAAGCAATGAAGAAACGTACTGCCCGGCGACCTGAGTGGCTGCATTTCGGTGCAGGCAATATCTTCCGTGGATTCATCGCCGCGAATTACCAGGAGCTTCTGGCCTCAGGTGACGCTGATACAGGTATTATTGCTGTTGAGACCTTCGATTATGAGATTATCGACAGGATATACAAACCGTATGACAATCTGACGATAAATATTTCAGCCTCCTCTGACGGAACCTTGGAGAAAGAAATCGTCGCAAGCATAGCAGAAGGTATCACCGGGGATTCCTCCCGGGAGCATGATGCTGAGAGGCTCACCGAGGTGTTCGTGAATCCTTCACTGAAGATGGTCAGTTTCACCGTAACCGAAAAGGGGTACACAATAACTGACGGTCAGGGAAAACTCCTGGGAATCATTGAACAGGATATCGAGAAGGGTCCGACTCAGGCGAAACACCTGATGAGTATCCTGGTAACACAGATGTATAAGCGCTTCAAGGCCGGGGCCTTCCCTGTGGCCCTTGTCAGTATGGATAACTGTTCACACAACGGGGAGAAACTTCAGAAGACAGTATTCAGGATTGCCGAGGAGTGGACTTCTCGTGGATTCGTTGAGAAAGGGTTCCTCGAATACCTCAGAGACGGCTCAAAGGTTTCCTTTCCCTGGAGTATGATCGACAGGATCACACCGCGTCCCTCACTCGATATTCAGAAGGATCTTGAGGCGGCAGGGTTGGAGGCTATGGCTCCCATCGTGACCGACAGGCATACCTTCATTGCTCCTTTCGTGAATGCCGAAGAGACGAAGTACCTGTTCATTGAGAACGATTTCCCAAACGGATCGATCCCCCTCGATAAGACAGATGGTATCTGGTTTACAGACCGTGATACGGTGAACGGTGTGGAGACGATGAAGGTGACAACCTGTCTCAATCCGCTCCATACGGCTATCGCCGTGACCGGATGCGTGCTGGGTTATACCCTCGTATCGGAAGCCGTGAAGGACGAGCAGATCAATGATCTGATCTACCGTATCGGATACCTTGAGGGGCTCCCTGTAGCGCTCGATCCGGGCGTCATCTCACCGAAGGAATTCCTCGATGCCGTGTACGACAAGAGATTGAGAAATCCCTATATTCTTGACGCCCCTCAGCGGATCACCCTCGATACCTCCCTGAAGATCGGTATAAGGTTCGGAGAGACGATCAAGGCATACCACCGGCTTCCTGACAGAGATGCCGGATCTCTAAAAGGTATCGCTCTGGCGACGGCGGCCTGGTTCAGATACCTCCTGGCGGTGGATGATGAAGGGAATCCGATAGATATCACTCCGGATCCCCGGCAGCATGAGATACAGAAAGAGCTTAATATGGCCGATCCCTTCGGGAAGGCTGCAGATTTGAGTGCGATTCTGCATAGCTCGGAGATCTTCTCGATTGATCTGTTTGAAGCGGGTATTGCTGAGAACATTCAGCACTATTTCAATGAGATGTGTGCAGGACCCGGTGCGATGAGAAGTGTATTGAAAAAGTATCTCTGAAAGAACGGTAGTTTACTCTTTTTTATGTGATGTGGTAGTATGTCAGTAGTTTTGTATAAAGGAAGGCTCAATGCGTTCAAGAAGCACCGCTGCAACTGAAATATATAAGGTCTTGAAGGAACGGATCCTCCACCTGGAGTACAAGCCGGGCTTCGCCCTCAGTGCACTTACACTTTCTGAGGAGATGAATGTCAGCCGTTCCCCAGCTCGCGAAGCACTTATAAAACTTGCCTCTGACAACCTTGTGGAAATATTTCCACAGGTAGGATCAAGAGTTTCTCTTATCGATCTGAAAAAAGTCACCGAAGAACGGTTTCTCAGGAAATCTCTTGAGGAATCGGCGTTGAGAGAATTTACCGTCAATCACACTGAAGATGATATACAGTACATGGAAAGCATCATCGAGAAGCAGAAGACAGCCCATGAGAAGAAGGATTTTGTCACCTTTATCAATCTTGATGATGAATTCCATAAACGTATTTACACTTCCATCGGCAAGCCCAGGTGCTGGGCTCTGATGAACAATTTCGCCTCAAATGAATTCCGTCTGAGGCTTCTGTCCTGCCAGTACGTGGAGAATACGACGGAAGAAGTTGTTTCCGGTCATAAAACCCTCCTTGATTCAATCAGAAAGGGTGATATTCAGCATACCCTCGATATCACACATCACCACCTCTCCCGTATTTCAGCTGAAATTCCAGCTCTCCTCGAGAAGTTTCCCGACATCTTCACCGAAGGAGAGGAGAAAATCCCGTATCAGCGATCAAATTTCCTGAAAGAACAGGTATGAGACGCTTGAGTTCAGCTTCTCATAGCCTATTCCTCTGAGTTCAGAACCTTTGTCAGTTCAGGAAGCACAGGGAGCGCTCTCCGTCAGCCGCTCCCCGTGTAGTCGATTGAGAATGCTCCTATACGGCCATCAATCTTCGTAATCTGATCCCCACTCTGTGGAACAGCCCATGAGCGTAAACCGGTAGGCTGCACTCACATTCGTGTTGAAGGATGATTCTGCAAAATCTGGGGTAAAGGTATGCGCTGTAGCGATATCTCCTTCCATAGCACCGCCTCCATCCTCTTCAGGTTCTCGGTACATGTAGGTCTCTCCGACATCATTCGCCTGAATAGAGAACTCCTGTTTCCCTATCAGATTCTCAAGATCAGAGATGTCATCGAGATCGACCCGTGTCGTTCCGTCGGGAAGGAAATAGAACCAGTTGAACGAAACGGTGTCGATATCAGTTGTGCCTGTTTTGAGGGTGTAGGTCGGTTTCATGATCGGCATGATGGGATAACCGTCATTATCGGTGAGCATCGCGACTGACATGTCAAAGCGTGCGAGCACATCTCCTGAGTCGTTTCTCAGTTCCCAGAACTCACCGGGGAGAGCTCCAGCCTTGAAGGTGCTCATCGGTACGTCAACGAAGAACTTCGTCGCACTACCAACCTGAGATGCGGGGAAATTTCCATCGCCGTTCAGGTTTTCTCCAGAGGGAGTGAACAGGGACGCGTTCGAGGTTTCGTCATTGGAGTAGACATTGATGCTGATATAACTGTTCCAGTCCATATCTGCTGCAGTCGGGGGAGAAAAGGGGAGGTTCGTATGATATCCCATGGTGAGGCCGACTGCGTAGTAATCGTACGTTGAGGGATCCGTATTGAGCAGAACGTTCAGTGCCATCTGTCCTGTGTTGTGAAACACTACATGTTCGTGAAGTTCACTGAAGGTTTCGGGATCGAATGCTCCCTCATTCTGTGAGAGCGTCTCTTCTGAGAGACTGATATAGCCTCCATCTGGATCCAGCTGTACGGTTCCGAAGTTCACCGGTGCGATGATCTCCTCGGGTGACGGGAAGGTCATCAGCACCGTCTCAGTATCGATATTCAGACTGAGGAATCCAAGTACGTTGTAGCTTGTGTCAGCATAGGTCTCAACAATGAACACTACAAAAGGATCGTTCGGGAGTGATTCCATCGGGATTTCATACCCGCCCTCCTCATCGGGAGAGAATTCTATGATATCATAGGCATTCTGGTGAGCGATCGGCTCATCATTGCCTGCATTGACCGTCATCACCCACAGTTCAATGACTGGAATTTCTGCGTCTCTGACACTTCTGTCTGCAGAACGTGCACTCTTAACGGGAACCGTGATCTCCTCAACTCTGAATGAGGGCGGTCCGGATAGGTCTGTCCCCTGATCTGATCCTGATGCTGGATCTTCAAATGAGCAGCCGATAATGACTGCCAGCAGAACAGCCACCAGAACTGAAACTGCGTAGATACCCTTTCTTGTATTCATCCCATGCTCCTTGTTTTGTCATCTGTCTGAAGTGTAAGATTGGAGACTTTAAATTTCAATATATATCTTAAAAAATGTATGCGCACTGCATGCTTCGGCATGCCGAGAAAAACAGGACTGATATCTATTGAGGTGAATCCATTGTATTATAACCATATACAGTAATGAAATAGATGCTCGTTCGTCAGCGAAAGAGCATACATCCGGAAGAAAAAACACTTGACAATAGAGATAATCAGGTGTGAGTATCGTAGAGGAAAGAATACGCGGAGACTTCTCTGCAGTGTTGTTGCAAGGTATGAAATTTTTGCTGAGGCAGTGTTGTTTCATTTTTTTTCTATCAGTGTGCAATCGATTGCAGATGGAGGTGAGAGATGAAAACGGCAGGGAGGAAAAGAGCAGAATGTTTCCGTCAGATTACGAAAAGCATGGGTTCGAGATAGTTCACGTCGGATTGAATACGGGCGATGGGACTGAAGCGCAGGCAGTGGCAGCTCTTCTAAAAAACCTGTTCGGGTTCCGTTTCACGGAGGGGAGAGATTCCATCTTCTCGGGGGAGAGACTCGAATTGATGAAAACTCCGAGTCCCGGAACGCACGGTCATATCGCAGTGGCGGTGAATGATATTCACCGTGCGATAGCATTCCTTGAAGCCTCCGGGTTTGAACTTGATCATCACGCGGTGAAGTATAACGCGGAGGGAGAGCTTATCCTGATATACCTGAAACAGGAAATCGCCGGGTTTGCCTTTCATCTGCTTCAGAAACAGAAAGCGAGTTCGAAATAATAACTTTTAATAAAAGGATGGTGAATATATGATTCGTGATTGGAATGAAGAATCCCTTGATCACAGGAATGCACTGCTCTATGCGATGGGGAGAAGCGACGAAGAGGTGAGAAGACCCGTAATCGGTATTATCAACTCATGGAATGAGATGAATCCGGGACATTTCCCTTTCAAGGATGTCATCTCGAAGATCAAGGACACCATCAATTCCCTGGGAGGTCTTGCTCTTGAACTGCCGGTTACCGGCATCTGCGACGGTATCTGTTCCAATACGGCAGGAGACCGCTATACGCTTCCCGGCCAGGGACCTTGTCTCCTCCGAAGTGGAGACCCTGGCAGAACTCAACATGCTTGAGGGAATGATCATGCTCTCCAGCTGTGACAAGGTGGTGCCCGGCATGCTCATGGGAGCTCTGCGGGTCAACATCCCCTCAGTCTTATTCTCCGGCGGTTTTATGGCAACCGGAAGACTCAACGGGAAAATGCTCACCCTGACCCATACCAAGCAGGCGTATGCAGCCTACATGGAAGGAAGTATCAGCCGACAGGAGTATAAAGAGGTTGTTCATCATGCCTGTCCCTCTCCGGGAACCTGTCCCTTCATGGGTACGGCGAACACCATGTGTGCGACCGCTGAGATCCTCGGTTTTTCTCCTCACGGGAATGCGAGTGTGAGATCCCAGAGTGCCGAATGGCATCGGATGAGCATAGAAGCTGCCAGCAGGATCGTCGAACTGGTGAAGACAGAGAAACGTCCCTCTTGATGTGATCAACAGGAGTAATTTCGAGAATGTGGTACGCTACATGATGGCGACCGGAGGATCGACGAATTCAATCCTCCATATCCCTGCAATAGCCCGTCAGGCCGGAATCGACATCTCCCCTGAGCTTTTCGATCGTATAAGCCGGGAGGTGCCTGTAATCAGTGCGATCTACCCCGAATCATCCGGAATATACGATGGATCCAGTTCTCTGCGGCAGGCGGCCTAGAAGCCGTTGTGCTTGAGATGGCGAAGGGGGGAAAGATCGATCCTTCTACAGGAGGCATGTTCGGCACCCTCTCTGAGAAGATCAGGCTGGCTGAGAATAGAGACACCGAGGTTATCCGATCCTTGGATAATCCGATCCATCCGCAGGGCGGTCTGGCTGTGTTACGCGGAAACATTGCCACGGAAAGTGCCATCGTCAAGTTTTCAGCAGTAGAGAAGGAAGCCTGGACATTCAGTGGACCGGCGAAAGTGTACGAATCTCAGGATGACGCATGGCATGCCATACTGAAAGATGAGATTGTCGCGGGAGATGTCGTGGTGATCCGATACGAGGGTCCCAAGGGCTCTCCCGGTATGCCTCATATGGAGACGTTCATGGCGGCTGTCTTGGGAAAGGGATTGGGGACGAAGATCGCCCTCGTCTCCGACGGCAGATTCTCAGGCGCCACAGGAGGTCTTGCAATCGGACATGTCTCACCCGAAGCCTATGAAGGCGGGAATATCGGTCTGATCGCCGATGGTGACATCATAGAGATAGATATTGAGAACAGGATACTGCATGTGCAGGTAAGTGATGAGGAATTCTCCCGAAGGAAACAGCATTGGAAACCTGTAGAAAAACCTTCTATGGGCTGGCTCAGTCTGTACAGAAAGAACACAACCTCAGCTCACAAAGGGCGCGACGGTGTACTGGGACTAGGGGATGGAAAAGTCTGCATTGAATTTGAAAGCGGTTGCCGCCCGCATTGGTGTCTCGGCCAGTACCGTGTCCAGGGCGTTGAGCGGCAGGGGCTATGTCAATCCCCAGACGAGGGAGAAAGTGCTCAGGGCGGTGAAGGAACTGAACTACACCCCGAACAATCTCGCGAAAAGCCTCAAGATGGGAAGAACGAATACCATAGCGCTCATGATTCCCGATATAGCGAATGAGATCTTTCCGATCATTACCCGGGGAGTGGAACAGACGGCGCGTGAGAATGGATTCACCGTAGTGCTCTGCAACACTCAGGAAGATGTCGATGTCGAAATCGAATATATCGAGAAACTGAAAACACGGTGGATAGACGGATTTATTGTCTGTTCAACTCTTCCGTCGAGCGAGCATATCAGGCAGCTGAAAGCGGACGGTTTTCCCGTTGTTCTCGTTTCCCGATATCATGATGAGTCGATAGATGCTGTGGTGATCGATAACCGGAAGGCTGCATATGATGCTGTTTCATACCTGGTCGAAACGGGGTGCAGGAGAGTTGCCATCGCGCTCGGAGATAGCAACTCTATCCATTTATCAGAAGAGACTTCAGGGTTACAGGGAAGCACTGGAAGATCATGGGATCATTTTCGATGAGAAGCTGATCATGCATGAACAGATCGGGACGGACAGTTTTTTATACCCTGACACAGGATATGCTGAACGGGGAAGTGCCTCCTGATGCCATTTTCGCCACCAGCGATCCCAAGGCTATCGTTGTTATGAAGGCTGTCAAGGATTATGGATTGAGGATCCCCGAGGAGCTTCAGGTCCTCGGCTTTGATGATATCGAAATCAGTTCAATGATGGACCCTCCTCTATCTACAGTGGCTCAGCCTCTGCATGAAATGGGCGTTCAGGCTGCCGAAAAGGTAATCAGAATGATCCTGAATCGGGGGAGTGAGGATACGAATCCTGAAGCCTGTGTCGACGTTCTTGAGACAGAGCTCGTGATATGGAAGTCAACGAAATGAGATCGGCAGGGAGGAGCCCTTACCGAGGAACATGATTCACGAAACAAGGAGAAAAGCATGAAGAACACCTATAGAATCGGATCAGTGACGGAACCCGGCAGGGTGGAGTTTTCCGAGAAGGAACTCGTACAGCCGGGGGAGGGAGAGGTCCTCATCAGGATAGCTGCCTCCGCAATCTGCGGAAGTGATCTGCATATCTTCAAGGGAAAGCATCCGTCGGTACCTCTTCCGGTTACCATCGGTCACGAGTTTTCCGGAACCGTTGCCGCTGTGGGAAAAAACGTCGGGAATGTGAAGGTCGGTGACCGGGTAACCGTTGAACCGGTCCTTGTCTGCGGCACCTGTATGGCCTGCCGGACAGGAAACTACGGGTACTGTGAGAATATCAGCTTCACCTACCGTAACGGCGATGGAGCTATGGCCGATTATATCACCGTGGAAGCCTCTCATGTGTATCCTCTACCCGACAGACTTTCCTCTGAGGCTGGAGCTCTCATTGAACCCCTCTCTGTCGCTGTCCATGCGGTGAGACGAGCCGATATCCAGATGGGAGAGACTGTTCTGGTCATCGGTGCCGGTGCGATAGGTCTCCTCATCGCAGCCCTCTGCAGAAACAGAGGTGCCGGTGAAGTCATTGTCTCTGATTTTTCCCATGCCCGTCTTGAGATGGCTGAGAAGCTCGGTGCCACCATGTCGATCAATCCGTCAGATACAGACCTCCTGGAAAAGATCAGCGAGGTCACCGGAGGAAGCGGGGTAGACAAGGCGTTTGAATGTGTCGGCCTGGAAGTGACCTTCAATCAGGTGATGCAGGCAGTGAGGAAAAACGGACTCGCCACGATTGTCGGGATATTCGAGAAACCGCAGATCAGTATCAACGCAGCAAGATTCGTCACACACGAGATACGGATTCAGGGATCTCAGGGGTACTGCTGGGACTTCCCTGTCGCTCTTCAGATGTCGAAAGAGATAGACCTGGAGATGCTGGTGACCCATTCCTTTCCACTGGATGAGTTGCAGCAGGCACTCGAGACAGCACTGGACAGGGGGTCAGGAGCCATAAAGGTCATACTGAAACCCTAGGTGCCCCCCCCTGAGAAAGAATGCCCGGATACAGATCAAAATTCCTCTCTTTTCTTCATCTCTCTGCTCCCTGGAGCCGTAATATTTCAGCGGAGCCGCAGAGGGGGGGAGTGTTCTGTGCATTCTTGTCCGGGATGCATAATATTGTACTGAGTGCAATTAACAGAGATGTGAAAAAATCCCCTTGACATCTTCTCAGGATGGTGTAATATTGTTGCATGCAATAAAAATGTTGCATGCAACAATTACAGTGCTTACAGAAAAGCACATCCTAGGAGGAGTTTATGAAAAAGTTGTTGATTCTGGCTTTCGTCCTGATGCTCGCCTTCCCGCTGATGGCAGAAGGTGCCAAGGAAAGTGAAGATGCGTATCCGTCACGGAATGTCCGGGTTATCATCCCCTGGTCTGTCGGTGGTATGACCGATGTGCTTACACGTCCGATCGCAAAGCACCTTGAAGAACAGTTCGGTGTTTGCTTTCGTTGTCGAGAACAAGCCCGGTGGCGGTGGAGTCGTAGGATCTCTCGAAGTTGAGAAATCAGCGAACGATGGATATGTGATCGAACTACATCAATGTCAACTGTTTCGGCAAAGTATGTTTCTCCCGTCTATCCTGACATTCACAATGTGGAACTGGTCAGCCAGGTTATCACCATTCCTGCAACTGTTACCGTCAATGCGGATAGTCCTTTCATGACTCTCCAGGATCTGCTTGACTATGCTGCAGCTAATCCCGGAAAGCTGAAAGACGCGAACTCCGGTGCAGGTGCGAGCGCTCATATCTATGCTGCCTACTTCGAGGCAATGGCTGAGATTGAAGTAAACCATATTCCTTACCCTGGATATGCTGAAGCAGTCACAGCACTTCTCGGCGGTCACGTTGACCTTACAAACATTCCTCTCCCTGACGTTTCAGCTCATGTTGACTCAGGCGACCTCAGACTTCTTGCTATCGCCTCTGAAGAAAGACACCCGTCCTACCCCGATGTTCCTACTCTCAAAGAGCTCGGTATCGATGTTGTCATGGGTAACTACAGCGGATTCGTTGCTCCGAAGGGAACTGATCCTGCCAAGATCGAGATTATCGACAACGCAATCGGTAAGGCTCTTGCCGACGAAGAAATCCGGACCTTCCTTATCGAAGCCGGTTACCAGCCTGTCTATCTCGACCATAATGAATTTGCCGGAGTCATCGCAGATGCTGAAGCTCAGCTTGAGTACCTCGTGAATGATCTCGGGATCGAATTCGTGGACGATTAATAGAGTCTCACTTACGTTGAAGATATATCGTCCTCAAGCTATCATTGGGGACGGTATTTTAATAATAACAAGGTTTTGGAGTTTACGATGACCAAAAAAATCTAGATGTAGTGGCAGGCGTCTGCCTGTTCGCCATCGCAGGACTGCTCTTCATAGCAGCCGGATTCATGCCGACCCGTGAAGGCGGAATCCCGGCACTCAACACAGGATTCTATCCGAGGATTCTCGCACTGATTCTTGCAGTTCTTTCTGTCCTTATGGTTCTTGAGACTCTCAGGAAAGAGAGTTCGGGCAGAAGGAAGAAGTATGGTGGCTACAAAGCATGCACTGCTGATGTTCTTTCTTACCATAGTACTGCTCATTCTGTATCCCTTCATTATGAAGCTCTTCGGCTTTGCCACTGCCAGTTTCCTGTTTATCACTTCTCTGACCTGGATGTTGAGTGATCCCGAGCATAAGAAACCGGTAAAGATCGGACTCTCTTCACTCGGGATTACAGCCCTCATCTATGTTATTTTCAAGATTGTACTGGCAATCCCGTTCCCTCAGGGAATACTCATCTAAAGGAGAAAGGACACAATTATGGAACTGTTTTCATTTGATCTGTATGTTTCTGGTCTTCAGTATTTCGCGAACCCCGCTATGTTCCTCTCTTCCTTCCTGGGAGTCCTTGTAGGTATCGTATTCGGCGCGCTTCCCGGACTGACGGCAACGATGACCATCGCGGTATTCATTCCGTTCACGTTCGGCATGTCACCCTTCATCTCGTTCGCATTCCTTCTCGGGCTCTATTCAGGGGCAGTGTACGGAGGTTCTGTATCTGCGATCCTGATCAACATACCAGGGACGCCTTCGGCAATCGCAACGAGCCTCGACGGGTACCCGATGAGCCGTGAAGGCCGTGCAGGAGAGGCTATCGGAATCTCGACAGTCAGCTCGACAATCGGAGGATTCCTGAGCGTTCTCGTTCTTGCGTTCGCTGCTCCAGCAATAGCAAGTATCGCACTGAAATTCAGTGCGGAGGAGTATGTCGGCATTACCCTCATCGGGCTCAGTATCATCGCGATCATCTCTCCGGGATCCACTAT
>CAXXSP010000014.1:0-55996 GCA_963676605.2 Sphaerochaetaceae bacterium | reverse complement strand
CAATGATCTCAAGATTGAAGTGATAGAAAATAAAACCAGAAAGGGTGTGATCTATCAGGGCGAGGCACTCGGATTTGCTAATGGCCTCAATCTGCTTGCGGGTAAGAAAGTTCGAGTTAACCTTGCCTGGCCCAGTACATTTGAGTTCCCGACCACTTCAGCAGAGGCGACATCTCGCTGTTTACTACAAAAATCAGCTATGGCAACTATGATCTCGAAGAGGTAAAGGTTTCTGATGGGAACGCGAAAAATCAGGGCTCTATCAGTCCTGCTTCTACTCATAGTCTATTCGCTGACCTTATTCATCCTCTTCCCCGAAACGGAAGAGGTTGAACGTGAACCTGTACCCGCAGAAATTGAAGAGGCTGTAGTGGACGATGCCTGTTTCTCCCCTGCCTGAGAAAATTACTCTCCTGCAGAAGAACCCTCTGCTCCTGAGCAGCCGGAGATTGTCCCGTCTGCTGTTCCTGAGCCCTATCGAGACGGCACCCGAAGTGATAGAGGAAGAGGTTGTCTTCAGTGAACCTGCTGTACAGGAGATCGTAGCAGAACCGGTGACTGAGTACATAGTTTCTGAACCTGTTGCCACAGCAGATCATTGCAGAACCTGTAGCTGAAGAGATCTTCTTCGAGCCGGCTGCCGAAGAGTTCTACGAACCGCCGGTGTTTGAGGAATATGACGGCGATGAGGCGACTCTGATCCTCGATGAGCCTGTAAGCGAAGAGGATGATGACTTCTGGGCTGATTTCTTCGTCGCAGGAGAGGAAGACGCGTCGCTGTTCGAGGAGGGTTCGTTCTATGTCCCCCTCTTTGTTAATTTAGATTATGTGAATGATCTCATGGTTACCTTCGATGGTGATGAAGTACTCATCAACCGTCAGGAATTCGAAGATCTTATGAGTGAGGATCTCATCCCCAGGTGAGAAACGCCTTATTTGCTGACGAGGCGGAGAATATTTCCCTTTCCTATCTCAATGCACTGGCATTGAGGGATGGTATGACTACGCTACCTTCGAACTGTACCTGAATTTCGCAACCTGGAATGCTGCCGAAGCAAGACACTCTCGATCAATCAGGGGAGCGTGCAGAAATACGGTTCCTATGAGATGAGCGGGGTCAGAATACATAGAACCCTCCTTTTTCAGTTCTGCGGACAAACCTTTCCATCCATTCATCCCTATCCTGGATGTAGGAACTCCCTTCACGGTTACTCTTGCCGACCTGTTCTCCCTGCAGGCGCGGTCAAGCATGACGCTCAGGAATCTCTCTTTCGATTTCTCCTACCTTGTACACCCGGGACGCGCATACTCAGAAATCTGGTGACACCTGGAGCACCTCTTTCAGTGATTATGTGACGTGGGGAGGAATTCAGGGGTTCTACGATTTCATTGAGTCCTCGGTACGTCTCAGCTTCGGAAATGTGTCTGAACACCTCGGAGTAGATAAGGAGTCTGTATGGAATAGGGGTGGAAAAACGGTATACCTATGGAACTGCAGAACCGGAAAAGCATCAGTTTGCCTATGAGATACAGATTGATGAACCTTCGATCGTCGAAGTATTCATCAATGAGAAGAGTATCTACAGAAGGCAGGTGCTTGCAGGTCTGTACACTCTTCAAGATTTCATCTTCACCAGGGAGTGAATGATGCGGAAAGTGATTGTCACCAGCGTCGATAATCCCGAGAAGGAACAGACCTACAATTTCTCACTCACCTATGATTCCCGTCTCATGGCGACAGGTGACACTCTTTACGCAGCGGCGTTCTCAACACCGAAAGATGAATTCACTCCACGCTTCAGAATCAATCAGAATTACGGATCTTCTCGATCAGATGACAGGAGGGTACACCTTCGCCGTCTCACCAGATGCTCTGTATACGGGACTGAATTTCGTCCTTTCTACGAAGGCGGGTACCCTGAACGGTCAGATGGCAGGGTCTCTCAACCCGCCTCTCGGATTCGGATATGCGGCGACCGGCCTCCATGAAGATAACGGCCCTCCCTGATATCCCGATCCTGAGTTCTCTTGCTAGCAAATATGGCGTACACGAACCGGAGCTTCACCACTTCAATCGACGTCTCTCCCACTGCAACGGCTTCTGCGAGTGATCTGTTCCAGAGCGGACTATCACTATCGGGGGCAATCACTGAAACCATAAAATACTCCCTTGCAGGATCACTCGCGTGGTATCCGCAATCGGGCGATGTCATGCTCAGGGGATCGCTTTCCGGCAGCTTCTCGATGATCAAGAACCTCTCTGTTTCAGCCTCTCTTGGCTACCTGCAGGCAGTTCCCTCCTCTCCGACTCTCTCCTATCAGATCGGTGCATCCTATGCCTTCTCTTCGAACGCAAGCATGGCGGCATCAACAAATCTTGATAACTCAACGTATATCAGCGGCTCTATAAAGCCCTTCGCAGAGAGTGATGATACGCTGCGGTTCAATTTCAGCGGCCTGAATTTCACTGATCCGCTGAATCATCAGGGCGGACTTTACTATACTCATAACGGGCCGGTGGCAGGGATGAATGTAAGCCGGTACCTATTCCAATTCCTTCCAGTCCTATGATCTCTCTTTCAACCTCACCACTGCCTTCGCGTATGCCGACGGGCTGTTAGGTATCAGCAGGAGCATTTCCGACTCATTCTTCCTTGTACGACCGGGAGGGGCAATGTCCAACCAGGACATCGCAGTTACCCGTACGATGACAACTGATCCTGAAAATCTTCCATCATTATTTGGTACAAGTCTTTACGATGGCCTATCACCCTATGAAGATAACAATATCGTCGTGTACGGAACAGGCACTGACCTGCTCAGCTCCTCGGAATCCTTCATCTATACGGTCAATCCGAGACCTCGACAGGGCTACGCGGTCAGAGTCTCAGCGAGACTGCATATTCTGTTGTGGGAACCCTTCTCAAGACACCCTCTCAGGCGTACGAACGGTATACCGTAGATATCTGGAAGGTGGAGATTGACGAGGCCGGCGACGAGATCCTGATGATGGATGAAACGATCTACCTGTTCACCGATGAGACCGGTTTCTGTCTTCATGAGCGGCCTGACGCCCGGAGTCTATCAGTTCAGCATGTTCATGCCGGGGGCTCTGGCCGAAGATCCTCCCGTCGATATCCGGTTTACCGTGGAGTACCAGGGAGATGATCCTCAGCCGAAGGTTATAGTACTCGATACATTCATCACCTCTGAGCTCGCTGAAGTCCTCGAGGACGAAGATTTTGAGTAGAAATATCGGAAATGCGGTCACAGATTCCATTCTGACCGACGACCGCTATTATGAACTCGGTATAGTTGATGTGATGGAAGAGATGGAATTCTGGGATTCCTATTTCCCGAACCGTGAGATTGTGAATTCCATTCGAAGATTCTGCCGCAGGGAAGAGGGTGACTTTCATTGTGGAATCCTTCCCGGTTCAGAGAATATCCCGTCCTCAGCGCTTTCCGTGATGATGACAGAGGACCCCGTACGGGTCGGTTACATCTGATGACGCCTGAGAGATGTAGTGCTCCCCCTTATTGAGGCGATGTCTCCACAGCAGTTTGTCCTGAGCGGGGAAGTGCTGAAGCCCATGTTCTGAGGAGTAATCAGGTTTCCACCTCGTTTCCCTCCCTATCTTCTGCTTGCGCTGTTAAGACTTCGAATATACAATGTCAGATATGAGTCAGCATGTGATTGAAGAGATTCTTCAGGTTGAAAAGAAAGCTTCCTCCATCGTGGATACGGCGAGACGTGATGCAGACCAGAAGGTGAAGGACCTTCAAATCTCATTACAGAGGGAGATGCAGGAATATACGATTCTTCTCAGAAAACAGAGGGAACAGGACCTTGAAAGCCGTGTCTGCTGAATCGAAATCTGCTCTTGCGGCCTATCGAGAGGAAGTGAACTCCTCCAGGCCTTCACTCCGAACAGATACAGGAACGGGCTGGAAGAATCGCTGAGAAGATTGTGTGCATACCTTCTAACCTCGAGGATTCCTCAAGAGGATGTGTAGCCAGTGTCGCAGGTAGGACGTTACGCATACATCAACGCGAAGATACGTGGTCGCGATGTCCACGAAATAGCTCACTGAAGATCAGCTTGTATCTCTGTCGAAGAGCAGGAGTATCGAACAGCTCCTCAACCAGATGCAGGACACGCCTTATGGACAGCTTTAACGGGCTCTACCATGAAAGCGCTGACCTTCAGCTGCTAGAGAGCTTCCATCAACCGAAGGAATATCAGGATCCATCAGGAGATCGCGAAAGCACTCGATGCACGATATCGCACCCCTTATTCACTCCTTCACACGAAAGCTCGAGATCGAGAATATATCAAGGGGATGGTACGAGCTCTATTTCAGTAATATCATCATAGGGGGAGAATATCTCACAGAGAGTCACCTAACCTGTATACAAGCGGATAGTTGATGATATCCCCTGGCTCGCGCTGGCAAATGCGAAGAGTTTTAATGAGATTTCTGCAGCCTTAGCCTGGCACCTGCTATGAGAGAGGTCATCTCTCAGTTCTCTCAGGAGCGACTTGATGGACGAGGGGCTGTTCTTCCTTGAGACCGTCTCGATCATATCTGGGTCAAAGCCGTCCAGAAACCACTTTCCTCCCTTACGAGGGAAGACCGGGAGATCATATCGTCGATCCTGGAATCAGACGGGGACCTGAAGAATCTGATCAATGTGTTCCGCTATCATGCACTGTATGACCTGAGGCCGGATCAGATAGAGCATATACTTTTCCTGCGTGGTCTCTGCGTCAGACAGCAGATTTCGCGCAGTCATGACGCAGCCGATGCAGAAAGAACTTCTTTTATCACTGGTGAAAAGGCGTTATCCTCTTCTGGCTTCGCAGCTTGAGGGGGGTAGCAGAAGATGATATCAGGGCTCAGATCATCATGGGTGGAAAACTATCTCTTCTCAAAGAGAAAGAGGGAGTACCATCAGCTCCTGAGGGGGAATCCCTTCTCCATCGGGACTGTCCTCAGTTATTTCTTTCTCACGGAACAGCAGGATAGTGTTGTGAAACGGCTTCTTTATGACGGTACAGTATTCCTCAGGGAGTGGAGCTGTCAGGGAGGCAGGTCTATGAAAGTTTTTTACAGTGACAGATGTCTCTGCTTACAGCTCTGGTGCTGAAGGAGCATGCAACAGAAGTCAAGAAGAAGCTTCTCAGTCTCGGGCTTGTAGATTTTACGGAGTTGGAAGCACTCGCAGGAGACTATGTTACACGGTCGGCACGGGATGAGTCTCTCTCCTCGGTAGAGGCTCTGCTTCCGCAGATTGAGTCTCTTTACCGTCAGATCGAAACGCCCCTTCCTCAGCCTGACCAGAAGGATATCGACGCTGAGAGTCCGCTTGATCTGGAAGGCGCCGAGAAACTTCTCGAACGCCTCCACCGCCTACTCAACAGCATCAGAGATAGACAGAAACAGGTGAATGCTCTTCTTACCAGGAACCGGGAACTTCTCGGGTATCTGGAGTGGCAGAGGTCGGGAATACCTTGATCTTCATATCGGACATATCCCTGAGGGGAAATCAGAAACACTCACCTCCCGGCTGGCAGAATACAGCACCCTTCTGTGTTCCTCAGAGGAGGAGGGAGTCCTCTACCTTCTCTCGCTTTCCCGGGAAAGACAGAATGTGGAACCTGTTCTTGAAAGTCTCTCGTGGAGTGAAGAAGCGTCTTCCACTGATAAAGCCTATACGGTTTGCCAGAAGGAACTTGAAAAGCGTATCGCGCTCTTACAGGAAGAGAACCGGAAACTCCTTCTCGAGGTCGGTGATTCGATCAGGAAGGATCAGGATGCACTGGATGAGATCTACAGAAAGGGTAGGGTGTACCAGCTCCTCGGCTATATCTCGGGGCACTTCTCGCTGACGACGGAATACCACGATCTTCTCAGGATGGATTCCAAGTGACCAGAAGGAGCTGATTGAAGAGGAGCTTCTGAAGGTGACAGGCGGTGCCTGTGTCACCGAGTATACGGAAGAGAAGGAGATGATTCGCGAGGAGATCCCTGTCGCCCTCGATGATTTCAGCTATCTGAAACCTTTTGAGTCGATCGTGACGAATTACTCGACTCCGCAATACGGGACGATAAATCCCACCGTGTTCGTCGCCATCTCCTATATGACAATGTTTCGCCCTGATGTTCGCCGACGCAGGACAGGGACTCGTCATCTTCCTTCTCGGCCTGATAGGATCGAGGGTGAAGAAAAGAGTCTACTGTCCTGAGACTGATGATCTATCTCGGTCTCTCTTCTGTCGTAAGCGGCGTCGTCTTCGGATCCTACTTCGGCTTCCCGCTCTTTCCGCCGCTCTGGTTCGATTACCATGGTGCGGTCTTTCCCCACGGACAGACCCTGCATGATGTCTACTCGATACTCGGCATTACGCTGAAATTCGGTATCATCGTCATCTACACGGGTCTCATCCTCAACTGGATAAATCTCGTGAGAAGAAAAGGAATGGATACCGCTCGTGTTTGAGAAGAACGGAATCATAGGAGCCTTTCTCTTCTCGATGGGAATCTATCTCTCGAACGGTTTTGTCAAGAGCGGGTATTCCTCCTTCCCTTCCTCGAACGGGATCGTGATTTCCCTGGCGGTAGCTGTCGTCCTCCTCTTTTTCCGTACGCCGGTAGAGCATTGCATGGAAAAGAAGAAGGGACCGTTCCTTCTAGATGCAGTGATGGACTGGTGTCGTGATCATTCTGGAGATCTTCAGGCTGCTACCTCTCCAGACACCCTCTCGTTCATGAGGGTGGCAGGCCTCGGTATCGCACACGTTTCCCTGATGGCAGCCTTCAGCGAGATCGCTTCTCTCTCTCCGAACACGGCAGGAGCAATCCTGATCCTCATTCTCGGCAATGCACTCGTCATTGCTCTGGAAGGGCTCAGCGCTGCAATACAGTCGCTCAGGCTCAATTATTACGAATTCTTCACCAAATTCTTTATCGGTGATGGAACAGTCATACAGACCTATCACATTGAACACACGTTCAGAAGGTCTGAAACATACAGGCAGATCTGTGTAAGGTACACACCGGTCTGTATCAAGGGAGGAACTTACTGTGAATGTGCAAATTTTCAAGAAACGCCTACGTCTCTCGCTGGCCGCGACGGTCGCTCTCATGCTTCTGTCCACCCTGCTTTTCGCCCCGTCTACTTACAGCGGCGACGTGAACCCGCAGGCGAACCATGCCGCAGCCGCAACCTCATCTTCAGCGCTGCCCTGGGTGGTGATGGGCAGCATCGATCGCTTTCGCCTTCGGATGCTCTGGGTGCAGGTTATGCAATCAGCCATGTGGGAGCCGCCGCCATGGCGTGCGATGAGTGAAAAACCTGAACTCGGTTCGCAGGCTCTCATCTTCATAGCACTCGCAGAAGGTCTCGTCGTATTCGGATTCATCACCGCTCTGATGATTCTCGGTAAAGCGTAGCGGAGAAGCCGGATGAAGTATTTGTGTGATCGGTGATGAAGACACTGTCCTCGGATTCTCTCTCGTCGGGACCACGGGTCGTGTCGCAGAGACAGGTGTGACAGGCCTGCCAGTGCACTCTCTGAGGCTCTCAGTGACAGAGCATACGGCATCATTATCATCACACAGAGCACGGCTGATCTTATTCGCGAGGAGGTTGACCGCTATATTTTCAGCGAGACCTTTCCTCTTATCGTTGAGATTCCCGACCGTGCGAACAGCTTTACGAGCAGGGACCTGAGAAAGCTTGTGAATCAGGCGATTGGAGTTGCCTTATGAGTGACGTCAAAGATGCTGTTTGAAGGGATCCTCGCAAGGGCCCGCGAAAGAAGCTGTCCTCCATCGAGGAAAAGAGCAGAGCTGAGTGTGAAGCGCTGCGTAGAGAACACTGAGAAAAAGAAGATGTGAAGCAGAGGAAGCTGAACGGGTGTACCTTGAAGGAAGAAAGAAGGAAGCCGAACGCCTCGCTGAAGCGGACAGGAAACAGATCCTCAGGGAATCAGAGGTGATCATCTCGCGGGAGCTTTCGCCGCTCTAGCGAGCAGCTCGTTGCACAGATGATGGCCTCTCTGAGAGGTACACCGGAGTATATCGAGGCCTGACACGCTCTGGATCGCGGAGGGGTGTGATCGCTCTCGACAGCGATACCTGTATCGTCTCCCATGGAGATAAGAGACACAATCGATCAGCAGATGCTGTCACGCGCTGCAGAGATTGTAAAAAAGGTGAGCGCACGTGAGGTGACGATCACTCTGAGTGACAGGAGGGAAAGCTCTCAGGGGCTGATTGTTTCCTCCTCCGACGGAAGAATCGCCTATAACAATCTCGTGAAGAACCGACTTCTCCGTTCACGCAGTGAATTCGAGAATCTGCTGGAAGGTGAATTATGGCCGAGAAAGTAATTGGATATGTAAAGAGAGTAAACGGCCCGGTCGTGACCGTGGGCGGTATTTCCGATGCGATGATGATGGAACTTGTCTATATCGGCTCCTTTCATCTCATCGGAGAGATCGTGAAGCTTGACGGGGATCTCGCTGTCGTTCAGGTGTATGAGGATACAACCGGGATCGCTCCCGGGGAGAGTGTGTACGGTTCATCGATGCCTCTCAGTGTCGAACTCGGTCCCGGTATCATAGGTACGATTTATGACGGTATCCAGCGGCCTCTGAGCCGCCTGCGGGATCTGAGCGGAGACCATATCGAAAAGGGAGTCTTCAGTGCGCCGGTAGACCGAAGGGCGAAGTGGTCCTTTACACCGAGTGTAAAGGTCGGAGACCGTATACCTGTGGGAGCCATCTGGGGAAGTGTTCCCGAAACAAGTCACATCACCCACCGCCTCCTGGTTCCTCTCTCTCTTGAAAGCGCGGGAGATGAATTCACCGTAGAGAAGATCGCCGCCGAGGGAGAGTATACTCTTGAGGATGAGATCTGCACCCTGCGCGATCCACAGGGAGAAGATCACACGCTCACCATGGTGAGCAGATGGGCTATCAGAAAACCCAGGAGAGTCTCTGAGAGAAAAACACTCTCCATTCCCCTCATCACCGGTCAGAGAGTCATCGATATGCTCTTCCCTCTAGCCAAGGGGGGAACGGTTGCGATTCCCGGCGGCTTCGGGACCGGGAAGACTATGACCCAGCATGCCGTTGCCCGTCACTGCGATGCGGATATCATCGTATACATAGGTTGCGGAGAACGGGGGAACGAAATGACTGACGTTCTCAGGGAGTTTCCGCGCCTGATTGATCCTCACACGGGTAAATCCCTCATGGAGAGGACCATTCTCATAGCGAACACCTCCAACATGCCTGTCAGTGCACGTGAAGCAAGCATCTACACCGGTATCACCCTTGCAGAGTATTATCGTGACCAGGGCTACCACGTTGCCCTGATGGCCGATTCCACCAGCCGCTGGGCTGAAGCTCTCAGAGAGCTGAGCGGAAGAATGGAAGAGATGCCGGCAGAGGAGGGGTTCCCCGCCTATCTGCCGACACGAATTGCAGAGTTCTATGAGAGAGCGGGACGAGTGGAAACGCTGGCGGGTGAAGAAGGATCAGTCTCGATCATAGGAGCCGTCTCCCCTCCGGGAGGAGATTTCTCCGAGCCGGTGACCCAGCATACGAAGCGTTTTGTCCGCTGCTTCTGGGGTCTCGACAGAGCCCTTGCCTCAGCACGCCATTATCCTGCGATCAGCTGGCTCGACTCCTACAGCGAGTATGTCGATGATGTAGCTCCCTGGTGGGCTGAGAAGGGTGAGGGGCACTGGAAAGAGCAGCGCCAGCAGATGATGGATCTTCTCCACCGTGAGGTGCGCCTTGAACAGATCGTCAAGCTGGTCGGGCCCGACGCTCTTCCTGATTCCCAGAATTTCATTCTTGAAGTCTGCTCGCTGTTCAAGAACGCATTCCTTCAGCAGAACGCATTCGATGAGAATGACCGATACTCCTCTATCGAGAAACAGCTCGGGATGCTCCATGTGATTCTCACCTACTGGGAACTGGGTTCCGCTGCGATAAGCAGAGGACTTCCCCTTGTCAGGGTAAAGAAAATGAAGGTGGTTCAGGAGATCGCCCGCATGCGATTCACTATTCATGATGGGAATATCGACGAACTTGATCGTCTGACTATCCGCCTTGAGCGGCAGATACACCGGCTGGGAGAGATGTATGAAACGTAAGGATGAGATGAATGCCGTTGAGCAGGAACTGCTGAAAGGACGGGAATACATAGGGGTGAACAGGATCGAAGGACCTCTGGTCTATGTCCATAACACCCATCCGGTCGGATTCGGCGAGCTTGTTGAAGTACATGACAGAACCGGTAAGATCAGGCTCGGTCAGGTGCTCGACACCTCCGACGAGGTGGTGGTCGTTCAGCTCTTTGAAGGTACTGACGGGCTTACACTTCCCTCCACACGCGTGAAATTTATGGGTGAATCGTTCACCCTGCCGGTCTCGAGCGGCATGCTCGGGCGGGTCATGAACGGCCTCGGACGCCCGATTGATGACGCCCCTCTTCCGAAGGGGGAGGAGATCATGAGCATCAACGGCCTGCCGATCAATCCGACGAGCCGGGAGTACCCTCAGGACTTCATACAGACCGGAGTCTCGGTTCTCGACGGACTGACGACCCTCATTCAGGGACAGAAGCTCCCCATCTTCAGCGGAAACGGACTCCCTCATAACCGCCTTGCCGCCCAGATCTCGAATCAGGCGACCGTGCCCGGACGGGAAGCCGAGACCGTTATCGTCTTCGCCGCCATGGGAGTGAAATATGACGTCGCACGCTACTTCATAGACTCCTTCACCAACAGCGGTGTACTCTCACAGGTTGCCTTCTTCCTCTCCCTTGCCGATGATCCTTCTATCGAAAGGATGATTACCCCCCGTTCAGCCCTCACTCTTGCTGAACACCTTGCCTTCAATAAAGGATACCAGGTACTGGTGATCATGACGGACATGACGAACTACTGTGAATCTCTCAGGGAGATCAGCACGCTGCGGGGAGAAATCCCTTCAAGGAAAGGATACCCGGGATATCTGTACAGCAACCTTGCAGAGCTCTATGAACGGAGCGGAAAGATAGTCGGAAGAAGCGGCTCGATCACTCAGCTGCCGATCCTTACGATGCCCAATGATGATATCTCCCATCCGATACCGGACCTTACCGGGTATATCACGGAGGGACAGATTGTCTTCGATCGTGATATGCACTCTCAGGGAGTATATCCCCCGATCAACGGCCTGCCGAGTCTGTCGAGACTGATGAAAGACGGTATCGGAGAAGGAATGACAAGAGACGATCACCCTCACCTCGCGAACCAGCTCTTCGCCTCCTATTCTCATGTAAAGGATGTGAGGAATCTTGCCTCCGTCATTGGAGAGGAGGAGCTTACTGCACTCGACCATCACTATCTCGATTTCGGAGCAGCCTTCGAGAAGGATTTCGTGAACCAGAGAGTGGATGAGAATAGAAGTATTGAGGAGACATTGGACAGGGGCTGGAAGGTGCTTGAACACCTGCCTGCCGAAGAGCTGAAGAGGGTAAGTGAAGAAGAGCTCGCGAAATATTACAAGGGGTAGAGATGGCGACGATGATCGCTCCGACACGGAGTAATCTGCTGAAACTGAAAGATGACCTCGCATTCGCTCAGCTCGGGTATGAACTGCTCGATCAGAAGCGGTCCATCCTCGTGGTGGAACTGCTCACCATGGTGGACCAGGCCGTAGATTACCAGAGCAGGGTTGATGCTGCCCTTGCCTCATCTCATGACTCTCTGGAACATACGGTGCTGCAGATGGGCAGGCTGAAAGTGAATAACGTCTTTCCTGCCGTAACGACCGAAAGCGATATAGAACTCCACGAGAGGAAAGTCATGGGAGTCCACCTCCCGAGAGTCGGTACCTCTTTCGTTGACAAGGGCCCCTATTTCTCTCCGGAGGGGACCACCCTATCTGTTGAGGATTCCCTTGAGAAGTTCCGTGAGACTCTCTCTCTCATGGGGCGTCTTGCGGAACTGAAAGTCTCCATCATGCGTCTTGCGCGTGAAGTGAAGAAAACGATACGAAAAGTGAATGCCCTGGAAAAGATCGTGATTCCGGGACTGGAAGAAGACCTCAGGTTCACAAAACAGCGGATTGAGGAAGCTGAACGTGAATCTTTCATGATACTCAAGCAGGTGAAACAACGGCTTGATGCATCAAAGATGCAATCGCATCTCTGATGTGAAGGAGGAGGGAAGTGATGGAACAGATGTTCAAGAGACTCCTTGTCTATCTTGATGGATCAGAAGATTCTATGAGTGCCGCCATGGCCTCGATCGTTCTGGCCCGACAGCTTGGAGCATCGCTCAGTGCCGTCTATGTGGTAAACACGAAGGCGCTGCAGGATCTGGTGAAGGCACATATTTTTCTCGACATTGAACAGCAGGAATATCAGAGAGATATCGAGGGAGATGCCGAGAGGCACCTGAACCATGTGAAGAAACTCGGGAAGAAGAAGGGTATCGATGTCACCTGCTTCAGACGAGAGGGTGAGGTGACCAGGGAAGTCAGGGACTGTATCAGTGAGAACCGGATCGATATACTGGTTCTCGGCGGACTCAGCGAGATTCACTCCCGTCGTGATGAACTTCTCAGTGACACCGATCGGATGATGAGAAGCGCGAGCCTTCCCGTCTTTGTCGTCAAGGACAATGACGATGTGTGGGATATGTACGAATCGCTCGAAGACGCGAGAGGGGAGGAAATGTATGAATCTAGGTGACGTATTACACAAAGACCTTGTGAAGGTCCCTCTGAAAGGGGCGACAAAGAAGCAGATTATCGAAGAGCTGGTCGACCTCCTGGTGACCAGAAGACAGCTGACCAACGGCGATGAGATCCTGAAGGCGGTGTACCAGCGCGAAGAACTCGGGTCTACCGGTCTTGTTGACGGCATAGCCATTCCCCACGCGAAAACCGATGCAGTGAATGAAGTGTACGTGGTAGTCGGAATTTCCTCCGCTCCCGTCCCTTTTGAGGCACAGGATGGTGAGGACTGCTCCTATTTCTTCCTGGTCCTCGCACCGAGTGACCTTGCAAGTGCCCATATCGAGATACTCTCGGCAATTGCACGGACAACAAGTTCTTCCTCATTTAAACGGATCCTGAAGACGGTGAAAAGTCCTGAGGATCTGTATGAATTATTTATCGACTGAATCTTCCCTCCCGTCTGAGGGGAGGGGGAAAAGCGAGAGGCCACGGCTGTTCTAGTATCCGAGGTCCTCTCCTACGATAATGACATGTATCCGCTCGGCTATGCTCTGATGGCCGAGTACGAGAAAGGATGAGCAGATACCGTTCGGGCAGGCCCCGGCAGGGACTGCCATCAGATTGTTCTCGTCAAAGGACGGAGCGATACAGGAACCTGTAGTAACACAGTGGGTTTCCTTGCTGAGACGCACCGAGTTTGCGGGTGCCGCAATATGTTTGAGGCGGTTCACCGCTTCTCTCAGATTCCTGACGATCTTGTTCTGGCCTACCACGACATATACTTTTGCAGGTCCCCAGAGGAGGGCTCCGAGGCGGTTGTTCGACCCGTCGACGACGTAGAGCTCACCCCGTTCGGTCAGAGCGTTCGCACTGCTCAGATAGACATCACTGGCAAGGTGTTCACGGGTCCGCCTGAGAAATTCTTCACGGGAGATGCCCTTCTCATACCGGTCAAGATAGGTATAGTTCCCGCTCTTCACGAAATCGATCACACCCGTATCATTCAGCGTCACAGAACCTCCGGAACCGATCACGCTCCCTTCAGGGATCAGTGATGAGAGGAGCGACACAACGCCCTCGCTGTCGGGCACATATGATACTCCGTAGTTGTTCTTCTCCAGGTTCTTCATCGTCTTCCTGATATGAAGTCGTATGATCTTCTCTTTGTGTACATCCATCTTCCTGCCTCCATGGAAGAAGATTATAGAATACTTTTTATAGACAATAAAGCAGTGTGGAAGTATCCTTTAGGTATGAATATTACATTTTACGGTGCTGCACAGACGGTCACAGGCAGTTGCACGCTGCTTGAATGTGCAGGAACACGCATTCTCGTTGACTGTGGTCTCCCGCAGGGAGCCGATGAGAAAAAGCTGGGTACGGATTTTCAGTTTTATCCGGACACAATTGACTACATACTCCTTACCCACGCCCATATCGATCACTCGGGAAGAATCCCGATGATGGTCCGGGAAGGTTTTCACGGTTCGGTGCATGCGACCTCCGCCTCCGAGGACCTCTGCTCGATCATGCTCGTTGATTCGGGACATATCCAGGAGATGGAAGCCGAATGGACGAACAGGAAACGGCGCCGTGACGGTAAGAGGGAGATAGAGCCGTTATATACGGTGGAAGATGCCCAACGGGCAATGGACTACTTCATTCCCCACGAGTACGGTGAAGAATTCAATCTAACCGACTCCATTCAGGTGACTTTCACAGATGCAGGACATATCCTCGGATCTTCTTCGATACGGATACGTATGAAAGAGGGAGAGGATGAGAAAACCATCGTGTTCTCCGGAGATATAGGAAATACGGATCAGCCTCTGATCAACGATCCGGTACTTCTCGATGACGCCGACTTTGTCGTGATGGAATCAACCTACGGGGACAGGCAGCATCCAATTCCCGATCATCCCACCCAGAGGGAGAATACGATAGCCCGGGCTCATCAGCTCGCCGAGACGATCGAGAAAACCTTCAAACGGGGAGGGAATGTGATTATCCCCTCGTTCGCCGTGGGACGTACCCAGGAAATTCTCTATATCATCCGGCACATTATCGATCATGACCTGATCGCTCCCGGTTTCAACATCCCTGTATTTCTCGACTCTCCTCTTGCAATCGAGGCTACCAGAATCTTCAGCAGAAATATAGAAGGGTACTTCGATGAAGAGGCCCTGCAGATCATTGAGGACGGAGACAATCCCCTGCGATTCCCTTCCTTGAAGATGAGTCTGACAAGCGATGACTCGAAGAGGATCAATGATTTCAATGAGAGCTGTGTCATTATCTCGGCCAGCGGTATGTGTGAGGCCGGGCGGATCAAGCATCACCTCAAATACAACCTCTGGTCAGCCAGGAATACCATTCTCTTCAGCGGCTACCAGGCGAAAGGAACTCTTGGACGCAGTATTCTCGACGGTGCGAAAAAGGTGAAGATCTTCGGTGAGAATATCGAAGTGAAGGCCGAGATCACCCGTCTTATGGGTATGAGCGGGCATGCAGACAGGGGAGGGCTTATCAGGTGGATCAGCAACTTCTCTCCTCGTCTCAAGCAGGTCTTTGTCGTACATGGTGATGAACGGGTAAGCAAACACTTTGCCGGACTCCTCTGCCACTCTCTGAATCTCCCTGCGTGGCCGCCTTCGGTCGGTGAGAGCTTCGACCTCCTCGCGGGAGAATTCCCGCAGGCGGAGGAGATGAGTATCTGGCTCCAGACGAAGCAGGAGCTCCGTTCCTCGATTGCTGAACTTGAAGTCGCCTTTGAAGGGACAGCACATATCCTGGAGAGGATGAAAAATCACGCCGATTCGATTATGGACGGGGAAGAGACGAAGGATGCTCTGAGACTGTCACGTGCGATGGACCGACTGACCGAGACGATCGAGGACCTGAACAACAGGTGGGGAGCACAGAATGGGGATTAAGATACTTGCCATCGGCGCTCACCCGGATGATGTGGAGATCGGCTGCTTTGGTACGCTTGATACCTGCGTGAAGCGGGGAGACCAGGTTGTCGTCTGCTCCCTTACCAACGGGAACCTCGGTCACCGGACGCTCTCAAAGCCGGAACTGGAAAGAACCCGTCTGATAGAAGCGGCACGTTCAAGTGCCGTGATCGGTGCCCACTATACCTGTCTCGGCTTCGATGATATGAGTCTCGAGGCAGAAAACGGAACACAGATAGAACGGCTCACAGACCTGATACGTTCTGTCAGACCCGATCTTATCATCACCCATGGGGAAGGAGATGCCCATCCAGACCACTGTGCCGCGAACCGACTTGTTCACAGATGTTCTCTCCTCTCCGCTTTACGGGGTGTTGATGGGGACTCCGACCCGCTCGAAACCGCTCCATGGATTCTCTACATGGAAGGCGCTGAAGCGCGGGAGATGCATCCTGACCTCTATGTCGATATCACAGATTCTTTCGAGAACAAGATCAAAGCACTTGGAGAGCATGCAAGCCAGCTCGATTTCATGCATGACGGGCAGGCGAAGGATTTTATCCACTTCATTGAAGTCCTCGGAGGATACCGCGGATGGCAGTGCGGTGTCCGTGTGGCGGAAGCCTTCTCCTATTGCGACAGACGGAGCAGACCTACCACACGTCTTCTCCCATAGCCTTTTTCAGCCGAAGAATGGAGAGAGGGGCAGATCCCTCAAAATGGTTGTTCACAGCGACAAAGATCTGTCTCTCAGCTGAGAGCTGAGCGATCACAGCCCCGATACGGGCTATATCGCGGGAGCGATCGAAGATGATCCGGTCCCATTGATTCCCCGTCGCCTCCTCTATATCTTCCCGGTTCTCTCCGTGAAGGCGGATAACCATGACGGGGGAGAACGCCTCCTCATACCTTTCTATCGTTTCCACCACATCAGGCATCCAATACCCGCTGAGGAGTACCGGTGCGATATTCATATCTTTCAGGGCAGAGAAATAATCGTAAGAAAGATATCCCGGATTGCGTATTTCCAGACCCAGAGGTACTGAGGAGGGGATGGCGGACGCAAAGGATTCAATCTTCGACATGAATTCACGGCGGGTTGAGAACATATTCCGGTTCAGGTACCCGAACTGCAGCATGTGGAGCCCTGTCTTCGGGGAAAGCTGTTCGAGCGAATCAAGATATTCCTCCATCAGACTCTTCGAGAGGAAGAACCTGTTTTTCTCTCCTGTGATCGGGTTGAACGGGAGTGTGAGAGCATTCGGGCACTTGATGATGAACCGGAAGTCTTCGGGGGTCGACTCATCATACTCCTGTACAGTAACGGGGGAGGGGAGTCCGGCACTGTCTTTCCCGAGCGACCAGAACCACCGGTCGATTTCCACCATGGGAAAATGATCTGCATATTCCCTCAGCGGCTGTTTCGGGGAAGCCGACGAGTACACGAGTCCTTCCCAGGAGGGATAGATGAATGATGATGTCCCGAAGAGTACGGAGTTCATACCTTCCCATGATACTCACATTCGTATCTCTTGGCAAATCCCGTTTCCTGTGTACAATGGAATAATGGATCAGTTACAGAGGGGACATACAAGCCAGAGCTTTCTATCGAAAGTCTATGAGCTCATGTTCTATGCAAATAAACGTCTCGGTGTCTTCAGGCCACCTGAGGACCTCGCTCCCTACCTTGAGGAAAAAAGAGAGGATCAGGAAAGAGCGTATGTGCCACCGAAAGTCATGCTCTTTTACTCAACCATGACAATGGAGCTGTGTGAGGGAGTTCCTGTCCTGACCTTCGTCCCGAAGAAAACCGACCCGCAGCAGCGGATGATCTATTTCCATGGGGGAGCCTATATCGATGATCCCTCTCCACTCCATTTCCACTTCATCGACGCACTCATCAGAGAGACTCCGCTCTCCGTCCATATGCCGGTGTATCCCAAGACGCCGAGATACACAGCCCTGGACGTCCACTCGGCCATGAAGCAGGTACTCGGGACTCTGCCGGAGGCCGATATCATAGCCGGCGACAGCGCCGGAGGAGGTCTCTCACTCGCTCTTGTATCTCTTGAGAATCTGAAGCCGCGCCATCTCATCCTTATCTCGCCTTGGCTTGACCTCTCCCTTTCCGACCCTGCCGTCAAAGAACTGGAGGCCGTCGATCCCCTGCTGAACAGAACCTACCTCAGAGAGGTCGGAAAGCACTACAAGGGAGATCTTGCCTGGGATGACCCGCTGGTATCACCCCTGGAATCTGAAATCGAAAAAGAGATCGAGGTGACCCTCTTCACCGGTACCCATGAAATCTTCCTCAGTGATATCAGGCATTTCGCAGAGAGAATACGCACGTCTAATCCTCTCAACTACATTGAGGTGGAGGGAATGAATCATGATTTTCCCCTCTTTCCCATGAAAGAGGGGGTGGATGCTCTGAACACGATCGTATCGATCATTGCTTCTTCAGGTTCACAATGTGAAGCGTGAACAGATGATCTTCCGTGCAGCAATGAAGCCCGAAAGGATGTAGAGAGAGGTGAGGATGAATACCCCTTCATACCCGATGAGAGTCACGACGGCTCCTGCCGCTACCGGGAATACGATGTTCATGATCGCCCCTGCTCCGGAGAGTCCGGCATAGAGGGATCGGTTCTCATCGGTTGAGATTTCGAGAAGTATTCCGGGCTGCACGATTTTATACAGCTGAGAACTTGCTCCGGTGAACAGGAAGAGGAACATGTAGGTGGAGACAGACCCCTTCAGCAGGAGTGCGAGAACCGGGGTGGCTGCCGCCACGATAATGAACAGGTAGAGGAGGGGACGGTACTGCTCTTTTTTATAGAAGAGATTCAGAGCGGTTGTCGTGACCAGTCCCCCGATCATCTGGAAAAGGAGGAACGTTCCGACCGTAGATCCGTCGACCTCGAACTGAGTTCTCCCAAACATGATGAGAAACGGGATCGACGACATGATAACCCCGCTCAGATTGATCCACAGAAGATAGAACCGGAGATTCCTGTCTTCCTTCAGAGCTTTCATAAATAGGGAGATCGATCTCTTTTTCTCCGTATTGACTGAGGAGAGTGCAACCGGCTCTCTGATCATCCAGAACCCGCTCGTTCCCAGCAGCAGGAGTGAAGAGCCAATAATGAACAGATAGGAATAGTTCACAGGGTAGGCGTAGTAGGAGAGAATAAGCTTCACAAGCACTGAGGAGATGATGATCCCCACGCTGCTGATCAGCTGTTTGTTCATAATGAGTGTTTTTCTTTTCTCTGCCGGAACGGCACGCCCCATCAGGTCCGTGTAACTGATATTTGCAAACGACCCGCTGAACGAGAAGGTGGTCATGAGCAGTATCACAGCCCAGATCTTCCAGGATGCTTCACTTCCAAGATTCAGCAGAAAAAAACCGAGAGACATGAGAGCGGAAACACGGAGATAGATCCCGACGAGCAGTGCAGGCTTCTTTCTCGGGAGATGATTGATGAAACCGGCGAAGACGAGCTGCATAAAGCTCGTTCCACCCACCATGATCGCCGAGAGCAGTCCGAGATGGAATGCATTTCCCCCGAGCTCTCCTATCATGGAGGGGACGACCGTATTTACGTCGATGAAATTCATCGTAAGCGCTAAAAACAGCGCGTGAATGAGGAATCCTGTATAATTACGTCTCTGAGTTGAGTCCTTCATAGTCCTGCCTTCGAATATTCTGTATATACCATACTGAGTATCCTCTCATACCGTAAAGTATCATAGTCACAGAGAGATTGCTTCGTATAGAGAAAGTATCCCCTGAATTACCAGGGGACAAATATATTCGAGATGTCATGGGAGGAGCCTCCTGTTCCGTAAAATTCACAGGAGGCTTCCGATTTCCTCATGACTGCAGCTACTCCAGGTATGATCTGTATTATCAAAAAAGAAGCACCTCTAGATGATTGTTTTTACGTATCAAGTCCTTTCATCTATGGAACACCGTCTCATGAATCCTGAAGGTATTGCTGTACTACCGCTTGCTGCATCAGGTGTGGCGTACGGAACTTTTCATGAATGGATAGGCCAAACCCTTACTTTATTATCGCCTGCTTTCAGGCTGGTAATGGGACCGGGAACGCAACCGTCATCCTTCTTTCTGTTCAGAAAGTCATGATCCAGGATAAGGGGTGATCCGTCCGGATTCTCAAATTCTGCATCAACAATGCGTACTCGCTTCAGTGTCTGAGTGGACAGAATACCGCATGTGAACGTTTCAAAAGCTTCCGGCAGGCGACAGGACAGATAAACACCATTTTTCTCTTCAATAATATCTATTGTAGGATCGAAATCCTCTAATATCAGATTGTGGAGTTCCCTATTAAAAGCTCTGGCTCCATGGAGATAACAATTGTCGTTGATATAAACAGGTTGTTGAACAAGATCAAAAGAGCGGTGATCACCTGGGACCTCATCAACTCTGGAAATATATTCTTCTAGGGAAACAGGTCTTCCATCATAATGATGTGTACCGGAACCCTCGACAGTCTCGTAAGGATCAGTCCCTGAATTTTTCACATGATCCCCTGGAGCGTAGAGGTTATTAAAGAAACGGTCATCACCTCCATAGATCAATGAAAAACCTTTGATTTTGGTACTATGAGGGAGATGATATTGCGTCGAACGGTCAAGAACATCCTTCATCACCATTTTCCCCGCGAATAGATTGTTCACATAGGCCCCTCCCTGAGAAACATTCAGGATATTGTACGAAGATGCCATGATATTATGGTCAACAAGGTAAGGGCCATGGCTCACCTCTATAAATGCGTCTCTGTTGTTTCTATAGAGGAGATTACTTCCAATCCTTGTTCCCTGCGTCTGCCAGTCAAGCCATATCCCCAATGTGCAGTCATGAATTCTGTTATTGGTGATCTGAACATCAATCGCTGCATGAAGTTTTATACCTGCAATCTCATGGCCGTAAAACTCACGTTTTATGGCAATGTTATAAATATGATTTCCGTATATCTCAGAGAAGACACAGCCGAGATGTCCAACGATCCCATTCTGTCCGCAATCATATATAACATTGTTTCTGATAATATGAGAGCCGATCTCTTCTTTAGACCATCCGAGACGTTCTGCACTGAAAACGGATTCCAGCTGATAGAGATAACCAGGTTTATCTCGACGTACAGTACGGTAATTGTGTCCTGAGGTTATTTCTTTCCCTATACTCACAGCACTGCATTTCGCATCATGAATACGGTTGTCTTCTATGATCCACCCTTTACTCCAGTGTGCTCCTATAAGACCAGGCTGGTCTGCTGTCGGAGGTGCCCAGGGAGTAGCTGCCTGTGAAAGTTCAAATCCCCGTACCGTGATATAGTTGATATGTGTTTTTGTAGGATAAAAACAGTTCTGTCTGACATTTATTTCCACAAGCTCGCTGTTGGGGTCCTTCCCTTGGAAATTTGCATAAATTGTAGTGCTTTCATCATCAGACTCTACGTACCAGAGATATCGCGTCTGTTCGGGATGAAGAATTCGGGACCGCTGTTGCGTCCAGTCATCAACCGCCTCTGTTCTCGTTACCGGATGAAATAGATCTTCATAGGTTTCTGATTCATAGAACGACATACCATTCAGATAGACCTCCCCGAGGTGCACGGTTTTATCTTCACTTACAACCCAATCTCCCTTCACGATCTCTTTATATGGATTAAAATCTCCAAAAAAAGTGTTAGGAAGTGTTACCTTCCATACCTGTTCGGTAACATGAGACCAGTTTTTAATGGGTTCAGAGCCTGTTATGATTACTTTCTCATCTTCTGCCGCTTGATACGTAATTCTTCGTTTGTCACTGAGACCGCTGAACATAGGGTCTACATGTTCTCGGTATACACCCTCATGAACAATGACCGTATCTCCGGGAATAGCAATTGATGCAGCTCTATTTATTGTGAGAAATGGATAGTCTTTTGTTCCGGGGGATGAATTGCTGCCGTTTTTTGAAACATGATACTTCATTTTTTTATAATCTCCTTCTGTAAATTCTGTTGATACTCCAGGTACAGGGATCCGAAATCTGAGGAAGCTACAGCCAATCAATCTGTCTCTCCTCAGTATTTTCTGTTGCTACTGGATAAGAGTGAATCCTTGGTCTAAAGGAAATCGTTCCATGCCGAGATCCAGCGTGTTATCCACATGTGCTTTTCTAACCTTTCACTGCACCTATTACCATTCCTTCCATCAGTCTTTCTCTGGTAAATGCATAAATGAGGAAGAGCGGCATTGATGCAAGAACGAGTGATGCCATCATGACCGGAATCTGTGCAGTGAACTCTCCCTGAAAATTCCATAATGCTAACGTCAAAGGACGATATTTTACTGAATTTATCAACACCAGAGGGAAGATGAATTCGTTCCACAGGACAACAGCATCGAGAATAATGATTGCAGTTACTGCAGGTCTCGCCATCGGTAATATTATCTTGCTGTATACCTGGAATCGTTTTGCTCCATCGATGTATGCCGCTTCCTCCAGAGAACGAGGAAGTTCTCCCATAAATGATGTGAAAATGAATACCGTGACAGGAAGATTAAAGGCTACAAAAGGTCCTATCATGGCAGCCAAGGTGTCATATATACCCAGGATACGGGTGATGTTATATACAGGTATGAGAGTGATATGGATCGGTATTGTAAGACCTCCAACGAAAAGCATGTATAGTATATTCCTGAATCTGAATCTGATACGAGATAAACCAAATCCAGCCATACTACCGAAAAATGCCAAGATCAGGAGAGATAGCCCTACGGTAAAAAGCGAATTCCCGGCAAAGCGGAAAAAATCCTGTTCGATGACCTTCATATAATTCTGGAAAATCAGTGCAGAGGGAAAATCCCAAGCATTACCCGAGAAAAATTCAGAATTCGATTTTAGCGAATTTTGTACAAGAAATATGACGGGGTAGAGTGTAATCACTAGCCAGAGTGTGGCCAGCAGGTAAATAACAACTTTTGAAAAAGTGGCTTTCATTTGAAACCGTTCATTATGCTTCATTCAGTCCCTCCGATTGTTTTCCCAACTTAAGTGCGATAATGGTTACAGCGAAGGAAATAATAAACATGACAACCGCGATTGCACTGCCGTATCCCATCTTGAAGGATGTGAAGGCCTGTTTATACATATAAGTTGCCATTAATTCGCTGGCATGATTTGGACCGCCTTCAGTCATGACGAAGATTAATGCGAAATATTTCAAGGATCCGGTAATTGACAGAATCGACGCGGTACGGATTGTTCCCCTCAAAAGCGGTAATGTTATGTGAAGGAATGACTGGAATTTCGAAGCACCATCTATATATGCTGCTTCAATAAGTTCCTGAGGAACACCTGAAAGACCTGCAGAAAACAAAACCATATAAAAAGGAGCATACTGCCAGGAGATAGTAGCTATTACAGCTCCGATAGCAAGTTCTGGCTCTCCCAGCCAGCCTAAAGCCAGATTCTCAAGTCCAATACTGGAGAGAAATGTATTGAGAAGCCCGAAATTGGGATCATAGATGAATTTCCAGGTAATCCCTATAGCGACAGCTGAAATCGTCATGGGGATAAAGTAGAACAATTTGTATACCATGAGTCCTTTCAGTTTTGATGATACAAGTAATCCTAAAAGTAATCCTATCGGAAGCTGAATAATCAATGATAAGACTACAAGTTTTATATTATTGATGAAGCTTGTCCAGAATACTGAGTCATGGAAGAGTTTGATATAATTCCCGAGTCCTCTGAAATCAGTCATTGGTGATATGCCATCCCATTTAAAAAGGCTATACACACCAGATAACGGAATAGGAAGCAGGAAATAGAAAAGATAAATGAGAAGAGCCGGCAGAACGAATGCAAATCCTGCAATCATGCTGTTGTTTTTCAACGTATTCATAAGTACCCTACCGATTAACGTGCACTCAGCAGCCTGAGTGCACGGGTTTATAAATCAAGAACAATTCAGCTCTGTCTATCTGTCTGCCATATACTGGTCAAGAGCTTTCTGGTGCGCTTCCGCAGCTTCTGCTGGAGTCATATCAAGGCCGAATAGGGATTGTACGACATCTTTATGAAGTTCGCCGATCTCCGGTGGAAGATACTGGTCATAATAAAGCTGTACGTGCTCGGCATTTTCAAACCAGCGTGCAACATTCTGGAGGATAGGATCTTCAACTTCGTTTGCTATGCCTTTGACCGGTGAAATGTATCCCTGTTCGGTGGCTTCCGCAACCCAGATATCGTCCATGACGTAATCGCGCAGGAATTCTTCTGCAAGTTCTTTGTTTTTCGTGACTTTTGAAATTGAGAAGTAATTCTGCCCTGGACTTCCAACTAGATTTGAAGGATCACCTTTTCCTCCTTCTATTGCAGGGAACTGGAACACATTCAATTCACTGTAGACTTCTTCGGGAGCTTCTTTTTTGGCTGCGCCGAGCAACCATGCACCCATGAGCTGCATTCCTGCCTTTCCAGTATACAGGAGAGTCCGTGACTGTCCGGTATCATAATCCATACCATTAAATCCCTTGGGGAAGAAATCTCTTCTCACCAGATCGGTCAGCAGTTCTCCAGCTTTAACGTATTCGGGAGTTTCAAACGAGCCCTTTCCTGAGTAGGCATCAGCAAACATTGAGGTGTCTCCAAGGCGGTCAGCCAGGTACATGTAGTAGAATGAACCTGTCCACTTAGTCTTATTTGCAAGAGAAAGAGGAACGATTCCGTGTGATTTCAGGATTTCTCCGACCTCAATCAGTTCGTCCCAGGTTTTTGGAGGTTCGATATTATATTTATCGAAAATATCCTGCCGATACCAGAAGAATACACCGCTCAGACCTCCGTACGGAACTCCGTAGGATTTACCATCGAAGGTAACGGGGTCAAATGAGGCACTCATACCTTTTTCTTTCAATGTTTCAACAGTATCAGTTATTTCATAGACATTATCTGCATCAACATAGGTCTTTAGAACACCGCCACCCCAGTTATGGAATATATCCGGTGGTGTTCCGGCTCCCATGGCCACTTTCAGTTTGGTCTTGTATGCATCATTCTGAATATGAACAACATCCAGACTGACATCCGGATGATCATCCATGAAACGCTGGGCAGCCGCATCAACAATGTCACGAAGTGTGGTACTTGTCTGTACATCCCATAATACAAGCTCAACCTTCTCGGTTTTTCCCTGAGCATTCGATGATTCATCATTTCCCTGAGCAAAAGCAGCGGTGGAAACGAGTAGCAGTACCATCATGACTACTATAGTTTTAACTCCATTTTTGTGCATAGCACGCCTCCTTTTTTGGAATTATTTTACTAAAGCATATCAGTGTGGAGCGTATCCACAAGATAAAAGAAATCTACACCTATGCAGATATTCACAACATGTAGAAAATGTATGTATCAATCAATGATTTGTAAAACTTTCTAATTCTAACACCTTTCATGGCATACTCTATATGCATGTCATCTATTCTTAAGTCATGAGGAATTTCCGGAGTATGGAATAAGATGAGAATGATGATACACTCCTTTTCACGGAAAATAGAATACGTACCTTATACGAGAATTGGATGGAATGGGTCTTGATTCATTTCCACAGAATGTCCTTTATTCAGTCTCCAGGCTACACCCTTAGGATATACTTTATGTAATCTTGACAGCTGAAATATCGCAGTTTATTCTATTCGAACTAATTTTAGCAGGACATACATGAAACATTCCATGAGTATTACTTCTTTGCTCACATTACTAAAGATTCGTAAATTTTATCTTAAACTTGTGGGTTCCATGTTGGTTCTCGCAGTGTTACCTCTGTTTATTATTAGTACTCTTCTCTTCCTGAATACCCAGAAAGCATTTCAGAACCAGATTAATGATGCGAATCTGAGATACCTTCAACAAACGGAAAATGCCTTTCAGATAGTGAAGACTCAGATAGATTCAAGCTTTCTGCAGCTTATAGTAGATAACAACATCGCCGACTATGAAAACTACCCGGATGGAAAAAATCTTGAGAAGCAGGCTCAAAGCGGTGACCCTGACCACGGTGATGAAATTTCTCCCTATCTGAAAGCGAAGGACAGGGTATATAACAAATTGAGCAGCCTTCGGTTATCAAACAGATATATCCAATCGGTATACTACTATGATCGAGATAAGGACCTCATCCTCATGGACAGCTGGGTTCAGTATCCCTTTAAGGAATTCTATGATTTAAGCTGGCAGCCCATGCTGGAGGGAGAGGATAAACCGTTCCTGACCTGGTTTATACGAGAGGCCAATTATAGGTTTGCCAATGATGAGGAAGTAATCTCTGTCTTGCTTCCTTCCTTTAAAGAGAAAAATATGTTTCTTGTGAACATCGATGCCGAGCGACTATATCGTCACATTGCGAAGTATACAAATACCGAATACAATAACACGATTTTTGTACTCGATAGAAAAGGAGAACCGATTTTATTCGATACTCAGCTTTACAATCAGAACGAATTCTCCTTTTTAAAACCCATCGCAGACCTTGTGACATCCTCAGACACCACTACCGGCAGTATCCTGAGTGATGATTCTCTCTTAACCTATGTGTATTCTCCTACGCTTGAATGGACTTTTGTAAGTCGAACAAATCTGGATGACTTATATCAGCATGTGAGATCACTTCAGCAATATTATCTATTTTCAACATTAGGAATTTTGTTCTTTGCGATTCTGATCGTGTTTTTTGCTACTAGAAGACTATATAGCCCGATTTTGAATCTTGTGAAATCAGTAAGTAAACTGGGGAAGAGACGTGATAATTCCCCAAGTTCACTCACGATAGCAACAGGAGTTGGTGAATTGAAATATATCGCGGGAAGAATCGAAGAATCTGAGAAGCTTCAGGACCGCCTTGAGATAGAATTGCGGGAGAGTATGCCTGCCTATCGAGAGAAGCTAGTCAGATCTCTCCTCAAACCAAGATACCAGAATCCTGATATGTTGAAATCACGTTTCGAGTTTGCTATGGTAGATGTTCTTCCTCAAAATGTTGCTGCTATGGTTATATCTGTTGCTGTCAGGGAGGAGGCTGATGGACCCGAACAAGCCAGTCTTCACCGCCTTTGGATAGCTGAGGTTATCCGTAACTCAATTCAATCGCTCACTACAGGGGATGTCGCTGAAACTGATGATAATTGGTTCGTCGCGATAGTGAACTGTGACGCTTCTCAGTTAGACCAGCTTTTTCTCTGTGCTGAGACTATCCAGAAGGCCATAACCCAGAGGGTGGAGTCCGATTGTTCTATAGGCCTTGGCACGATCCAGGCCGACATAAATGAATTACACATATCTTATAACGAAGCTGTCGAAGCTCTCAAACATGGAATGCTCGCCGGGAACGGAGAGGTTGTTCATATCCAGGATATACGAATCGGTAATGTGTGGAATTTTAAACATTATGATGATCTGATTGAAACATTGAAAGATTTTGTGAAATCAGGTCACAAGGAAGCTGCACATGATGTGATAGAAGAAATCTATGCGGATCTGATTTCTCAAAGCAAGGATGGCCCGTATAGGGAAATTCAGAAGGTGCTTACAAAAATCCTGATCGCCTTCTCAGACAGTATTGAAGATGTCGGTGGTGACTGGAAGCAAGTATCCCCGGAGAATGCTTCACCGTTTGCCTCTCTTTCACGTATCTCAGACGTGAGGGAAGTGTTTCACTGGTTTACAGATCTTGCAGAGAGGTGTGCGGATTACATTTCCCAGGCCAGAACAACCCGTAACTGGTGTTATGCAGACAAGGTGAAGGATCTGATTGAACAGGATTGTGGACGAAAAGTAAATCTTCACTGGGTTGCGGCTGAGTTGAAACTCAATCCAAGTTATCTAGGAAGAATCTTCAAGGAACAGATGGGTATGAATTTTCTTGAGTATCTTACCCGAATACGTGTGAGTAAAAGCAAACAGCTTCTACTTGAGACTGATATGACAGTTGAAGAGATCGGAAACACAGTCGGGTACAGTAACAGCTATTATTTTATCAAACTCTTCAGAGAGCATACAGGAACAACTCCCGGGAAATACAGGAAGTCAGTATCTGAGACAGAATAGTAAAGATGCTCCGGGGACGACACCCTGCAAATACTATAGATAATAATGGTAAATTTGTATTATCAGAATTTCATGTGTACTCTTTGAGTTTCAACTCTCGCTCAGGAGTTGAAGAGTCTGTCGGTTTCAACCTTGAGCCCTTCAAAGATGGAGGAACAGGCAATATCACCGGAGGTGTAGACGTTCTGCTCCTTCAGGTCTCTCTCTTCGAAGTGATAGATGGTAAGATGCCGATTTTCAATGTCTACGACCCAGTATTCCTGAATCCCGCTATCCATATAGAGTTTCGCTTTTATCATGATATCCTTCGATTTTGTGGAAGGTGAGAGAATTTCGACCGCAAGCGTCGGTATCCCCTGATATTTCCCTTTCTCATCCACCTGATCCGTGTCGCACATGACAAACATATCGGGCTGAACGACATTGGGATTATCCTCGAAACGGGCGGCCTTGCCGAAGAGTTTCACATCCAGCGGAGCCATGATCGGCCTACATGGCTTGTCTTCAAAATAATGGAAAAACGTAACATACAGTTCCCCTAAAGCACTCTGGTGGGAAAATCTGGGCGATCCCAGAAGATAGATCTGACCGTCAATAAATTCGTACTGACAGGTGTTTTCATCCCTTTCTGCAATCTCTCTGAATTCCTCGTAGGTATATCTTGGCTTGGCCAGATACGCCCGTGCTTCCTCTTTGAGATGCCAGCGTTCTTCTTCGGTTACCCCTTTCATTACTGCAACAGGCTCACTGTTCCTATCAATATAGATAGGCGTTCCCTCCATCGCCATCTTCAGGTACTTGCCGAATGAATTCTGCAGGACAGTAGTCGAAATTCTCATATAAAACCTCCCATACATATAATCTACGGTGCAATACTAGCTATTGATTTTGAGTTATTATATTATGCATCTCCCTAAGAAGATATATTATATTAGGTAGAATAGTCGGACTTTTGGAAAAATTCCGTAGGTTCTGTGCGAAAAACTCAGAGAGATCTTCCCGTGAGCATCAGGTTTGTCTTCCGTTCGTTTCAGTGTATAATAGGTGCCGAAGGGAGGTTTTTCCTGTGTTTGATATCCGTCGTCACTCTTCACGACACATTGAGGTGAAGATCACATATCCGCTGTACGCTGATCGCTCGTATGCAAAGAGCGTTGATTACTACATTTTTTCTCCCCCGCAGCTGAATGTTTCTGAGAAGTCGATCACAAGAGAATCGATGCTCCGTAAGTTCCAGTCTCACGGCAGATACAGTTCTCCTTCCATAACTCTCGAGGAGATTCTTGACAGGAAAAATGATGATTCTCCTCTGACGGTGATTGAAAAGGGAGTCCAGGATCTTCAGGGACCTCATCATGCTTCATGGGAACAGAATCTCATTCATGAAATCCAGTTCCTCACCAATATGATACGCCATCATTCCTCTGACCTTCAGGATTCGGTCACTGACGGTTCCCTGAGTCCCCGGGAAGTGGAACAGTGGCACCACTCCTCAGCTGATGTGCTTGAGAGGTTTCGTCAACTCGTAGAGAGTGTGGAGGCTCTGTATCCTACGGGAAATAAGATGACAACCGCTTTCAGGTGGTCTGATGAGGCGATGAGCATTCAGGTGGAGTCTACTGCTACCTTCATCTTTCAGTATATGAGTGATTCTCAGTATCTTGTGGAATATGCACGTAGTGAGATCGCCTACCGTGCTTCCTGTGGATACTCTTCGGTTCCTGGACAGGGGAAACGGACTGATGAGAAGTATATGTTCCGGTGCGCAGAACTGAAGAAATGGACACAATCCCTTCTTTACCTCCACCCGATACAGTCGAAGGCACCGGAAAGAATGGGGAATATCCTGGCAGGGGCGGCGGCCGCTATCGCGATGACCTTTGCAACCCTTGCTGCAATATTCGCAGAGGCGTTTTTCCTGAAAAACTCTATTCCCTGGGCGATGATGATCATCCTGGCGTATGTTTTCAAGGATAGAATCAAAGAGGGACTGCGAGCCGTGTTCAGAAAGACCCTGCCGAATCTTCTCGCAGATAAGATCATCCATTTCAAATCTCCGAGAACGCAGAATATCCTGATGAAAGTGAAGATGCTGATCAGGATGAGACCTTCCTCCTCCTTTTCACCGACTATACAGCATTTCAGAGAATCAGAGTACAATCCCTTCTTCGACATCCTTCCGGAGGAGGATGTGGTGCACTATCGGCGGTTCGTGAAGGTATACAGGCAGAAGGTGAGAGATCGGATGGAAAGCGGGATTTCCGAGATCACGGTTGTTCTTCGTATCCGCCTGGATGACTGGCTGAAGGAGATGGATGACTCTGAAGATGATATCTTCATCCCCACCAGTGATATCGATATCTCGAAAAAGAAGAGCGGTAAGGTCTATCACCTGCATCTTATCTGTACGATGAGTGACCCGAAGGGTACTATCGAGGAGTCCCGTCTGGTGAGGATCGTCATGAATACCGAGGGTATCGTGAGAATCAAGGAGCTCCCGTATACCCTCTGACAGCTCTCATGCTTCGAGGTTCCCTTCGAGTCCGATCTCTTTCGCAACGGTCCGCATTCCCTCGATTGAGAGCTGAATCACCTCGTTTTTCTCCATGGGGAGCATATCACAGCCCTTCTGGATGAGAGCCCGGTCAACGCCGGCGCTGAACCCCTTGGTCTTCCATTTCTTGTTGACTGACTTGACCGTCAGGTCGTGGAGGCTTTTCGACGGGCGCATAAGCGCGGTAGCCGTGATAAGCCCGGTGAGCTCGTCAATGGTATAGAGTACTTTCTCGACAGTCTTCACCGGCTCGACATCCGAGCAGATACCCCAGCCGTGAGAAACGATCGCACGTATCGTCTGTTCATCCACTCCGCCTTCGCTCAGGAGCTCAGGGGCTTTCTGACAGTGCTGATCGGGATACATTTCATAGTCGATGTCATGAAGGAGACCGATAAGCCCCCAGTACTCCGCATCCTCTCCGTAGTGTTCTGCAAAACGGCGCATCACAGCTTCTACGCTGAGAGCGTGGTTTATGAGATTCTCTGCCTTGTTGTATTTCCTGAGCAGGGTCAGTGCTTCTTCTCTCTGTAACATGGACATTCTCCCTTAATCTGGTATGAAATTAACGTGAAACCTCTTTTTATCACTGTAGTGATATGATACTATACTCAAAGGGTTTTCGTCACCCGTAAATCGTATTCATCAGGAGGTACCAGATGTCTAACTCAGACGATGGTGGAAGTAAACGCTATCAGACACTCATCTCAGACAATGACTCTCCTGACCATTTATCACACAGACACTAGCGATGAACGGTCCTTCCGGAGAGACCAGGAGGAACCATGATCACAATCAGAAATACAATCGGAAAGACCTCGGCCGGTCCATACGGCAATGAAATCAACTACACCTGGGTTGATGCACGGGAAGTATCCCGTGATGATATAGCACAGCTTCAGGAAGATTATCCGATCGAATCGGAGCTCCTTGCAGACATCATGGACGTTGATGAGCAGGCACGTATCGAGAAGGAGGATGACTATGTCGCCCTTATCGTACGTATTCCCGCCTTCAGCGATGATGCACACGGTATCAATCAGTACTGTGTCCCGCTGGGAATCGTGATGATGGAAAACACGATCATCACCATCTGCCAGAGTGATTCAGTGATTCTCGAGGATTTCGCCCGTAACCGTCTGCGCCATTATCCTGTGGACACGATGGAAGGCTTTGTCATCTCCATCATGGGGCGTGCCGCCCTTGTGTATATCAGACTCCTGAAGTATCTGAACAGACAGAAGAATCTGGTCGAAGAGGAATTGCACCGGTCGGTGCGTAACGATGAGCTGATACAGCTCCTCTCCATTCAGAAATCCCTCGTCTATTTCACCACCTCCCTCGCAACCAATGAGATTCTCCTTGAGAAACTCCAGAAGTCCCCGTACTTCCGTTCCCTCGATGAGGATGAAAGGGAATTCCTCGAGGATGTCATTATCGATAACAAGCAGGCAATCGAAATGGCCAATATCTACTCGTCAATCCTGACAGGCACGATGGATGCCTTCGCCTCGGTTATCAGCAATAACCTCAGCTTCATCATGAGACGGCTCACCGTCATCTCCATCGCCTTCATGTTCCCTACCTTCCTGGTCGGCTACTACGGTATGAACATTGCCCTCCCGTTCCAGTCCCTCCCCTCGATGATGTACATCGTCCTGGGCGTGTCACTCTTCGCCGCACTCGCAAGCACCTTTATCCTCAGTGATAAGAAAAGGTTCCTGAGAGGGAAGGGGAAACAGGACTATGCCTCCAAGAAGAAAGAGAAGAGGAAAAGAAGACGGACCAGCAAAGTCATAGACTGAGTGGCTGAACCAGGCGAAACCTACACAGTGCACGTAAAATCCTCAGACTGTTATAATTTTTCTTGACGCCTTTATACTCCCATTATATCCTGATAGTAATAATAATTCTCAATTACAATAAGGATGTACGTATGAAACACACTGATGTATTGGTCATCGGCGGAAGCGCCACAGGTCTTGTGGCTGCTATGACAGCAAAATCTGACAACCCTGATAAGAGTGTCACGGTGATTCGCAAGGAAGAAATCGTCATGATACCGTGTGGAATCCCCTATATCTACGGGACTACCCAGAGCAGTGACAATAATATTCTCCCTGACGCAGGGCTTATCAAGCTCGGAGTTGATATCATGGTGGACGAAGTCGTGAGCATAGACGCAGAGAAAAAAACGTGTACAACAGCGAAAGGGGAAAGTGTTGTCTATGACAAACTGATTCTCGGTACAGGCTCCGAACCGGTCATTCCCGGCTGGCTCAAGGGGACTCACCTGAAGAATGTTTTCACTATCCCGAAAGACAAGGTCTATCTCGACAGTCTTCAGGAACGTCTTGAAGGACTTGAAAAGATCGTTGTCGTGGGCGCCGGATTCATTGGTGTCGAGACCTCTGACGAACTGAAGAAGACTGGAAAGGATATCACACTGGTAGAGATCCTCCCTCATATTCTGGGCGCAACCTTTGATGACGAATTCGCATCTGCCGCCCAGGAGATGCTGGAGAGCAGGGGGGTAGCCGTAAAGTCGGATCTCGGTATAACCAGCATCAACGGAAGTGAAAAGGTGGAATCGGTCACCTTCAATAACGGTGAAACGCTTGAAGCTGACGCCGTAATTCTTTCCCTCGGCTACAAGCCGAACGTTGCCCTGGCAGAACAGATGGGTCTTTCCCTGAATGACTACGGGTTCATCAAGGCGGACCAGTACCGGCGTACATCGATGCCTGATGTCTTTGCAGCAGGTGACTGTGCGAGCAAAATCGACTTTGCAACGGGACGCCTCAGCAAAATCATGCTCGCCTCAACCGCCTGTACCGAGGCACGTATCGCAGCTCTGAATCTTTTTGAACTCAATACCTACACCGTATTCAGAGGGACCGTCGGAATCTATTCAACCTGTATCGGTGAGACCGCCTACGGCGTAGCCGGTCTGATTGAAAAGAATGCCTTGAAGGAAGGGTTCAAGATCGTCACCGGCTCCTTTACCGGCGTGAACCGTCACCCCGGCAAAATAGAGGATGCTCATCAGGAGACGGTGAAACTCATCATCTCCCAGCGCTCGGGAGTCATTCTCGGAGGCGAAGTGATGGGAGGCAAATGTATCGGTCAGCTGATCAATGCTATCGGCATCGCGATCCAGAATCATATGACAGTCCATGATCTTCTGGTCACTCAGATCGGGACCCAGCCCCTTCTGACGGCGTCTCCCGCGGGATTCCCGCTGATCAAGGCGGCGGAGATAGCTGCTAAAGCTCTTCGGTAGAACACTCTTTCCATACCTCAGAAGCCGCCACCTGACACGGCGGCTTCTCGTTTCTTCGATTTTTCAGAATCCTGATACAAACTGATTGACTCACATGCTTCATTCCCTATACATATATGGGAACTCTTCATATAGTATGGATGAATACAGAATTGGAAATTCTATCTTCGATTCCGTCCGTGTTCCGCACGAACGGTATGGTTGAGAGAGGTGAACGTCTCCTGGAGATGTACGCTGAACTGAATGAGACTGCCGAAGCCTTCACCTCTCGATTCTCTGTTGTCTGCCCGAGTGCCTGCGGAACCTGTTGTGAGCATTTCATTCCGACAATAACCGGCGACGAGGCTCTTCTCGTTGCTCTCTACCTTCTCTATGATAAACGGGACCAGCGTCTCTTCGATGCGCTTTACCGGGCTTCATCAAGTGAAGCCTGTCCTCTGTACAATGCGGAAGATCCTCATCACTGTCAGGTCTATCCTGTCCGACCCGTGGTATGCCGGTCCTTCAATTCTCTTCCCTCACGGGATAAAGAGGGAGAGTTCACTTTTAGAAGCTGCCGGTTACCTGCAGAGGAGTCTGAAAAGAAGGTACTCACCCATCAGGAGATAGTTACAGCCTTTCCCTCGATGAGATCAATGAGCGATTTCGGCTCCGCCCATGCCTCACGGGACCTGAGTACAGAAATGCTCCCTCTCGGCGAGCTCGTTCTTCAGCAGATAGCGAAACTGCTTCTCATCGAGAAGTACTCACAGGATGAGGGAAGTTGTTCGCTGTTCATTCCTGATGATGACGATGATCACCCGCCTCAGGATATAGCGGTATAGCTCCTGTAGAGTTTTCTGATGATCAGAAGGACGATGATCAGTGCCAGAGGATAGATGGAGCCGGCAAGGAAACCTGTCTTGAGTGCTTCTCCCGCTCCGAGTGCAATATTCTTTCCCGATACAGCTCCGATGATGAATGGGCCGACACCGGCACCGGTGTCTCCTGCTGCCGCAAGGAGGGCGAACATCCCTGCCGAGGCATGAGGGAACGCTCTCTGGGAGAGAACGATCGAACCGGGCCAGAGGAGCGATACTCCCAGTCCACTCATGAAGCAGGCGATAAGAGAGAGTATGGGGTAGGGTGACATACTCACCGTCAGATAGCTGAGCAGCGAGAGGATCGAGCCTGCAAACATCACATGCCAGACAATCTCTTCTCTTCCCTTCGTCCCGAACAGATGTCGTCCGATGCCGAGGAAGAGGGCGAACATCAGGACTCCTGCAAGGTCTCCAACCTCTTTCGAGAGACCGAGGGAGCGCTCCGCGAAGGTCGATGCCCATTGACTCATGCTCACCTCGGTAGCTCCTCCGAGCGCGATGGTGAGTATCATGAGAAGAAAGAAGGGACTCTGTAGAAGGGAACGGAAGCGGAGCCTTTCATGATGGGCCGCCATGGGAGCGAGTGGAACGTTCATGAATAGAAAAAAATTAAAAAAAGGAACAACAGCCCAGATGGCGGGAAGTACATACCACCGTTCCCTTGAGAAGATCTCGAGGAGTCCGGTTGTAACGAGTACGACGAATATGAATCCCCACGCGTAGAAGGAGTGGAGGAGACTCATCGCCTTCGCCTTCTCGTCAGAGGGAATGGCTGCGACGATCGCACTGAGAAGGAGCTCCAGAATACCTCCTCCGTAACTGAAAATGATGGTCGCCACTATCATCCAGGGATAGGGATTCCCGTTTCCCAGAAGAGGAGAGAGGGAGAGCAGGGCGAAGCCGAGGACGACGAGCGCATGCCCGCTCGTGATAAAGGGCCGTACCCCGTACCGATCGACAAGATGGGAGTGTATGATATCACTGGCGATCTGGGTCACGAAATTGACCAGAACAAGGAAACCTACCTGCTCGAAGGTGAGTGAATAGAGATCCATGAAGGTGACGAAAAGGAGTGGTGACAGGTTCACGACCAGTGCACCGACCAGGTTCCCGATATAGGTTGCGATGATTGTCCCTTTATACATGAAAAGAGTATAGAATCCACTGGTCGCAATGACAAGAGCTCCGTATAATAAAACCCATGAATGACATGAAGAAAATCAGAGCAGTCCTGTTTGACCTTGACGGCACACTCGTTGATACCATCGCTGATATCACCTCGTCGATCAATACGGCGCTGCAGAAAGCCTCCATTGAGCCGATTGATCTTGAATCAGGAAAATCCATCGTGGGAAGAGGCCTGACCAATGCCCTGAAACAGGCGGCCCGCCTGCAGGGACGGGAACTCAGCGAAAGTGAGGTCGGGGAACTGCTTCCCGTTCTCAAAACCCATTATGCGGCAGATCCCTGCCGGTATGCAGAGCTGTATCCGGGCGTGCGGGAGTTCGTTGATCGCTGCAAAGAGAAAGGATATCCGATGGGAGTACTCAGCAATAAAGACCACTCCCTCATCCTTCCCATTATCGAGACCCTCTTCCCTGATGAGCCGTTCAGTTTTATTCAGGGAGCGTCTGATGCCTATCCCCTGAAACCGGAGCCCGCTTCAACCCATGCCTTCGTTCAGCTCTGCGGTATCGCCCCTGAAGAGCTGCTGCTCATCGGCGATACGGAAGTGGATGGTCTGACCGCAGAAAACAGTGGAGTCCGATGTGCTCTTGTAAGCTGGGGTTTTCGTGGTAAAATGGAGTTGGTCTCTGCCGGTCTCGCCCCGGTCTATGACTCATTTGAACAGCTTGCAGAGGAGGAATTATGAAGAGTAAAGAAGAGATGAAAGAGATATATCGGAAGGCGGAAGAGTATATCGCGAACGAGAAGAATGATCACTTCAGGCAGGAAGTGGCTCTCCCCTATGATGAACATGCCGATGAGGATCTCTATGACCGCTTCTATACCGCTCTTGCATTCGGTACTGCAGGAATGAGGGGAGTCATCGGTGGAGGCACCAACAGGATCAATCCCTTCATGGTCCGCAAGGTCACCCAGGGACTGGCAGAGTATCTTCTGACTCAGGAAGAGAAACCGAGCCTGACGATCGCCTATGACTCCAGAAACTACTCGAAACTCTTTGCCCAGACTGCGGCACGCACCCTCTGTGCGAACGGTGTGAAGGTCTATCTCTATGATACCCTTCAGCCGGTACCCGTTCTCTCCTTCGCCGTGCAGGAGCTCGGCACCACAGCCGGAATCGTTATCACCGCAAGCCATAATCCGGCGAAGTACAACGGATACAAGGTCTATTACTCAGACGGAGGGCAGGTGACGCCTCCCCACGATATCGGGATCGCCGACAGAGTCAATTCGCTCGATATAGAACGCATCAGAGAGATGAGTGAAGACGATGCACGTTTTCAGGGACTTCTTCTGGATGTCCCCTCCGAGGTAGATGATGCCTACGATGAGATGGTTCTCTCCTCTATCCTCCGTAAGGAAGTGATTGCGCAGCAGAAAGTCTCGGTAGCCTATACGCCTCTCCACGGGGCGGGAAACCGACCGGTACGGCGTATGCTCGAGAAGCTTTCCCTCGAATGCCATGTCGTAGAGGAACAGGTAGAGCCGAACGGTGACTTCCCGACCGTCTCGATGCCGAATCCGGAAGATCCCGAGGCGATGCGCCTCGTCCTGAAGAAAGCGAAGGAGGTGAAAGCCGATATCGTTCTGGGAACAGATCCCGATTCAGACCGTCTCGGCATTGCTATCCCTTCCTCCCCTGATAAAACCGCTTACACGCTGCTCAGCGGAAACCAGATTGCCGTACTTCTCACCGATTACCTGATCGAGAGGTACAAAGACCTTGCCTATACCGAGAAAACTCCTCTCGTGGTGAAATCTTTCGTCACGAGCGATCTCGTGAGAGCCATCACCGAAGCGAACGGCGGCAGGTGTACCGATGTCCTGACAGGGTTCAAATACATCGCAGAGCAGATTGTCGAGGTGGAAAAGTCGGATCGTGAGTTTTACCTGTTCGGCTGTGAGGAAAGTTTCGGCTACAATGCCCTGAAAGGCGTGAGAGACAAGGATGCTGTATCCTCAGCTGTCCTGTCAGTCGAGATGATGAGCTACTACGCATCTCTCGGGAAGACCCTTCAGCAGAGACTCAATGAGATCTATGATACCTACGGTTTCTACACGGAAAAGGTGCTCTCCTTCGCCTATGAGGGAGCCTCCGGGAAAGAGAAGATGAAGAGCATTATGGACTCCTTCAGGAGCAGAAAAAGGGGTGATGTCTTCGCTGATCTCACGATCGAATCCACTGTTGACCTTGCAGGTCAGGAGGAGACCGGGTTCCCGAAGAGCGATGTCGTGATCCTCACCTTCAGTGAGGGGACCAAGATGGTGATCCGTCCGAGCGGCACGGAGCCGAAAATCAAGTATTACTTCTTCTTCAGGACCGATGAAACTGACAGAGGGAAGTATATGAAAGACCTTGAGGTGAAAATCGCCTCTATCAAGGCATACCTCTAGGAGGTTGAATGAAATACTGTTACCTGCTGACCTTAGGCAGTAAGGAGACGATCTGTATCTCGCCGTTCATAGATCCCGTTAAGGTCTCTTCCTGGGAAGAGGAAGACCCTCTTCAGGTCTTCAGTGCATCAACAGTCACTCAGGAGCAGAAGGATGAACTGCATAGAACGATCTATAAGGAGATCGATAGGGGTGTAGACCGGTGGGTGCAGGACACCCGCTATCTCCCCCGTCTCTTTCTCGGCGGTTTTGTGTTCCTCGTGGCCTATTTTATCTTATCCCTTGCCGTGCGTGATCCTATTCCGATGATAGATGAACTTGTCATTGCCTCCATTGCCACCCTGGCCGCTGTACATATCATGAGCCGGAGGGACAGGAAGAGTTCCCTTGCACTGAAGCAGCGGCTCACACTGAAAAATCAGGCAGGAGCTTGTACCTTCGCCCTCGACGATGAACTGAAAACTCTGGAGCATCATCTGTATGAACTCTCTCTCTCAGACCCGATCGATCTCGCCGAGAGTATTGCAACGGGCGAGATATCGTTCCCCTGTGATCTGCAAGGAAAGAATCTCCTTCATTTCAAGGAGCAGTTTCTCACCTGGGTCTCCTTCAAAAGAAAGAACATGCTCTCCCTGGTGAAACAGCTGGAGAAGATAGAGGGAGACAGTATACGGCAGGAGACCTTCAGCAGCAGGCTCCTGAAGCTTTCCATGAACGGCACGCTCGATCTCCCGCTCTTCGCTCTCACTGTAGAGCTTTCGAAGTGACCTGTAGAGACTGCCCGTACTTTACAGTGTATGGGCAGCTCAATTATTCTCATCATCTGTCTCACCCTCCATGGGTGGGTTACTATCTCCCCACCGCGCTTCATACTTCTCCTGTGTCTCCTGATGCTCTGTCTGTCAGCCCTCATCGTACTCTCGCTGCTCTCCCTACGTAATCTGGTTCTCCTTACTCTTTTTCTCTTCATCACCTATGGGTCCCAGTACCGGCAGGGCACGCTTTCTCTTTATCCCCGCACTATCTGTGAGGGAACCTGCAGGGTTCTCGAAGACAGCAACCTCTCATCGTTCGGCTCTGCGGTAACAGAGGTGCTGCTCACCTCTGTTACAGATGCCAGGGGAGTACGGGCCTCCTGTTCTGTCAGGGCACTGCTGTTCAGCGAAGAGCTGCTCTTTCAGGGGGAGAGTCTCTTCTGTGGTGATCTGCGTGTCAGGGAGGAAGAGGGGAGGCTGTTCATCTCCTGTACTAATCCGCAGGTATCGGGGTCTCCTCTCATAGTCCGTCTGAGGCGTATGATAAAGCAGAAAACGGAGGATATGATGAGAAAACGCCTCCCTGACTCGGCGCCGATCCTCTCTCTCATGCTGTTCTCCTATCCATCGACAGAAGGGAATGAGCTGACTTCGTCAGCGAGGGAGAAGGGGGTATCCCATATCTTCGTCCTCTCGGGATTTCATCTGCAGCTGATCGCAGGATCCATCGAAGTGATGACGGGAAAACATCGCAGGCTCCGTTTCATCTCCCTTGGAGGAGCTCACCTGTATGCCCTGATAGCCGGATATACGCCATCGCTGAGTCGGGCCCTGATCTCCATCACGCTCATGAAAACCGCATCCATCAGGATCCCTTCCTCCTCCCTCCTGATAACCTTCATCATCCATGGGCTCCTGGTACCTCACCATCTGTTCTCCTATGCGGCGCTGCTCTCCTACACTGCTGTCGCAGCGATCATCCTTGTCTATCCTGCACTTCGAGCTCTCCTATTTTCCTGCCTTCCTTCCTTCCTGCTCACGCCTCTTACGCTCTCTTTCGCTGTTTCCTGGGTTCTTTCTCCCCTCTCTCTGATACTCTTCGGTGAACTCCATCCGGAAGGAATACTCTACACGATCATACTGTCACCTCTCCTGCTCCCCCTATTCCTCATGACCTTCCTGCTGATTATCTGCCCGTTCCTGCCCCTCTATAGACTCCATTCCCTCCTGCTGAAAGCGATACAGACCATCCTTTCAGTGAGGAATCTTACACCTGTCACCTCGTGGGTTCCCCTCTGTATCACAGGAGCTCTCTTCTTGACCTGGTTTCTTTTTCAGTGGTACTGTAGCCGTATTCTGCAGAAAAGGAGTACAAAGCGATATGAGCTGGACGTTTCCCTACGACTCGCCTTCCGAGATACACCGCCTCCTGGAAGAGAACTCACTGGCGATGAGTAAAAAATTCGGTCAGAACTTTCTCCTTTCGGCAGAAACACGGGGAAGAATCGTAGATCATATCCTCTCTGAGGGTGCCTCGAAGGTGTGGGAGATAGGACCGGGTATCGGGAATATCACCTCGGTGCTGCTTGAACGGGGTGTGGATGTCACCGCCTTCGAAATCGACCGCGGTTTCATCTCCATCCTGAAGGAAAAGGCGTTTGCGGACGAAGAGGGCTTCCATCTTGTTGAAGGGGATGTTCTGAAAACCTGGAAAGATCAGTGGGACAAGGGAGCTCCAGTGGATGCCATCGCAGGGAATCTTCCCTATAATGTCGGTTCCGTCATTCTTGCCAGGCTGCTGGAACAGCAGGTGGGAGTCCCCGTCATGGTATTCACACTTCAAAAGGAAGTGATCGACCGCATCTGCTCGCCGCACGGATCAAAGATGTACTCGACTCTCTCCATTCTTGCCCAGACGGATTACCATGTACAGAAGGTGATGACAATCAAGGCCGGAGCCTTCTTCCCTCCGCCCAATGTCGATTCCGCCCTCGTGAAACTTACAAAGAGAGAAACCTCTCTGGTCCCTGATGAGCTCCGGACGATTTTCTTCCGTCTCGTGAAAGACCTCTTCGCCGCCAGGCGGAAGACAGTGAGAAACAACCTCCTCAGGGGAGTGACGGGAAAAGTTATCTCAGGAGAGGAAGTGGAACGAGCTCTGCTGAATGCCGGTATTTCCCCTCAGGAGAGGGGAGAAAAGCTCTCTATAGAGCAGATCTGTACTCTCGCAGATTCGATCCGCCACCTCGACAGATAACGTCTCGTCAGTATCTGAGAGTAAGAGCCCTGACAGGAAAGAAAAACTGCTCAGATCTCTGATTCAATCTGAACGGGATAAATCAGAAAATATGTAAGCTGGTATATCTCTCTCTTCAGGGAAATATTCATTTGAGAGATGATCGGGATTTTTCTTCTCGATACGAACGTTATCTCAGAGATGATTAAAAAAACTCCGGATCCGACGGTCATGGACTGGCTGTATCGGGTCGAGAGTGATCATGTACGGATTTCAGTGCTCACTTTGGCAGAAATCAATAGGGGAATTCTGAGACTGGACGATGGAAAGAAGAAGAACGATCTCCTGCTCTGGTTCGATACTTTCACAGCACAGTTTAAAGACAAGACGGTAGCAGTTGATGACAGGGTTGCCGTCTCGTGGGGAGCACTGGCCGCTATGGCTGAAAGAAACGGGAGAACACTCCACCCGGCGGATACTCTGATCGCGGCCACGGCCTATGTCCATGGGGCGATTCTGGTCACAAGAAACACCTCAGATTTTACGCACCTCCCCATTCAGGTTATGAATCCCTGGCTGTAGCTCCTTAGCCTTGCGAATGTTTGGTCTCCCAGAACTCTATCCACGTACCGGTACGGTACCGATAATAGTTCAGAGATCCGCGCACAACGAGGTCAGCTACCATGCAGACCCATAAGACCATGAGAGAACCGTCGAGGAAGGTCACAAAGATGAAGGCGGGAAGAAGCCTGACTCCCCACATGCCGATCACCGAGTAGATAAAAGGCCATCGGGTATCACCGGCACCCCGGAGGATACCGCTGATGACGATACTCATGGCGAAGAACGGTTGTGCGAAGGCTTCGATCCTGAGGACGCGTCCTCCGAGAGTGATCACTGTTTCATCCGGCGTGAACAGTCCGATCAGGTGGTAGGAGAAGATGAACAGCAGGGACCCCGGTCATACTCATCAGGAGGATGCCTCCTGTAAGTGTCCGGCGTGCGAAATCTCTCGCCATTTCCTTCTTTCCTGCACCCAGAGACTGTGCGACCAGGGTCGCGGCCGCGAGAGAGAACCCGCTCACCGGCATGAACGTGATCGATTCCGCTGTGATAGCCAGATGGTGAGCGGCAAGAGAGGCCGTTCCCAGAGAGGTCGCAAGGGTTGTCAGGACGATCTGTCCCGTTGAGAGGGTCGCCCTTTCCGCCGCCATAGGCAGCGCGATGGTGATGACCTGGCGGGTGTATTCCTTTTCGAAGCGGAAGACGAACCCCTTGAACCTGATACGGATATCATTCTCACGGAAGAGCATCACTGACAGAAGTATCAGAGCGCTTACGATACGGGAGACAAGGGTTGCGATAGCCGCTCCCTCTACTCCGAGACCTGCTCCCCATACATCCAGGCTCTGTCCGGCCAGATGAATGGTTCTTGAGGGGAAGATCAGGAAGAAGTTTCCAACAATATTCAGGATGTTCGTGAAGATATTGCTGAAGAGTGGAGTCTTGGTATCACCCGAGGTCCTCAGGATATTCGAGAAGAAGACGAATGTGATGAAGAAGGGGAAGGAATAGCTCACTATACTGAGATACGAGGAACTGAGCGGTGCAACCTCCTGACTGACTCCAAGCCAGAGAGGAAGAGAACCGCTGATGCCTCTCACAAGTGAGGTTATCACCACAGAGAGGAGAACGATCGCGAGAAGAGACTGCTGAACTCCCTTCGTGATCTTATCCTTCTCCTGAGCCCCGATTGAACGGGCGATCAGGACCGAATACCCGGCACCGAAGGCGTACATGATTCCCATGAGAAGCCACATCGTGCTTGCCGTTACCGCTACACTGGCAGTGGCAACTGCACCGAGGGACCCGACCATCGCCGTGTCTATGTATCCCATCAGGGTATGGAAGGTCTGGTCGAGTATAACAGGCCAGGAGAGTGAGAAAATAACTCTGTTGGGGGACCTTGATCCGTCTATCAGAGAGGGCAAGGGTTTTTTATCTTTCATCTAGTACCTGAAGGATGGAGAGGGCCACCCGCAGGATGCGCGAGTGGCCTTCCGTCTCTTCTGACTCTCTCGTATTCTAGTTCTGAGAGAGGGTGATCGCACTGGTGACCACAATATCTTCTACACTGCAGCCGCGGGAGAGGTCACTGACCGGCTTCGCGAAGCCCTGGAGGATCGGGCCGTAGGCCTCTGCACCGGCAAGGCGCTGAACGAGCTTGTAGCCGATGTTTCCTGCCTGGAGGTCAGGGAAGATCAGGGTGTTGGCCTTACCTGCAACGGGAGATCCCGGAGCCTTAGAGGAGCCGACCTTTTCGATGATTGCCGCATCAAGCTGAAGTTCACCGTCAGCTTTCAGCTCAGGAGCCTTCTCCTTTACCATCTGAGTGGCCTCGACGACCTTGTCGACGAGTTCCCCGGAAGCAGATCCCTTGGTGGAATAGGAAAGCATCGCTACCACAGGTTCCGCCTCAAGGTAGGTGCTGCAGCTTTCGGCTGAAGCAAGGGCGATCTCGGCGAGCTGTTCGGCACTCGGGTTCGGGATGGTGGCACAGTCACTGAAGATGAACGAGCCGTCAACACCAAGATCCTTCTTCATCGGAGTCTCCATGACGAAACAGGAGGAAGCGCTCTTGATGCCTGGTTTTGTCTTGATGATCTGAAAAGAAGCTCTCAGCACATCACCGGTTGTGTTCTCTGCACCTGCGACCATGGCATCGGCATCACCGAGACGAGTCATCATCGCCCCGTACTTGAGAGGCTCTGCGATCTGCTCGAAGGCCTGTTCTTCCGTCATGCCTTTCTTCTTCCTGAGCTCATAGTATTCTGCAGCATATGCTTTTCTCTTCTCGCTCGCTGCCGGATCGATCACGGTGATTCCCTCAAGGGAGACAGAGAGTTCAGCTGCGAGGGCTGAAACTGCATCAGGTGCACCGAGGAGGACAACCTCTTTCGCGATCTTCTCGTCAATGACCTGCCGGGCAGCCTGTACAGTTCTCTTTTCCGTTCCCTCGGGAAGGACGAGAGTCTTCTGCAGGGCGATCGCCTTCTCTTTCATCTTTTGTGAAAATGACATAGTTCTATACCTCTATATGTTAAGTAATTTCACAGACAAGCATACCATACCAGAGGCCTCTATTCCTACACCCCGAGGATGATTCTTCGCTAATTGTCTGAAAGAACAAAAGTGTGCTATGGTAGGGCGATATGAAAGTAGGTGTAATAGGATTAGGAAGATTCGGCAGGTTCTGGGCTGAACAGCTCGCACTCCATCTTCCTGTCGTAGCATATAACAGAACACAGAGAGACATCACCCTCAAGGGTGTGAAGATCGTCGGTTTCGACGAATTGGTCACCTCCGATGTGATTTTCCTCTGTACGGCGATCAGCTCTCTTCACGATGTGCTCTCCCATCTGGCAGGGCACATAGGGAAGGAACACGCTCATCATCGATACCTGTTCGGTGAAGGTCTACCCGAAGCAGGTGATGGAGGAAATCCTTCCTGTGCATACTCCCTTTATCGCGACCCATCCGATGTTCGGACCGGACTCGGGAAAAAACGGAGTGGACGGACTTCCTATCATGATGGACCCTGTACGCTGCTCAGAAGAGAGTGCAGAGTTTCTGGAACGGGATATTCTCCTCCATGGGTCTGAATGTGCTTCATATGAGCTGTGACCGTCATGACCGGGAGGCGGCGTACTCCCAGGGAGTGACGCCACTTCGTGGGACGGATGCTTGATGAGCTCGATCTGAAGCAGACCCGTATCGCAACCATGGGGGTATACGAAACTTCTCGAGATCGTGGAACAGACCTGTAATGACCCTCTCCAGCTCTTCCTCGATCTCCAGCGTTTATAATCCCTATGCGAAAGAGATGCATAACGACCTGAAGAACGCTATCGATACAATCCTCTCCCTCCTTACGCGGATGGACAATGCACCGATGGAGGATGTATGAATGTCCGGATCTATACGCTCGGATGTAAACTGAACCAGTGCGAGAGCGAGGCGATAGCCGATGCTTTCGTTCACCAGGGATTTGACCTCGTCACGAAGGATGAGGCAGCAGATATCTATATCATAAATACCTGTACCGTTACCTCGAAAGCCGAACAGAAGGCACGAAGAATGGCACGGCTGTACCATAATCTCAATAAAGAGGCCGCAGTTATCATCACCGGGTGCTATGCGCAGATGGAGCGTGCAATGCTCGAAGCCCTCAGCGATCGTGTCATTGTCGTCTCTCTAGATGATAAACCGAATCTCCTCACGCTCCCCGAACGGCTCAGCAAGCGTCTGATCGCCGATTTCGATATCGTGGAGGCGATCAGGGATTCTTTTTCCACTCAGAGTGAGAAAAGCAGCAGCTTCGATTACGATGCTGCAAGCTTCTCTTTTCATTCCCGTGCCTTCCTGAAGATTCAGGACGGGTGCGACAACGAATGCGCCTACTGCCGGGTGACCATTGCCCGGGGCGACAGCCGGTCACTTCCTTCTGAGGAAGTCCTCGAAAGAAGCAGGGCTCTGATCGAATCAGGGTACAAGGAGATCGTACTGACGGGAGTGAATATCAGCGCGTACCGCGATAAAGATATGAGACTCGAGCATCTCCTCCGCCTTCTCCTTGATTCCTTAGATACCTCCGTAAGAATCCGTCTCTCGTCCCTCGAGCCCGACATGTTCTCTCCGCTGTTCTATGAAGTGCTCTCTGATGAAAGAATTCAGCCCCATTTCCATCTTCCCCTGCAGTCTCTCTCCGATACTGTGCTGAAGCGTGTAAACCGCCATTATACCTGGGAGGTGGTGCAGGAGGTCGTGGAGAACCTGAAGCGGGTGAAGGATTCACCCTTCATCGCCGCCGATATCATTACGGGTCTTCCTGCCGAAGAGGAGGAGGATTTCCGCCTCACCTATGAGAGGCTGCAGGAGATCAATATCACCCAGCTTCATGTGTTCCCGTTCTCACCACGCCCCGGTACGGCTCTCGAGGGAGCGAAGGACCGTGTGCCCGAGTATAAGAGAGATGAGAGGGCGAAACGGCTGAGAGACCTGTCGAACGTCCATTACCGGCGGTACATGAAAGATCAGATAGGGAAGAAGGTGGAAGTTCTTGTAGAGAAAGTGAAGGACGGAAAGCTTACCGGAATAACCGGCAATTACCTTAAGGTCGAGATCCTACAGGCTCCGCCTGAGGTGGTGAGCGGGACTGTGATCGAGGCGAAACTCGCAGAGAATATACGAACCGCCGCCTCTCCTTCTGCTGTTTTTACAAAGGTGCTATACGCCTGAATATGCGTTGAATCCGCCATCCACAGGGATCAGGACACCCGTAACAAAGCCGCTGGCATTGCTGTCCACCAGATAGGTGACGGTTCCCAGCAGGTCTTCGGGCACTCCGAAGCGTCCCATCGGTGTTCCTGCCAGGATCTTCGCGCTTCGCGCTGTCGGATTTCCATTTTCATCGAAGAGGAGAGAACGGTTCTGTTTCGTGCTGAAGAAACCCGGAGCGACTGCATTCACGCGGATACCGGTATGGGCGAAGTGTACTGCGAGCCACTGGGTCAGGTTGTTGACAGCGGCTTTCGCCGCCGAATAGCCGAGCACCTTCGTAAGCGGTTTATAACTTGCCATGGAAGTGACGTTCAGGATGGAGCACCCCTCTCTTCCCGCCATATCACCTGCAAATTCCTTTGAAGGAATCAGTGTGCCGAGAAAATTCAGGTCGAAGACATCGGAGATGCTCGAGATGTCGAGTTTGAAGAAAGTTCTCACTGAATCATCAAGCTCCATCTCATGGTATTCATTCGCGGTATTTGCTTCTGCCATATTCCCGCCTGCGCCGTTGACCAGAATATCGACCGGACCTAGGTCTGTACGGATTTTCTCGTGAACGGCTGCAAGGCCGTCTGCATCAAGGACATTCACCGGGTAGGCTTTCGCCTGAAGGCCCATCTCTGTGAGTTCTTTTTCAAGAGCCTCGATCTTCTGTGATGAACGGTTCAGCAGGGCCACCTTGGCTCCCAGCTGAGCATACCGACGCGCGAAGGCGGAACATAATACTCCCCCTGCTCCTGTTACCACTATCACCTTATCCTTCAGACTCTGCTCCATGCCCGTGACCTCCTTTACCATGTACTGTATGCATCCTATAGTACCAGAGAAAAATGGATCGATAAAGTCAGAAGTATTCAGTGTACAGAACTTTTTGGACACGAGAAAATTACCAGAAGAAGGCCGTTCTGTCTGTTTTTATGAGATATATTTCCTTCTCTCCTTTACTAATTCGTTCACTGGATGTACGATGAAGGCTGATCTCTCCGTAGGAGGGAGTCAGGAAGATGAGAGAGTAATAGCATGAATGAAGAACCGAAATTCAAGGTGCCTGAGAATCTGAATCTCATTCAGATCGAACGCGAATACGAGATCGAGAGCGAGATCCTGCACGCCATCAAGTGGGGAAACCCCTATCAGGTGGAAGAAGTGCTCTCCTACCGGAGGGGGAGTGCTGGGCGTCAGTGCTGTGACGGGAATACGGTTCCTTCAAAGGCTCTGAGATGCTGCAAGAACCATCTGATCGCCTTCAATGCTCTGTGCTGTCAGGCTGCACGGCAGGGGAGTCTTCAGAGTCTCTATCTCTATACCATCGAGAACAAGTTCCTTCTGATGATCGAGCATGCTGTCTCCGTAGACTTTCTCGATGAAGTGCTGTACAGCAGAATCGCCCTTGAGTACGCGAGATCGGTACTCGAATTCTCCGTTTCCTCTTACTCTCCCATGATACGTGATATCGTCACCTACCTGACCGTTCACCTCAGCGAGGACGTGAAGATCGATGACCTGGGGAGGATGCACAGTGCACATATCTCCCATATCTCAAGAAAATTCAAGAAAGAGACAGGGATGAGTATTCCCGAGTATGTCTCGCGTCAGCGGATGGCTCTTGCGAAGCTCTACTTCGAGGGAGGGGAAGTCTCTGTAAAGGAAGTCGCAAGACGTCTCGGTTTCACCGATAGCAACTACTTCTCAAAGGTATTCAAACGGTATTGTGAACAGACTCCCACCGAGTACATCCACATGATCCGTCAGCGCTGAGGCTTTGCTTTTCTTTCACGTATGATCGTTCTCGGATCCTCATTCTGAACAAAAGAGTTTGCAGGAACACTGTTATGAACCCATGCACTCGAACCGATGATCGTGTGATCTCCGATCGTGATATCACCGAGGATCGTCGCGTTCGCGTAGACCGTCACATAGTCTCCTACACTCGGGTGCCTCTTCGCTCCCTTGATCAGCGCTCCGCAGCTGTCCTTGGGAAAACTGAGTGCTCCGAGGGTCACACCCTGATAGATCTTCACATGGTCTCCGATCACCGTCGTTTCACCGATAACTACACCGGTACCGTGGTCGATGAACAGCGATCTCCCGATCGTTGCACCCGGGTGGATATCGATACCTGTCTGGGTATGAATGAGTTCTCCGATCATACGCGGGATGAGCGGAACTTTCTTCTCGAAGAGGAAATGGCTGATCCTGTGCATCGTGATCGCGCATACGCCGGGGTAGGAGAGGATGACCTCATGGATGGAGCGTGCCGCAGGGTCCCCCTCGAGCGCGCTCTCCGCATCTTCCTTCATCATGATTCTCAGCTGGGGAAGATCCTTCAGAAGGTCAAGGATCGTCTGGTGAGCAAGCTCTGAATAGTGCTGCGTCTCATCATCACTCAGGGAAAGCGGGTTTTCGTAGAACCAGGCGAGGAAGAGCTGTTGTTCCAGCTCTACAGCGACCTTCTCCATCAGGGAGGTGACCACGTCAACGACCGAATGCCTGTTCAGTACGCTGTTTCCTGATCTTCCGGGGAAGAGAAGTTCAAATATATCTGCTATGATTTCTTCTATCACCGATTTCTGCGGAGCGGGGCGGAACGAGATGAATGCGGATTTCTCGAATCTCTCGAAGCTCTTCAGGTAGTCGGGGATGAATGGTGTAATATCGAAGTGTTTCCGTTTCATGATGAAAGCATACCTTTCAGGGAGAATTTACACAAGATGGCGGGTATCACTTGAAACTCACTTGTCCTTGTCTGTATAGTGCAGGTGCAGGAATTACCCGTGCACACAAGAATTGAATAGTTTGGAGACTGGTATGTATCAGCAGGTAAAGGAATATTGGAAGAATCTTCTTGAAGAGCAGCTACGGCTTATCGCAGCAGAGAAGGGATTTGACGGAGACCCCGTAGAGACCGCAGGCGAACTGGTCGTGCAGACACCGCCTAATCCCGACATGGGAGACCTTGCCTTTCCTCTGTTCCCCTATGCGAAAGTGATGCGAACCTCCCCTCAGAATATAGTGGGAGACCTCGCCGAACGGGTGAAGAAGCTCGAGGGTGTGAAAGAAGACTCGATCCTGCCCAGCGGCCCTTACCTCAATATCTTCATAGATACCGTATCACTCGCAGCTTCGCTGAAGAAGAAAGTCGACGCTGATGGTGAAACCTACGGCCATACCGATTCTTTAAGCGGTAAGCGCGTGATGGTTGAATTCAGCTGTCCCAACACCAATAAACCCCTCCATCTCGGACACCTGAGAAACGATGCGATCGGAGAGAGTATCTCCCATATCCTCAAGGCGAACGGAGCCGATGTGCAGAAGGTGAACCTCATCAATAACAGAGGTATCCACATCTGCAAGTCGATGCTTGCATATCAGAAATTCGGGAACGGAGAGACTCCCGAAAGTTCGGGAATCAAGGGTGACCACCTAGTGGGAAAATACTATGTCCGCTACGCGGCATGGGAGAAGGAAGACCCCACAGCTCTTTCTCAGGCTCAGGCAATGCTCAGAAGCTGGGAAGAGGGAGACCCTGAGATCCTTGAACTCTGGAACCTGATGAACAGGTGGACTATAGAGGGAATTGAAGAGACTTACCGGAATACCGGAGTGAGTTTCGATACCTATTACTACGAGAGTAACACCTACATGCTCGGTAAGGACAAGATCCTCAAAGGGCTTGAAGACGGAGTGTTCTACCGGGAGGAGGATTCCTCCATCTGGATAGACCTCGAGGAGATCAACCTCGACAAGAAGGTCCTCCTGAGAAAAGACGGTACCAGCCTCTATCTTACCCAGGATATCGGAACAGCAATTCAGCGCCATGAGAAATGGCCGTTCGATTCCCTGATCTACGTGGTGGCCAGCGAGCAGGCCTACCACTTCAAGGTTCTGTTCCATGTTCTCAGCAAACTCGGGTATGAGTGGGCTGAGAACCTCTATCACCTCTCCTACGGCATGGTGAACCTGCCTGACGGAAAGATGAAGAGCAGAGAGGGAACAGTCGTTGATGCCGATGACCTGTTCGCCTCCCTCACAGCTCTCGCGAAGGAAGAGATTATCGCGAAGAACAGAGAGCAGGAAGTCGGTGATATCGACGATGTGAGCGAGAAGATAGCCCGCGGAGCGCTGAATTATTATCTTCTTCAGCCCTCTCCCATGAAGGATATGGTTTTCAATCCTGCAGATTCGATCTCCTTCAACGGAAATACCGGTCCCTATCTCCAGTACATGGGGGCACGGATCAGCAGCATGCTCTCCAAATGGGAGCAGATGAAAGATGGGTATGCTGATACGGCTTTCGACTCATCATTCCTGACAGTCAAGGATGAGCGGGAGCTCATCAAGATGATAGCGATCTATCCTTCACTCGTAGCTCAGGCAGCTGAGGAGTACAATCCCTCTGTGATCACCAGCTTCCTCTACGATCTCTCCAGGACTTTCAGCAGATATTACCATGATCATGCTGTCCTCAAGGGAGAGAAGAAGGAACAGGTTGTAGCGAGGGTCGCCCTCGTGACAATGGTTTTACAGGTTCTCAAGAATGCATATGGGCTGGTCGGAATTCCCTTCCTTCAGTCCATGTAGAGTGGTAAGCTATTTTGCGGAAGCAACATGCTGTCCCCACTTGTAATAATTATTCTTGTGTGATATAAGAGACACTGCATATTTTTGATAAGGATGTATTAACATGTACGCACTGGTAGAGATTAAAGGAAAGCAGTATAAGGCTCAGGAGGGTGAAACCCTTCAGGTAGACCAGCTCGGTGTCGAGAGTGGTAATGAGCTGACCTTCGACACGGTTGTCGCCGTGGGTGATGGTGAAAATTCCAAATTCGGAACTCCCTATGTGGATGGCGCTCAGGTTGTTGTTACCGTTGACGATATCGTGAAAGGTAAGAAGATCAAGGTATTCAAGTTCAACAGACGTAAGGGATACCGCAGAACCCAGGGACATCGTGAGAAATATTCGACGATCACTGTAAAGAAGATCAACGCGTAAGGAGTTTTCAGATGGCACATAAGAAAGGTGGCGGTTCAAGTAAGAACGGCAGAGACTCACGGTCTCAGAGACTTGGTGTGAAAAGATTCGGCGGTCAGGAAGTAAAGGCCGGTGAAATCATCGTAAGACAGCACGGAAATACTTTCCATGCCGGCGATCTCGTCGGATGCGGAAGAGACTATACCCTCTTTGCAAAGTCTGCAGGAAAAGTTGACTTCCATACTCGTAATAATCGCAAGTATGTGAGAATCATCGCAGAATAGTCTTTCCCGAATTCTCGAATTGTCAGAGACGATACATGTTTGGATTTTCAGATGAAACCTATATAGAAGTTGCCTCCGGAAACGGAGGCAACGGTTGTGTTTCCTTCCGTAGAGAGAAATATATCCCGAAGGGCGGTCCCGACGGCGGTGACGGAGGAAAGGGGGGAGACGTCGTCTTTGTCGTAAAGGATAATCTCCGTACCCTCGCACATCTCAAGAAAATACGTTCCTTCAGGGCGGAAAACGGACACCCCGGCAGATCTGTCAGGTGTTTCGGCCGTGACGGGAACGATATGATCATACCTGTTCCCCCCGGAACAGTCCTCAAGGATCCCGAGACGGGACGTATAATCAAGGACCTGACGGGTCTTGATTCCTATACCCTGCTGAAGGGCGGACGTGGAGGGCAGGGGAACTGGCACTTTAAAAGTTCCACCCGGCAAACCCCACGGTTTGCACAGCCCGGCGAGAAGGGTGACGAGCTCAGAATTGGTGTAGAACTCCTCATTATTGCAGATATCGGATTTGTAGGCTTCCCGAATGCGGGAAAGTCCTCACTCCTTAATAATCTCACGAACGCACGGACGAAGGTTGCAGGGTATCCGTTTACTACGAAAATCCCCCAGCTCGGTATGCTCCGGTACGGAGACAAGGATATCGTCCTTGCCGACATCCCCGGAATCATCGAAGGAGCGAGTGAGGGAAAAGGGATGGGATTCAAGTTCCTCCGCCATATATCGCGGACAACGGCCCTTGCCTTCTTCATCGATCTCAGCGACGGAGATGCACTGTCTCATTATCAGACCCTGCGCAGCGAGCTTGCCTCCTATGCGCCTGAACTGATCGAGAAACCTCACATCGTCATAGGGACGAAGACAGATATTCCCGACACGGAAGAGGCCTTCTCCTCCCTGATTGAATCCATTACGGATGTTCCGGTGCTTCCCCTTTCTAATATGAGCGGTGAAGGACTGCAGGAAGTGAAGGAAGCCTTTATACGGATCGCAGAGAAGAAAGAGGAGAAGAGTGAAACAGGTTTTACCACTGTGGTGAACACCGATGCTGAATACAGGACAGAGGCGTGAAGACTCTCATATTCGGCGGCACGTTCAATCCTGTCCACCTCGGGCACCTGTTTCTCCTTCATACCATAGCAGAACGAACCGATTATGAACGAATCATAATCCTTCCGGCTAAACATCCGGTTCATAAAGAGTATGAGAAAGAAATAACCAATGAGCAGCGGCTCGACCTCCTTCATATCGCAATCGATGATTACCACACCTTCTATCCCGAGGACAGGGAATTGGAGATCGTCATCGATACCTGTGAGCTTACCCGGGAAACCGAAAGCTATACCTACGTGAGCGTCGTTGATATCTATCAGAGATATGATATCGATGGTACACTGGGAGTGGTCATGGGCGATGACCTCGTTGAGGACCTCCCCTCCTGGTACCGTGCGGAAGACCTTTTCCCCCTCGTTCATGTTCTTGTGGTAACAAGGGAACAGGGGAAGCACCTGCCTGACGGCGTAGACGGCGAATGGATCAGCGTCGAACCTGTCGAGTGTTCCTCCACGCATATCAGGGAGATGCTTCATTCTCCCAAGGGAGATATCCAGGAACTTCAGATGATGCTGAGTGACGGGGTGATTGATTATATTCTTGATTATGAGCTGTATAAAGAACGTTAAACAACAGGGAAAACAACGACTCACAAAGAAACGGTACCATCATTCGAAAAGCTGTGCCCGTATGGCTCTCCAGATCTCCCACCATTATGACCTCTTTGATGCTGAGCAGCGTATCCGGCTCGAACTTGCCGCTCTGTATCATGATATGTTCCGGGAAGTCTCTGAGAAGAAACTGATCTCCCATGCGAAGGAGATCACCGTGCCTCTTACCCGTGAAGAGAAACACTGGCCGTCTCTCCTCCATGCTCCGGTGGCAGCTCACCATGCACAGAGCCATGAATGCCTGAAAGCCGAAGATATCGTCACAGCTATCCGCTGGCATACCCTGGGATCGAGAGATATGGGCCTGCTCGGGGCGGTTCTCTACTGCGCCGACTATATGGAACTTGAGAGAGCTTACATGAACGAGAAGAAAGTGAAGAAGCTGCTCAGCGCACACGATATCGAGCACCTGCTGAAGCGGGTGCTTGAAGATCATTTCGAGCATTCCGAGAAGAAGAAGAGAGACGTCGCCGATACGACCTTTGATACCTACCGGTTTATCATAGACGGGGGAACGTTCCGGTGAGAGCTGTTTCTCTCATCACGGTTCTCCTGATTCTGACTCTTGTACTTTCTGGCTGCAGCAGTGACGAAGAAGCTTTTCCCGTTTTCCTTATAAGTGACCAGTTCGCTTCTATCCTCTTGGCAGACACTGAGAATCATACACTGCTTATAGCGGCAATGCCTCTCACCGCCCTTGCCTCCTATAGGGGGAGAACTTATGAAACAGGGGATTCAGCAGATACCCCTGAAGAAGCTCTGGAAAGGCTGTCAGGTATCACTCCCTCCCTGGTTGTCACCGCTCCCGGGAATCTCTGGAAGGAATTGTATCAGACACATGACAAGCAGACTTTTGCCCAGAGGATGACGGAAGTGAAGCGTCTCAGCAACCCAGGAGGCGGAGTCTCTCCTGATGAGTCTTGATATAGACGGTCCGCGAAGGGATGAAAGCTGGTGACCTCTTGAGTTTTTACAGGGAATCGGAGTATGTTCTGAGGGTGTATCAGATGGCAATCTTCTTCACAGGAAGAGGTGATAGCACTCTCATAGAACGGAACACGCGGGAGTGGCTGGCACGTGCACGCAAAGAGATAGAACTGAGGAGTACAGATAGATGATAGATAAAGAGAGAGAAGCGATCATACACAGGAGATCGCCCGGTTCGTAACCGACACACACGGGGTGAAGACACTGTTGTCCTTGATGTGAGTGAAGTGAGCGGGTGGGCCGATGCCTTCATTATTTCAACGGTCAACTCACTGGGACCACCTTCGCGGTGTTGCCCGTGAGCTGTGGGACTTCCTCAATGAAAGAGGCGTCACGGTGATCAACCGCCATAAGCAGGTGGGAGATGACGGCTGGGAACTGATCGACTGCGGTGATATCGTGATCCACCTGATGGGAAGGGAACTGAGAGAGTTCTACAACCTTGAGAAGCTCTGGTCCACAGCAGAGAAGGTTGAGTTCCTCGAGAAGATCGAGAAGAACTGAACCACAGTATATCAGAAGAAAAAAACGGGTTCAGCAGCACGCTGAACCTTTTTCCCATCCCAAGCTCGTCAGGAGAGGAGATCTTCGTCAGAGGTGTACTCCTTCTTCTTGATAGACTTGAACATCTCGACCAGCTTGGGTACCGTGAGATGTTTCTTCTCCTCTTCTTTCAGATCGAGGATGATATTCCCTCATCCATCATGATGAGGCGGTTGCCGTAATCGATCGCATGCTGCATGTTATGGGTGACCATCAGGCACTGAGTTCGTACCTTTCAATGAATTGGGTGGTAAGGTCCATGACGATCTGCGCATTGCGCGGGTCGAGAGCTGCGGTGTGTTCGTCCAACAGAAGGAGTTGAGGTCTGCTGAGCACGGTCATCAGGAGAGTCAGCGCCTGCCGCTGTCCTCCGCTGAGGAGCCCGACATTGTCTTTCAACCGGTTTCTCAAGCCCCATGGAGAGTTGTTTCAGCTCTTCTCTGAAGTGTTCCCGTTCGCATGATTCAGAGAGATTTTCAGTCCCTTCATTCCCTTTTTGTAGGCAGTGATCATATTGTCTTCTATCGACATCGCAGCGGCTGTGCCGATCGTCGGGTCCTGAAAGATTCTCCCGATGGTGAAGGCCTTTTATATTCAGGCTTCGCCGTAACATCTGTCCCGTTGAGGAGAATCCTCCCCCCGGTAACGGGGAAGGTCCCCCCGATCAGATTGAAGAGGTGGACTTTCCTGAGCCGTTTGAACCCACGACAGTGACAAAATCCCCTTCCTTCACCTCGAGATTGACATAATCGAGAGCCGTTTTCCTCATTTACAGTCCCCGGGTAGAAGACCTTCGATACCTGTTCTATCTTAAGCATGATCTTCTCCCCCCTCTTTCCCAGAAGCTCTGAGAGCTTCGTTCTTCTTTATAGCCTTCTTACGGGCGTCTGCAGTACTGGCGGCATTCCGTGTCTTTGCGATGACAAGTGATACGATGACAAGGATACCGGTGAGGAGTTTCAGGTCACTCGGTGTAAGGTTGATATAATAGCCGTAGTAGCGGCCGAAGAAACATCAGTCCCTTAT
>CAXXSP010000013.1:0-42936 GCA_963676605.2 Sphaerochaetaceae bacterium | reverse complement strand
ATCGACTGCCGAGGAACCTTTCTTCACCACGCCGTCCACCGGGATTCTCTCTCCGGGTCTCACAAGCACAAGGTCTCCGGGGACGATATCACTCAGGGGGAGATCCAGCTCTTCACCGTTACGGCGGACACGTGCGCTCTTCGGCTGCAGGTCCATGAGGCGCCTGATCGCTTCGCTGGTCTTTCCCTTCGCCATATCCTCGAGGTACTTGCCGAAGAGCACGAGGGTGATAATCACCGCCGAGGCTTCGAAGTAGAGGCCGGCCGACTCCACACCTGCTCGCTCTGCGAAGAAGGCGTTGAATACGCTGAACAGATAGGCGGCACTGGTGCCGAGGGCAACCAGTACGTCCATCCCCGGGTTTCCTGCCTTCAGGGTCTTCCACGCAGTTCGGTAGAAACGCCGTCCGATATAGAACTGGACAGGGGTGGCAAGGATGAACTGGAGAACGGGATTATGGAGGAACATCAGTGCCTCTATCCCGGCAATCCCCGCAATCATGGCAAGCACAAGAGGAGAAGCAAGAACTGCAGAGAGAATCGTCTCTCTCTTGAGACGCGCTGTCTGCGCTTTCTTCTTCTCTGCCTCTTCATCATCTTTCGCTATGTGTGCGCCGTATCCGGCTCCCTGGATGTGCTCTATGATATCTTCGATATTCGTGAGGGCAGGATCATAGCTGACAGTCGCCTTCTCGGTTGCAAGATTGACAGCCGCCATATCTATACCGCTCCCGCCTTTGATACCTTTCTCGACGTGGGCGACACAGGAAGCACACGTCATTCCTTCAACCTGAATCTGTACTGTCTCCATTCTTTTCTCTCCTACTTCGTCATCTTCTTGATCGTGACAAGAAGTTCGTCGATCACTTCATCCCTTCCCTCTTTAATCTGCTCAACCACGCAGCTTTTCATATGTGCTTCAAGCAGTTGAGTTTTTACCCCGATCAGTGCAGAATCCACTGCCATGAACTGATGCAGGACGTCATCACAGTAGACATCATTGTCGATCATTCTCGCGATTCCGCGAATCTGACCTTCGATTCTACTGAGACGGGAAATCATCTTTTTCTTCGCCTCGGGCGAATGGTGCGCTGTTTCCGGATGACATGTATGTTCCATACTATACCCCCCTATGGTATATTTAGTATAAGAAAGGAAGCGTGAACTGTCAACTGAGGAAAGAACAATAATGGTATGCAACGAAACCGAATAAGAAAAAGAGAAAAAAGAAAGTGTACACCTGAGTTTTGACAGGCCATGCTCTTCGACCTGAACCGTTCTTCTGTGAGAAGAGATTTCAGGGTATGGAGGATTCCCCTCTTGTGGGGGACGCAACACAGCTCCCCTTTCGGAGAGCTGTGACAGATTGTTCAATAATACTTGAAGACTTACTTGCTCAGGAAGGCATCCACCTGTTCCGCGCAGCGTCTGCCGTGATCAATCGCACGGACGACGAGGGAGGCTCCGGTGGTGGCGTCTCCTGCCGCAAAGATCTTCTCAACGGAAGTCTTGTACTCGGTATCCACTTCGATGTTGCCCCGTGCATCTACAGCAAGGCCGAAGGCTTCAACCAGCGGTGAGTCCTTGAAGGGGACAAAACCCATGGAGAGGAGGATGAGATCTGCTTCGAGGATGAATTCGCTTCCGGGAATCTCCTTGAACTGACGTCCTTCCCACTCGAGTTTCACGCAGGAGAGCTGCTTCACAGCACCTCTCCTTGCCGAGAAATTCCTTCGAACCGATCGACCAGAGTCTCTCAACGCCCTCTTTATGAGAGGAACTGGGTTCTGAGAACAAACGGCCATTCGGGCCACGGGTTTGTTGCGATCCTGTCTTCGGGGGGCTTGGGGAGGAGCTCTATCTGTGTCACAGACTTGGCTCCGCGTCTGATCGAGGTACCGACACAGTCACTTCCCGTGTCTCCGCCGCCGATGACAACGACGTTCTTACCCTCCGCATCGATATACTCCTCGGGAGCGACCGTGTCGCCGAGAACCATCTTCGTCTGCTGTGTCAGATACTCGAGAGCGAGGTGAATTACCCGTCTGTTCCCTTCCGGGAATCGGAAGGTCACGCGCCAGAGGAGTACCTGTCGTAATAGCCACTGCATCGAACTTGCTGAGAATGTAGTGTGCCGAGATATCGCTTCCGACTTCAACTTCCGTTTCGAAGGTGACTCCCTCCGCTCTCATCTGCTCGAGGCGTCGTTCGATTATGCTCTTTTCGAGTTTGAAGTTGGGGATTCCGTACATCATCAGACCGCCGATACGGTCAGATTTCTCGAATACAACAACTTCATGTCCCTTACGGGCAAGCTGCTGAGCAGCTGCGAGACCTGCAGGACCTGAACCGATCACCGCCACGCGCTTTCCGGTCTTTACCGGTGCGATATCGGGAACGACCCAGCCGTTTCTCCACCCCATCTCGGCGATGGCGAGCTCGATCTCTTCACAGGTATTCGCGCCGAAATCCACGCTGAGCGTACAGGAAGCTTCACAGAGAGCCGGACAGATCCGTCCGGTGATCTCGGGGAAGTTGTTTGTGGACTCGAGGAGATCGAGTGCTTCCTTCCACATCCCGCGTCCGATCAGATCGGAATAGTCGGGGATACGGTTCCCGAGAGGACAGCCGTACATGGAACAGAACGGGACTCCGCAGTCCATACAGCGGTCCGACTGGATCCGTACTTCTTCAGGAGGGAGCATCGTGTCTACAGGATCAAAGTCTTTGATCCTGTCCTTTACAGGACGATATTCAGCGTCCTTTCTATCTATCGTAAGAAAGCCGTCTTGCTTACCCATTGAATACCTCCTCAGTAACACTCATCGTCTCGTCATCCCGGTTCTCATTGAGACTGATCCTCTCAAGGACCTTCCGGTATTCAACCGGTACGACCTTGACGAACTGCGGGTACTGGGACCTCCCAGTTCTCCAGGATATCCTGGGCGACAACACTTCCGGTTGCATCATAGTGTTCCTGAATAAGACCTTTCAGAATCTTCTGGTCCTTCATATCCCATACACCCTCGAGCTCGACCATGTCGAGGTTACACCTCGAGTCGAACTGTTCGGAGGGGTCATACACATAGGCGATTCCGCCGCTCATACCTGCGGCGAAGTTCTTCCCGGTCTCTCCGAGAATGACGACAGTACCGCCGGTCATGTACTCACAACCGTGGTCCCCCACTCCCTCGACGACTGCGGTTCCGCCGCTGTTACGTACACAGAAGCGTTCTCCGGCCATACCGTTTATGAAGGACTTACCGCTTGTGGCACCGTACATCATAACGTTACCGGGTAATGATATTCTTCTCTGCAGGAATCTTCGAATCCGCAGGAGGAACCACGATGATCTTACCACCGCTCATACCCTTTCCGAGGTAGTCGTTCGCTTCACCGGTGAGGTTCAGCGTCACGCCCTTGGCGAGGAAGGCACCGAAACTCTGTCCGACTGCTCCGCTGAGGTTGAAGGTGAGCGTATCATCGTCGAGCCCTTCGGGACCGAAGGTGGAGACGACCTTACCGCTGAGGGTTGCACCGATCGTGCGGTCACGGTTGTTCACATCGAGAGAAATGCTGGTCTTCTCCGCTTTTCCCCAGAACTTCTTGAGATCCTTCTCGATAACCTGGTCGAAGCGGGAGAGTCCCGGTCTGTCACCAACCTTCTCGAAGTGAAGGGGAACATCCTGTTTCAGGTGATCTGCAGCAAGGATCGCATCCAGACGGAGGCCTGCTGCCTTCTTCTTCTCCCCGTTGGGGATGTAGCGCAGCATATCGACCCGGCCGACCATCTCTTCGACAGTCCTGAATCCGAGCATCGCCATATACTCTCTGAATTCCTGTGCGACATAGCGGAGGAATTCGATGATGAACTCTGCTTTTCCTCTGAAGAGCTTGCGGAGTTCAGGATCCTGAGTAGCAACTCCGAAGGGACAGGTGTTCAGGTGGCACTTTCTCATCATGATACACCCGAGGGTGATCAGCAGAGAGGTACCGAACCCGTACTCCTCGGCACCGAGGAGGGTTGCTATTGCAAGGTCACGTCCGGTCTTCAGGTGTCCGTCGGTCTGGACGATGATCTGGCTTCTCAGCTTGTTGAGGGATAAGAGCCTGCTGGGTCTCGGCAAGGCCGAGCTCCCAGGGGAGTCCCGCATGACGGATAGCGGTGAGAGGTGATGCTCCTGTACCGCCATTCTGTCCGGAGATAATCACTCTGTCAGCTTTCGCCTTCGATACTCCGCTCGCGATAGTACCGACTCCCGGTTCACTGACCAGCTTGACCGAGACCTCGGCAGAAGGATTGACGCTTCTGAGGTCGTGGATCAGCTGTGCAAGATCCTCGATCGAGTAGATATCGTGGTGGGGAGGAGGAGAGATCAGGGTCACACCGGGTGTGGTGTGACGGATCTTCGCAATGTATTCGGAAACCTTCTTGCCGGGCAGCTGACCTCCTTCACCGGGCTTTGCTCCCTGAGCCATCTTGATCTGCAGTTCATCGGCACTCATGATGTATTCGGCGGTTACACCGAAACGTCCAGAGGCGACCTGCTTGATGCGGCTTCTCATTGAATCGCCGTTCTCGAGAGGAATACTGCGGATGGGGTCTTCACCGCCCTCGCCGCTGTTACTCTTCGCACCGAGGCGGTTCATCGCGATGGCGACCGTCTCATGTGCTTCCTTGCCGATCGACCCGATCGACATCGCGGCAGAAACGAAACGCTTCGTGATAGCCTCGACGGGTTCAACCTCATCGATGGAGACAGGCGTTCCCTGCTTGAAATCGAGGAGTCCGCGGAGTTCACCGTTGGTACGGTAGGAAGCATCCATCACAGAGGTGAACTGCTTGAAGATATCATATGACTTCTGACGGGTGGCCGACTGCAGGAGACGGATCGCATCAGGAGACCAGTAGTGCGGTTCGCTGTTCGGTCTGTAACCGGTAGGAACCTCCCACCTCTCTCAGTTTCGCCTTGCGTCCGTCTGCAGGATAGGCCTTCGCAAGGCGCTGCTCGACATCCCAGGAGAGTTCACTCAGACCGGCTCCGCCGATTCGTGAGATCGTACCGGTGAAGTACCGTTCAACAACCTCATCGGAAAGTCCGACGGCTTCGAAGATCTGGGTGTTGAAGAAACTGTGGAGGGGTCGAGATACCCATGGCGGGAGAAGGTCTTCAGGAGACCTTTCTTGATAGCCTTCACATAATTGTCCGATGCTATCTCGGGAGAGGGATTATCAAGTGAGCCCTTCTCGGCAAGTGCACGCACGGTAGCGAAAGCGACGTAGGGACAGATAGCGTCACAGCCGAAGGCGAGGTGGAGTGCGTAATGGAAGACTTCCCTTACATCACCTGCCTCCACGATAATACCGACTCTTCCTCTCAGGTGTCTGCGCAGCATGTGCTGGTGCAGCGCCGAAACGGCCAGGAGAGAAGGGATCGGGGCCCTGCCGGCTCCTGCACCCTTATCAGTGAGGATCATCAGGGAGATTCCTTCCTCGGCAAGCTGCTCCGCTTTCGCGCAGACAGCTTCGAGGGCATTCTCCATCGCCTTCCCCGTATCATCGGGAGTGTAGGTGATGTCAATGTCCGCATACTTGAGCTCCGGATGGGGATTATCTCTGATCTTCGAGATATCACGTGAAGTGAGAACCGGGTGCGGAAGCTTGAAGGAGCGGTACTGGCTCTGGTCTTCATCGAGAGGATTCGTCTCATTTTCAATGAAAGACTCAAGAGACATCATCAGCTGCTCTCTGAGGGGGTCGATTGGTGGATTGGTCACCTGTGCGAACTGCTGCTTGAAGTAGGAGAAGAGGAGCTCACTGTGATCGGAGAGGACTGCAAGTCCTGTATCATTTCCCATCGAGCCGATCGCTTCCTGGCCCTGGTTTGCCATGGGACGGATGATCGTCTTCATATCCTCATCGGTGTATCCGAAGAGAACCTGCTTCTCAAGCAGTTCCTGCTCCTCCATCCGGTGGACACCGGAGGGTGCGAACAGACCTCTCAGCTCGACTCTGGTATTCTTTACCCATCTGCGATAGGGATTCTGACGTGAGAGTCTCGACTTGATGACATTATCGGGAATGATGCGGTGCTGCTCGAGGTCTACGAGGAACATCTTTCCGGGATGAAGACGACCCTTCATTCTCACCTCTGAGGCGGGAAGGTCGACAACACCGGTCTCCGATGCGAGGACGATGAGACCGTCCTTCATCACGGTGTACCGTGCGGGACGCAGTCCGTTCCTGTCTAGAGTTGCCCCGATAAACCGTCCGTCTGTAAAAACGACGGCGGCAGGACCGTCCCAGGGTTCCATGATGGGAGAATGGTATTCGTAGAACGCTCTCTTGTCGGCACTCATCTGGATCTCAGGTGAGTAGGCTTCAGGGATCATCATCATCATGACGTGCGGGATGCTCCTACCGGCCATGGTGAACAGCTCGAGTACGTTGTCGAAGACGGCGGAGTCACTTCCGCTCTCATCGATGACAGGAACCACGTGCTTTACATCATCGCCGAGGACTTTCGAGGTCATGTACCCCTCTCTCGCCTTCTGCCGATTGATATTACCCTTGAGCGTATTGATCTCACCGTTGTGCGCGAGGTAGCGGAACGGCTGAGCCAGACGCCACTTGGGGAAGGGTATTCGTGCTGAACCGGGAGTGGATGATTGCGAACGCACTCACATACTCCTTGCTTCTCAGATCAGGATAGTAGGGTTCGACCTGATCTCCTGTGAGCATTCCCTTATATACAATAACAGAAGAGGAGAGAGAACAGATGTAGAACTGTTCCTTTCCGCCGAGCACTTCCTCGACGTTCTTCTCGATCAGACGTCTGAGTACGTAGAGCTGACGCTGAAGAGCGTCGCCGCGGAGTGACTCATGGGTAATGAAGAACTGGTGAATACCCGGCTCTGTGGTCAGTGCGAGTTCGCCGAGTCCCTCGGAGTCTACCGGAACTTCTCTCCAGCCGAGAAGTGCAAAGCCTCTGCTCTCCACACTCAGTTCTATCGATTTCTTATAGGCATCGGTATCACAGGCATGGGGGAAAAAGGCCATACCGACAGCATAGCTGCCTTTCTCGGGAAGACTCATACCGGAAACAGTTTTCTTGAAGAAATCGTGTGGTATCTGGGTCATGATACCGGCGCCGTCACCGGTCTTCTGATCACCGCCGACGGCCCCTCTGTGTTGAAGATTCCTCAGGACCTGCAGTCCGTCGGATACGATTGAATGTCTTGGATTCCCGTCCATATGGGCGATGAATCCCACACCGCAGTTGTCATGTCGAAACTGGTACGGTACAGGCCATAACCACCTTGCTGCATGGTCTGAGCACGGAGCTGCTCAATTCCTTGTCCGCTTACTGTTTCCTGCAATAGTTTCTCCTTATCGTTCATGCCCCCGGAGGGGCATCGAGCCCCCCTTGCCGGGGGCTCTGAGCTCCCTTTCGGAAGCTCTCTTTATATTCAGTAGATGTTCTAGAGTGTAAAGAGCATATCCTCGTAGGTCGGATACGGCCAGTACGCTTTATCTGTCAGTTTTTCAAGCCGGTCTCCCGATTCCCTGAGGGCTTCCATTGCCTTTACTACGTGATCGTAGGTAAAGCGGGCATGGTCGAGGATTTCATCCTCGTGCTCAGCAGCTTTCTTAAGCTGACTCTCAAGGGCCTTGGCATTGGAGAGGGTCGAGTCGATGGTGCTTGCCAGCTCATGAGCGACCTTCTCAAGTTCAGTGGCCTTGATACCGAAGTTCTTTCTGTGTTGCGATGCTTGAGAGCAGTTCGGTGAGGTAGCGGTTTGCCGCAGGGACCATCTTGCCGGTAGACATCTCAACCATGAGGGAACCTTCGATATTGATCTGTTTCACATAGGTCTCAAGGTAGATCTCCTTGCGTGAATCAAGCTCATCCTTGCTGAGGATCTTGTGCTTGGAAAGGAGTTCGACATACTCGGGATCACAGAGGTGACTGATTGCCTCGACCGTGTTCGTCAGGTTGGGAAGACCTCTCTTCTCAGCTTCCGCCACCCATTCATCAGAGTAGCCGTTACCGTTGAAGATGACTCTCTTGTGAGCTGCATAGAATTCCTTGATAATCTTCTTTGCTTCAGAGAGCACATCGTCGGAGGCTTCCAGGCGGGCTGAGACTTCACTGAGGACTTCAGCGACCGCACCGTTGAGCATCGTGTTGGGGTCCAGCCAGTGACTGTGAGGAACCGACCATTCTGAACTCGAACTTGTTCCCGGTGAAGGCGAACGGACTTGTTCTGTTTCTATCGGTATCATCGAGGGGGAAGGAAGGAATGGTGGTCAGACCGAGCTGCATGAGCTTTCCGTCTTTCTTCACAAGCTCCTTGTCATCAGCGATCGCCTCGAGCACTTCGCTGAGCATGTCTCCAAGGTACATGGAGATGATGGCTGGAGGAGCTTCGTTCGCTCCGAGTCTGTGATCGTTTCCGCTTGTAGCGGCTGAGAGGCGGAGAAGAACCGAGTAGGTATCGACTGCCTTGATCAGGGAGGTGAGGAAGAGGAGGAACTGAACGTTCTCTGCCGGGCTGTCGCCGGGGCTGAGGAGGTTCTGTCCGTCATCGGTTGAGATGGACCAGTTGTTGTGCTTGCCGCTTCCGTTTACACCTGCGAAGGGTTTCTCATGGAGGAGTGCGACCATACCGTGGTGCTGTGCGACGTTCTTGATGATCTCCATGACGAGCTGGTTGGTATCGACTGAGATATTTGCGGAAGCATAGATTGTAGCGATTTCGAACTGGTTGGGTGCCACTTCATTATGCTGTGTCTTAGCCGAGATACCGAGCTTCCAGAGAGCTGAGTTGAGTTCTTTCATGAAGACATTGACTCTCTCCTTGATAGCTCCGAAATAGTGATCATCCATCTCCTGACCCTTTGCACTCATACCGTCCGAACACGGTGCGTCCTGCGAGCTTAAGGTCGGGTCTCTTATTGTAGAACTCTTCGTCGATGAGGAAATATTCCTGTTCTGGACCTACATTGACGTTGATTTTTGTGGCTGTTGTATTACCCCAGAAGACGGAGAACCTTGAGAGCTTCCGTATTAATGGACAACCATCGATCTCAGGAGAGGCACCTTCTTATCGAGAGCTTCACCGGTGTAGGAGAAGAACGCGGTAGGAATGGTAAGGGTCTTGACTCCCGCCGCTCTCCTTGATGAAGGCGGGAGAAGCTGTATCCCAGGCAGTATAACCGCGGGCTTCGAAGGTTGCCCCTCAGGCCGCCGTTGGGAAAAGAGGATGCATCAGGTTCACCCTGGATGAGTTCCTTACCGGAGAATTCAAGGACGACGGAACCGTCACCGTTGGGAGAGATGAATGAGTCATGCTTCTCTGGCGGTAAGACCGGTGAGTGGCTGGAACCAGTGAGTGAAGTGAGTCGCTCCCTTCTCAAGCGCCCAGTCCTTCATTGCATTCGCAACAACCTCTGCAGCTTCCTTGGAAAGGGTCTTGCCGCCATTCTGAACAGCTACGACTTCCTTGTAGACATTCTTCGGCAGTCTTTCTTTCATCACTGTATCGCTGAAACAGTTTTCAACCATATACATCAATCAATGACGTCTTTGAATAATCAATCTGGTTTAATATACCTGTAAACTCCTCTTAGTACGTTTGGTGTCAATATATAAGCACGCACCGTGCCAACTTCTATATTACTATATTACAACAATTTGTTTTTTACGCAACAATGGAATCCTACATTAACGTAAGATTCCATTGAATTATCCTACATATTCGTAGGTTTTAGCCGATCGCCTCGGAACCTTCGTCACGGTTTCTGATACGTATCGTCTGCTCGATAGGAAGAACGAAGATCTTGCCGTCCCCGATAGTTCCTGTTCCCGCGCCAGTGGACGATGGCATCGATGGTGGCATCAACGAAGGTATCATTGACAGCGATCTCGACTCTCACCTTCTTAAGCAGGTTCACTTCGACATCGACTCCGCGATAGACTTCAGTGTACCCCTTCTGCTGTCCGCAGCCCATTGCATTGGTTACGGAGATCTTGTAGATCTTTTTCTTATAGAGCTACCTGCTTCACTGCAGAAAGCTTGTCAGGCTGTATATATGCTATAATCAGTTTCATATCTTTCTCCTTACTTGTACATCACTTACATGGTGGTGAAGATCTGGAAGCCGCTGTATGCCTCTGAGTTGTGTTCGCTCAGGTCAAGACCGATCAGCTCTTCCTTGGGTTCAACTCTCAGGCCGTGTGCCTTCTTGACAGTGAAGAACAGAATACCTGCTGTCACTACCACCCAGATGAATACTGCAACAACGCCGAGTGCCTGGACTCCGAGCTGATGGAAACCGCCACCGTAGAAGAGTCCCTTCATGCCGTCCACTGTGCTGAACAGGCCGACTGCCAGGGTACCCCAGACACCACAGACACCGTGAACGCTGATGGCACCGACGGGATCGTCAATATGGAGCACCTTGTCGAAGAACTCGACTGAGTAGACAACCCAGGACGCCTGCTACGAGACCGATGATCACTGCACCGAAGGGGCTGACCACTGCGGTGGGAGCTGTAATACCGACCAGGCCTGCAAGTGCACCGTTGAGTGACATACTGACATCGGGTTTCTTATAAAGGACCCAGGAAATGATCATCGCACCGATAGAACCTGCCGCTGCTGCGAGTGTTGTCGTTACTGCAACGTTCGCCATGGTAAGGTCTGTTCCGCTGAGGGTTGATCCTGCATTGAATCCGTACCAGCCGAACCAGAGAATGAATACACCGAGACTTGCCAGCGGGAGGTTGTGACCTGGGATAGCCTTTGAAGTGATCTTCTTCCCGCTCGTCACGTACTTGCCGATTCTTGGACCGAGAGCGAGAGCGCCCATCAGAGCTGCCCAGCCGCCGACAGAGTGTACGACAGTAGAACCTGCGAAGTCGTGGAAACCGAGGTTGCTGAGCCAGCCGCCGCCCCAGATCCAGTGACCGCTGATCGGATAGATCACAGCTGAGATCACGACTGAGTAAAGAAGGTAGGCTGAGAACTTCGTTCTTTCTGCCATCGCTCCTGATACGATCGTTGCCGCCGTTGCAGCGAAGACAACCTGGAACATCCAGTCTCTGTAGAGGATTGAGTCTCCCTTGACAAAGAAATCGGAGAAACCGAACAGTCCGCCGATATCAGAGCCGTACATGAGAGCCCAGCCGATTGCCCAGTAGAAGATCGCACCGGCCGAGAAGTCCATCAGGTTCTTCATGATGATATTACCGGCATTCTTTGCACGGGTGAGTCCCATCTCCACCATGGCGAAGCCCGCCTGCATAAAAAATACCAGGGCTGCTGCGAGAAGCAGCCAGATCATGTCGAGGGAATCCTGATGGAGAGCGACGGTGTCCGCCATCTCGTCAGCTGACAGGGTTCCTACTGCGAAGCACAGAATCATGAGCATAACTGCCAGTACTTTGTGTTTCTTCATATCCATCTCCTTACGCATTGTGATGAGAAACCCATAAGCATCCAGTGCATGCCAATAAGGAAAAATCTTTCTCAGTATAATTTTTTTTATTTATCACTATGTGATATATGCATTTACATACTTATCAATTCGAGCGATATCACTCATCAGAGGTCAAGCCCCCGTGGAGACGAGAACGTTTCTTCATACAATTATGTAGCTTTTCAATTTATTTCCTGACATCTCAGAAACATACATAATTGTAGGATTCATTTCAACCGCTTTCGGGTCAATACGGTACTTCTCGATCCTGAGTCCCATGATCCGTTCGCTGAAATACCAAGATTCCTCGCCGCCTTTGCCCGGTTTCCTCTCGGGTAGTTTTCAGCTCATCGGTGATCAGTTCGTATTCGAGGGTATCAAGAGCACTCTGAAGTGAAGAGGAAAGTGCGGTCTGAGAAGACTCGGCTGACTGAAGGGAAGGAGGGAGGTGGTAGTTATGGATGACATCATCCCGGCTGAGAAGCACCGCACGCATGATGATATTCTCAAGCTCGCGCACGTTACCAGGCCAGTGATACATATTCAGCAGGTCGATGGCATTCGTGCTGAGTACGTTTGATGGAAAGGTTGATTCTCCCTGTTGTACTTCTCTATGAAATGATCGCAGAGCATCGTGATATCGCTTTTACGCTCTCTCAGCGGCGGGTATATGGACAGGAAACACGTTAAGACGATAGTAGAGGTCTTCCCGGAAGGTGCCTTCGGCCACCTCTTTTTCAAGGTCCCGGTTCGTGGCGGCCAGAATTCTGACATTCACCTTGATGGTCTTGATTCCCCCTACCCGTTCGAACTCCTTCTCCTGCAGCACCCTCAGCAGCTTCGCCTGCATCGCCATGGGAAGTTCCCCGATCTCATCAAGGAAGATCGTACCTCCTTCAGCAAGCTCGAACTTTCCCTTCTTTGCCGCATGGGCACCGGTGAAAGAACCTTTCTCGTGGCCGAAGAGCTCACTTTCTATCAGGCCTTCCGCGAAGGTCGCACAGTTCACCTTGATGATAGGACGGTTTTTCCTGAACGAAGAGTCATGAATCTCCTGAGCAACCAGCTCTTTTCCCGTACCGCTCTCACCGCGGATCAGGACCGTCGCATCAGACTTGCTCACCTGCGAGATCTGCTGGTAAAGCATCTGCATCACCTGGGAATTCCCGATGATACGCTCAGGCTTGTACCTGTCATCAAGTTCCTGCTTCAGCCGTTCATTCTCTTCTGTGAGCCGCTCATTCTCTTCCCTGAGCTCCTGGCGGAGTTTCACGATCCTGGCAAGCATACTGGCGATGACGATCAGAAGTTTCTCGAACTTCTCAACATCCGCCTTCTTCAGATTCTCGAAGGTGATATTGAGTGTTCCTATCACCTCCTTGCCGCTTCTGATAGGGACGCTGATGAACGACACCCGCTTGGAGCCGAGTTCATCCTCTTCAGCACCCGTCTTGTTGGCATACCGTTGGGTCCTTGGAGATATCCACGAATCGAGACAGGAAGCACCCTGCTCGACGACTTCTTCCTCTCCGATCGCCCCTTTCGTTTTCTGGGTTGCATCTGTGAAGCCGTAGGCAGCTTCTTGAGAATCTCTTTGGTGTCACGATTGAGCAAGCGTGATGGCACCACGCTTCATCTGCGAGTGATAGCTGCGGGAGAGTGCAATAAGTATGGGGGTGAGAATACCCTTGATCTCTTCATTCTCATCAAGGATATTACTGATCTCATGGAGTACCTGAAGTTCCTGTTGAGTGATCACCAAGCCACATAGAGAGAGGCATGTTTCAGAACTAAACCGAATAAGAAAATTCCTGAAGTAATCTCAAATGAATATTTCCATGAGGAGAGAGAGGTGTGGTTTAATAGAAGGAAAAGTAAGAGGGAGAAAAAATCCCTAAAGGAGAAGTGAAGAGGAAGCCCCAAGTTAGTTTCGCCGACAGAAACTTCCTCTCCATATAGCAACGAGTACCACCGCTTGGCCAAGAGATCTTCCTCCTTAAGAAAAGGCAATGGCAAGCTGGTACCGGAGTCTCGCCTATGTATTCTCCCGTAAGAGACGCATCAGGTATACAGCCGACGGGAAAGACGACGATTCACCGTCGGCCATTGCCTTGAAGAGGGTCATTACTCAACACACTACCCCAACGACATTGTTCGCAATATACATCGGATTCAGTCGGTGCTGGACGGCAAAACGTGGCGAGACGAGCGAACGAGAGCCTATTAGGAGATCCTGGTTCAGAGGAATATTTGAAGCAACGGTCTGAGCCTCATCGGTCGCGGTATGTCTAGAGAAGACATATCGCTTCATCGTTCTTCAAGAACTTGGGAATCACTGGCTGAGGTATCTTCTCGGCAATAAGAATCTTTGCAGGTTCTTCGATCTCCTGGAGTGCGGAAATCTGTGAAATGAGGATGCAGATACCGCTTTGATCTAAACCGTCCGGGAGGTTAGCAGAAGATTCTCATGAGCAGGATACTGCACTTGTTGAGCTGGGCTGTACCGACACGGCCATCAGAACAAAGGGGTGTACCCGAAAAACGCTCGTGAAGTACACAAAATGGTGAAAGCGGAGATGTAGCTGTTCAGCCACCGTAACAAGGGACGTCAGCCTGCGATCCGCAGGAGACGAGAAAGCTTGTGGAGCGTGTACAGAGACACGTGCAATACGTTTTACCCATTTCATGGAGATCCTCAGGGATGAGGCATCTGTATTTCCGACGGAACGGTGCAAGAATGCTTCGTCTCTCCCTGCTCCAAGAAGGCGACCAGGAGGAAGATGGAGAAAAAACTGCGAATGACGGCCAGAAAAGAGCATTTGAGTTTCAATGCGGCCTTCTGTATGATTGACGGTGCAGAGGCCCATCCCCGAAGGTCTCGCAGTAAATATTTCGGAGAACTGATCCAGATGGATGCAAGCGAGCTTGGAAGTAAATGGCACCTGCATGTCGCTGTTGATGATTCGTAGGAGCCTGGTTTGACACTCAGGAAACCTGAAGGGGTACTACCATGTGCTGTAGGATCATCCTTATGCGTTACGGCATCCCTACACATTAGAACCGAGCAGGACGGTTTTTTCTGCAAAACCTGAAGGAGAAGGACACCTTCACCCAGCACTGCCGCTTGCAGAGTCACATCAACTCCACAGTTCAAGGCGCGCGTAGAGCGTATGAATCGCACGCTGCATGTTCCGGTGGAACTTGCCCGTCAGGCATTACTAATCGAGGAGGCGAATACCTTCCTGTGGGACTACCTGAGCACATTCAATGCACAGTTTTCAAAGACGAGAAGGATGAACAGGGACCTTCCTTCCCGTATCAATTTCTTGCATAACGTACCATCGATGCTGGAAACAGCATCAGGTACCACAACGCCTATTACCAACCCTGGGCACAGGATCCTCCATCTCGGCATCCTCGACTCTTTGTGACAGGAACGAAGGTATTTGTCATCAAAGCGTTTGACGGCACATTGCTGGCAAGCATTAAGGACGAACTCTACATCCTCAAAGAAATACCGAAGAGAAGCTCTCACAGCAAAGAATTTGACCCCGAACCGGCACCACGACCGAGGCCGCAGGTAAAACCTGCTCCTGATCACCCCTGGAGATCATCATTTCTCACTCCACGAAGACCCATATTGCCAAGCCGAGGGAGGAGTACCTATGAGTAAGATCAAGATAAAACCTAAGCCTCGCAGACTCTGTGCGAAAGAGAGCCGGGACCTTGCTTTCCTGTTCTCTCTTATGATCGATCAGCAGGAGTGGCTGCTGGAAAACCTACAGGAGATTGTAGCAGATAGCAATGGTGACATGATTGCATCCTGGGTTCGCCGTTATGTCACTGACCAAAGTGGACATGTGAGAGCTCTTCCTGATTCTGTATGGGATGGGTGTCTCGCCGACTACAGGGCTCAGCGGGACCAGATCATCAGCCACTGGTGGCTGGAGAATATGGGATGTGGGTGATGGTGATGTATGAAACATAGATCTAATCATAGTGATTTTGATACTCTGTGTGAGGAGCATTCCTTCTCCGCAGAGGAATATGATCTGTTGATGAAACGCATCAATGAGGAGATGGAAAATGCTCCAATCGATCCGATAAAAGACTGGAAGAGGCAGCCCGAGAGACCTCGGGATGCACTCGGAAGATACCTATAACAAGGAGGAAAAATTCATTTTCGGTTTACAGCCACATAGAGAGAGGCATGTTTCAGAAAACGCAAAAAAGAACACAAAGGAAGTATAGATTCCATACAGAATTGTAGGATCATGAAAAATTAAAAGCTTTTTTCAGCCAACTCATTGACACATTTATATAAAAGTCGTTAGCGTAGCCAATTATATTCCCAATACGTCATAGGACGTATCAATTTTTATAACAGGAGGTAGGACATGTGTGGATTTGTTGGAGCATTCAACATCACAGATGAAATCGGTGACATGCGTGAGCGTGTGATTCAAATGTCTAAGAAGATTAGACATCGCGGACCGGATTGGTCAGGGGTATTCGCATCGAATAATTGTGTTCTGGCACATGAACGCCTCTCGATCGTCGACCCGTTCAGCGGCAAACAGCCCCTGAAGAGCAAAGACGGCTCGCTTTCACTTGCGGTGAACGGGGAGATCTATAATCATCAGGATATCAGGGAGAAGTATAAGGACAGCTATGAGTTCCTGACCCAGAGCGACTGTGAGGCGATCCTCGCACTCTACAGTGACAAGGGAACAGACTTCTTCGAAGATATCAACGGAATCTATGCCTTTGCACTCTATGACAGCAATACCGACACCTTCCTCGTAGGACGTGATCACATCGGTATCATCCCTCTGTATCACGGATGGGATAAGGAAGGACAGTACTATATCGCAAGTGAGCTCAAGAGCCTCGAAGGCGTCTGTGCTCACTTCGAAGAATTCCCTCCCGGACATTATTTCACCAGCGGCATGAATGAGCCGCAGAGATGGTATTCCCGTGAGTGGGAATCCTTCGATGCAGTAAAAGAGAATACCAGCAGCGTACAGGCGGTCAGAGAGAGCCTTGAAGCTGCTGTCAAACGCCAGATGATGAGTGACGTTCCCTACGGAGTCCTTCTCAGTGGAGGTCTCGATTCTTCGATCATCGCCGCCATCATGATGAAATATGCGAAAAAGAGAGTAGAGACTCACGATCAGGCAGATGCCTGGTGGCCTCAGCTTCACTCCTTCGCGATCGGTCTCAAAGGGTCTCCCGACCTGAAAGCCGCACAGATTGCAGCCGATCATATCGGCACCGTGCACCACGCGATCGAGTTCACGATTCAGGAAGCGCTCGATGCCCTCAAAGATATCATCTACCATCTGGAAACCTACGATATCACAACGATCAGAGCATCAACTCCGATGTACCTGATGGCTCGCGTCATCAAGTCAATGGGAATCAAGATGGTACTGAGCGGAGAAGGCTCCGACGAACTCTTCGGCGGTTACCTCTACTTTCACAAGGCTCCTTCAGCAAAGGATTTCCACGATGAAACCGTGAGAAAGCTCAGCAAGCTGCATCTCTATGACTGCCTCAGAGCGAACAAGTCTCTTGCAGCATGGGGGTGTGGAAGGACGCGTGCCCTTCCTTGACTTCGAATTCATCGATGTCGCCATGACACAGAACCCCGCCGACAAGATGTCGAGCAAGGTTCCCGGTAAGGTGAAGATCGAGAAACATATGCTCCGTGAAGCTTTCGATGACCTTCTCCCGAAGGAGATCGCATGGCGCCAGAAGGAGCAGTTCAGTGACGGCGTAGGATACAGCTGGATCGATACCCTGAGAGAGCTCACGAGCACCGAGGTGACTGATCAGCAGTTCGCGAATGCTCACCACCGCTTCCCGACAAACACTCCGCTGAACAAGGAAGAGTACTATTACCGCTCTATCTATGAAGAGTTCTTCCCCTCGGAGTCTGCAATCAAGTGCGTTCCTCATGAAGCATCGGTAGCCTGTTCAACCCAGACCGCTCTTGAATGGGATGAGGCATTCAAAAAGATGAATGAACCCTCAGGACGAGCGGTTGCCGGCGTGCACGACGAAGCCTATTAATCGGCTCTCCCACACCACAAAAAAAACGGTCAGTTAGTCTGACCGTTTTTTTATCGGAGAATATCATCAGAATCGTGTTGATACGAGAATAACGTCCTTGAGTTTCTCTCTCCTGACCAGCTTCTTTTCAAGATTATGAATCTGAAGAGGAACAAACCATTCAAGTGAATCAGGAAGTGCCGTAATGGAAAACCATTTACCTTCAGAGAATTCATCAGTATCAAGAATGAAAAGAGCATTCAGTTCTCTCATACGGTAATCAAATACTTCGAAATGGAAGAAGGGGATATGAATTGACCAGATTCTGGTCACATCATCCTGCTCGGGTATCTCATACCCGGTCTCTTCCCGGGATTCCCGGAGAGCGGTTCTGTGGTAGTTCCTTGATCCGTCGGCAGCAAGACCGTCGCCGTACTCCCAGCCGCCGCCGGGCAGTGACCAGCGCCCTTTGTCTACACCGTGTTTCCTCTTTCCGAGAAAGACAGAGATATTGCCGTCCATGTCTTTTTTCCAGAAGAGCATACCTCCTCCGTGATACCCTGCACGGAAACGGGAACTCCATCTTCTGATTGCTGCAGTCATCAGTGTCTCTCCATAGATCAGTTTAGTTTCACGGGGCGGTAGAATATATCGGGTTAAGCTTTCCATAGTCTACACTATTTAAACGTAAAAATAAAGTGTACTTGTATATAAAAACACCTTGTTCTGTCATAAGACGTGTCACACAGGAGACATATCTCAATTATAAATAAGGATTTATTTGAAAGTATTTTTTTATCATGTACATATTTCAGTAATGTATGTCAGAAATACACCATATACAAATTTCTGTTATGTCAGGGGAGGCTCCAGGAAACAACCTCTATTCCTGTCCTTAAAACCGCATCCAGTCCTCACAGCCTCAATCAAGCATCAGAGAGATATGGTGCGTTCAGCTTGAAGATAGTGGATACATTTCTTTACAGGAATGTAAAAAAAGTTCTTCACGTCAGCAGACGAAGAACAAAAGCCACAGCTTGGCATAATCAACTAAGTAGGAAACTCTATCTCAACCGCCGACTGCGACGAGAACGATCAATACGACGGTGAGGACACCTGCAAGGACACAGTACTTTATCCTTATCATGTTTCACCTCCTGGTTATATAAGAATAACAACTGAGAAGACAAATCGAGTAGGCGGGGGCCGTTAGGCCCCAACCTCTCACACCACCGTACGTGCCGTTCGGCATACGGCGGTTCAACCAAACAGACTATTGTACCGCCAATCGAGTACAATACCGTCCTTCTCCATGCGTTTTGCATGGAGTTTTTCATAATATTCCACTGCATCCACAAGTCCATACTGTTTATGGATTAACTCATTTTTCATGAGTATCTTCACAGCATTTGACATCTTCCAGTACGAGTTGCTTCCAAGCTTCCATTTTGCCAGTTTCCATTCTTCAATCCCCAGTTGCCTGAGCCGGTGTTTCCTGTTTCTGCCGTTCTTCCACTGTTTCCATAGATACTGACGGATTCGCCTCCGAATCCATCCCATGAGATCTTCAAGGTAGCCCTTGATGAAGCTTCTAGCGAAATAACCAATCCATCCTCTCAAAACACTGTTGAGTTCCCTAATGACAACTTCTATGGCTACACCACGATTACGTTTCGTGATGAGTCGTATCCGATCCTTAAGTTTCTTCAGTTTCTTTTCTTGAGGTCGGGTTATTCCAAGTCGACCTTTTTCCCCATCGGTTAGGAATGTGAAGCCGAGGAAAGTTGAGCCTACGGCTCTTCTCGCTTCCGTCTTTTCCATGTTCACTGTCAGTTGCAGTTTTCTCTCAAGGTAGCTTTTCGCATTGTCTCTCACTCGGTAAGATGACCTCTTACTCTTGGTGAATATGTTGCAGTCATCAGCGTATCTCACGAATTTCAATCCCCTCTTCTCCAGTTCCCTGTCGTAGGGGGTTAAATAGATGTTCGAAAGAAGCGGTGACAGTGGGCCTCCCTGTGGAGTCCCGAGGGCTGTCGCCATCATACTTCCGTTTGTCATCACTCCGCTTTTAAGAAATACGTAGATGAGTCTCCTCACGTCCTTGTCATCCATGTACTTGTCTATCAGTCCCATGAGTATGTCATGATTCACTGTATCGAAGAACTTGGACAGATCGAGATCGACTACGTGTTTGTAGCCCTCGGACATGTAGGTCTGGGCGAGTCGAACCGCATCTTCAGCACTCCGGTTCGGTCTGAAGCCGAAGCTGTGGTCACTGAATGTCGGTTCGAATACGGGGGTCAGTACCTGCACAAGAGCCTGCTGGATTACTCTATCCACTGCTGTGGGTATTCCAAGCAGACGTACACCTCCATTATCTTTCGGTATCTCTCTTCGAAGTACCGGTTGAGGTTTGTACGTCCGTGTGACAATCTGTTCGCAAATTTCATTCCCATGTGCGTTAAAGTACGCTGGGAGTTCATCAACTCCCATACCGTCAATGCCTGCAGAACCTCTGTTCTGCATCACTTTCTTTATCGCATCCTGGATGTTCGCGGAGGAAATCAGCTGTTCACACAGTTCTGTGTTCGGTGTTGACCTGTCTTCCTTTCTCATAATTTCCTTTCCGTCTGTATCATCCCCTGTCTAGGCCTATTGCCGTTCGGATTCACAGACAGACCTTTCCTTTTCGAAAGGTATTTGGTTGTTCAGCCCTTCGTGACTGTTTCCTCAGTCACTACTACGGCTTCTGCTGACTTCTCCACATTCGTTGTTACTACGTCGTCATAAGCGATATTGCAGCCTCGTACGCTGTGGAGACCTCACGGGATAAGCCATCATTCTTTCCTCGTTTACCCACCCGATTTACGCCCAAAGGTTATATTGTCTTTTGGATTTTACTGTATTTTGTCAGCTTGTCCCCTTTGGTCGCCTACTATCAGGTTTCTGTTCGTCAGGCCACGATTTCGCTATTGCTTCCTCTCTCCCACACCTCACGATGTGAAACTTGCAAGTCGCTATCGGGTTCGTTGACAACTACGCCCCTTGGGACTTTCACCCAAGAATGATGACATGCCCGTCGTACAAAATTACAGCCGGGAGTAATCTTTCCCGGCTGCAGATCTATTTTTTTCGAGGTCAGTTCCACCCGTGGTGGCCGCCGCCTCTGCTGTTCGATGGTGCTCCGCGTCCCATTGATCCGGCATTGCCCATGCCCATGGAACCGTAGAGAATACCGTCCATTCTCTCAGAAGTGATGTAGGCGGGCTCATACGTCTCACCGTACATACTAAGCTGATTCATGAAGGCTCTCATATGATTCTCACTTCCTGCGATCAGGTTCTGATACACCTGAATTGTCAGCTGATCATCAGTTCCTGCCAGAAGCTCCTCGAGATCTGCGATATCGAGATCCTCGATCAGAGCTCCGACCTTGAGAGCCGCTACCGGTGATTCTGACCCCTGCTCGACAAGGGAAGTGTACAGATTGTCGATCTTTTCGATCGTGAACTCTCCGGGAGCCGCATAGGCGACCGGGTCTGCAATCCCCTGCTGATCCATCAGATATGCCATTGAATCCATATGCTGCTGCTCTGCGCGGGCGATGTTATTGAATACATTGATGTTCCATTTCTCGTAGAGTGCAAGGTACACATCCCGTGCCAGCTTCTCTTCTTCTCTCATGAGAAGGATACCGTCTTCTTCGCTTACAGCGGATGCTTCGTAGACACTTTCCTGTTCGATAGCTGCAAGCTGTTCTTCAGTGACGCCCTCTGCGGCCAGGAACGCTGTGCCTGCAAGAAGGAATATCATGGTGATAAGTCCAATTTTTTTCGTATTCATAATTTACCTCTCTCTTAACGGGTATAACCCATTCTGCCTGCTGCCTGACGGCCTGTGAAGCCCCTGTCTTCCTGATTCAGGAACTGACGTTCTCCGCTCTGCAGATAGATACACTCTTCAGGATCCATGCGGTATCCAGTCTGTGCAGCTGATGCATAGCCGCCTCTCATACCGACGGATGCATTCTGGTAGGAACCGCGACCCATCATGGAGTAGGATGCATTCTGATACCCTGTTCGGCCCATCGGGTTCTGCTGGGCAATTCCTCTCGTTGTGTAGGAAGCATTCTGATAACCGCCCCGACCCATCTGAGCAAAGGAACCTGCTGCCTGACCTCTCATGGAACCGTAGGTGTATCCAGCGTTTCTCACTCCCGCCTGCCGTGCCATCGGGTGTACGCCATCGGCATAGTATGCTGACCCGCGTGCATTTCCCTGACGGTTCATCAGAGCTGCCTGCGTGGCTTCATCACTCATCCACATTCCAGCTCCTCTCTGTCCGGGGATCCAGGAGACTGACTCACTGTCAGTTTCTATCTCGGCAAGCTCTTCTTCACTCAGAAGGGCACGCCCCTGGAATGATCCTTTATAACCGCCATAGGCGAACAGTGATCCGCTGATCATGAGAAACACTAATGCAAGCAGTAAAACGATTGATCTCTTATTCATGGAAAACTCCTTCGGAATCTTATTCTGATTCCTTTTCCGTTTTTAATTTCAACCGAAGAATACTATGCCCGAATAAAGAGAACCTGTTGTGAATGTAAAGATTAGGTGAATGATGATACTTTCCGAAAAAGATCAGGTCAGACCTCATGAGATATCGTCTAATTGCTCAGTTTATAACACATGCTCCCACAAACCTCACACAGACCTGAACACTTGAACATATTCAATGGAAATACGTACCTGTTTTTTTCTGAATCTGACACAGATGTTTCATCTGCAAGTTTTTTGCACGTAGTCATGACCACCGGCATAGCCGGTGGCTTGATATTCGCCCTATAAGGGCCTGTTACAGCTGCAGCTAAAGCTGCGATTCACAACTGCATCTATTACTCGCAACCCCTAAAGGGGTTCTTTATTCGTCTCCGAACCGGTCAGCTTCTTCCTGATTCCGGATGTACTTTTTGATCACCTCTTCGTTGATTCCAACTGTGCTCACATAGTACCCTCGTGCCCAAAAAGTTCTATCTCGACCGGTTCTCCGCCTCCATTCTGGGTGTCTGTCGTACAGCATCAGGGCACTCTTTCCTTTCAGATAGCCCATGATCTTTGACACCGCTTCTTTTGGCGGTATTCTCACGCTCAAGTGGATGTGATCTTTGCTTATGGATCCTTCCACGATCTCTATCTTTTTCATATCCAATAGTTGCCGGAGTATACTTTTCAGTTCCTCTCGGCACTCACCATATAACACCTTCTTGCGATACTTTGGTATCCACACGATGTGGTATGTGCAATCCCAGCACGTGTGTGCTAAACTCTGTTCTGTCATTGGGTCTCCTGTTTTCTGTTCGAATGCGTTGTGAACCGCTATTCAACTGTATCACAGGGGGCCCTTCTTTCAATAACAATTGTTCGGGTATAACCTCCTACCGCACCACAGGCCTAGCCTGTGGATTTCTTATGGTATTAAAACTCGAAAAAATCCTTCAATTCCACAAGGTGAATCGACATATTGTTTTCTGCCTTTCTGTACATTTCTTTTGTGAAGCCTGATTTGGAGAAAAACCAATAATATCTGTTTCTGTTGCAGGGTATGTTCATACTGATCCTGATCAGGTCAGTATAGATACGAATACCGATTGGCTCGTTTGTATACTTACACTCTCCAAAAAGAGTATCACCATCATACGTCTTTGCTACCACATCAATTTCCTCTTCTCTTCTTGAGCGAGGATCTGTCCCCCACCATGAACCGATACTGGTAATGGGCAGCATGGAATAGTTCAATACATACTCTCTGCACAGTTCCTCAAAAGGCTTTCCGACATACGCCGACAACGTGTTTCTGAATCGTGAAATGACACCATCAGTAACACCCCGTTCGATAAGGGATCTGAATGGATATACGTGAGTAAAATAAAAGTTGAACAAGTGATCCTTAATGAACCAGATGCTTTTCTTCCGATTTGTCTCACCCAAAGGAAACTTTCTCTCAATGATACCCATATTCTGTAAAATCGTGAGATAATATTTAATATTGGGAACGGACATCCCGATTTTATCTGCAAGTTCTGATTGTTTGTTTGCTCCGCGAGAGATCAATTCCAGAACAGTGAAGAAAGTCTGAGGCTCATTAACTTCCATGTTCAAAATGTTCATTGGTTCATTATATAAGAGTCCGTTACTGTTAAAAAACAGACGACCAACACCATCTTCTATTGATTCTTTAGGAGAGAAGTATGATACATAGAGAGGAATACCTCCCGTAAAGAGTTGAATCAGAATCGTATTTTCCTGTGATCCTGCATACATCATAGATGTTTCTTTCAGCCCAAAAGGTCTCAACTTGAACTGGGCAGTTCTCCGACCATACAAAGGACTCTTCTCACCCAGTACCTGATGCTCCATGAAGGACACGGAAGATCCTGAAAGTATCAATTTAAGCTTTGAATCAGGAAACTTCAAATCGATAAATCTCTGTAAAGTACCCATTGCATCTGAAATAGATTTCACAAGAAAAGGCAGCTCATCGATCACAAGCACGAGAGTCTCCTCAAGAGCTTTCAAGTGAATATATTGAAGAAAGGCATCCAATGTTCGAAATTCAAGACCATCTCCCTCACCCAAACCCTCAAACGCTGAGGTAGACAGGTCGGACAGAGTCTTCTTTTCTGTTGTAATTGTAGAGAGGTGGAATATTGTCCGCACTCCCTCGCATGCTTTTGAAATCAGCGAGGTTTTTCCGATTCTCCTTCTTCCGTACACTACAATACATTCGAATGTATCGGAGAGGAATAGGTTCTTGAGATCCTTGAGTTCTGCCTCTCTGCCTACGAACATAGGGGGAATTCTCCTTTTCATGTATATCCTACAATAAACGTACTTACAAATCTAGTAGTAAAAATACTTTTTATTAAAATATTTTTTATTAAAAAGTATTTTTACTTAATACGCATCTATAGATATGGAAAATCCTTCACCCTCCAGACAAACTGAATTGCCTGAGAGCATTGGACAACCCTCTCTCGGCAGTCGTGTATCTTCTATGTTTTTCTGAGAGACATGGAGGCAGAATTAGGTGTTTATTTGAAAAGCTTTTTAAGAAGGCGGGATGTGGCACGTCCTGTCGTCCTGCGGAGCAGACGTTTCCCGACCCTTCCCTTCTTCACAGCCTGAACATCTCCGAGGATCCGTGCCGCCTTATACAGAGCCGAACGTGTTTTGCTGATACTCACTGCCTGAACCTCCTTATACATAAAGCATCTATCTATGTGTATCACAGCAACGTCCGAGATTCAAGGGGCATGGAGAAGCGGAGAGAAGAGAAGAAAGCCGGGCAGCAGAAGCCTCTCTCATCAATGAATAACATGTATTAACTTTATTTTCACATTCTTTATTTTATACGTATCTTCAGCTTCATACTTAATTACTACTTTATAAGTCTTGATTAACTCGTATAAACATGCTAGATATCTTCCTAGACATAAGGAGTCACCAGTCTGAGTCAGATTATACCCGGTTTTATTATCGGCCTCCGTGAAGGCCTTGAAGCATTTCTCATCATCGCACTGATTCTGGAGTACCTTCATAATCTGAAGAGAACCGATCTGAACAGATCGGTGAAAAAAGGGATGGCGGGAGGCATCGTACTCTCCCTCCTGTTCGGTGCTGTTCTGTGGATACTTTCCGGAACGCTCTCTCAGGGCAGCGCAGCGGTCGGCAAGCTGTGGGAAGCGGGGGCATCTCTTATCGCCGTCCTGTTCATCACGTACTTCATCTATTGGATGCTGCGTCACGGCAGTGATATCGCAGGTGATGTGAAGAAGTCAGTCAACCTGAATCTTTCAGCCAGGGGACTTTTCCTGCTCGCCGTTGTCGCAGTTGCACGAGAGGGAGCGGAAATCGCGCTGTTCGCCTTTACTGCAGAGGCGAAGGGGTCCTATCTGACGGGAACGCTCTCAGGAGTTCTCATAGCGGCAGTTCTTTCGTACCTGATCTATTCCTCGCTTATCCGCGTCAATATCAGGACAGTATTCAGGATCACACTCATCTACCTGATTCTTCAGGGTGCCTACCTCTTCGGATATGCAATACACGAATTCCTTTCTGCACTGAAGACACTTGAGTTGTTGTCTTCAGATGCCGCGATATTCGCAAGAGTGTACAACCTGGGCGGTACCGTACTCGACCATAAAACAGGGGTAATCGGTATCGCCGGGAACGTGCTGATCGGGTGGTACTCAAAACCGGAGATCATTCAGGCGGCAGCCCAGATGATCTACCTCCTCACCTTTTCCGTGCTCTGGAGAAAGGAACAGAGAAGGTAAGATACTCCTGCTGTTACAGGGAGGGGACATTCGTTCATGTTCGTTTCATCCCCTCCTTGCTTCTTCTCCCGATTCATGCAATCATCATGGGTATTCCTCACATACGGACGTAAAAGCACTATGAAATATATACCCTTCCGCAGGAGCGGGAGCCGCTTCGCTATAAACCGGTTACCGTTTTACTACGGGTTTGTCATCCTATTCATTTCCTCACTTGGGATCATTGCAAGCATTCCCGGGCAGACGATGGGCGTCTCGGTCTTCACCGATCACTTCATCGCCTCGCTTGATATCTCGAGAATACAGATAAGTACAGCCTACATGATAGGAACACTCGCGAGCAGTTTCGTCGCCCCGTTCACCGGCCTCTTCTACGACAGGAAGGGACCGAGAGTGACCTCGGCCCTTGCAACAGGAATCCTCGCTCTCTTTCTTATCTACCTGGCTTTCAGCGACCGGATCCTCGCCGCACTCACACAGATTACGGGCAGCGGGAGCTCCATAGCAGCCCTCATCCTGATGACCTTCGGGTTCTTCGGTATCCGCATGAGCGGACAGGGAGCCATTACGATGGTCTCCCGTGCAACACTTGCCCGGTGGTTCAGCACCCACAGGGGAATCACTTCAGGGATACTCGGAGTGATTACCTCTTTCACCTTCTCCTACGCTCCCCGTGTCCTTCAGGGAATGATCGACCGCTTCACGGCAGGAGGAGCCTTTATTGCGATGGCCCTCCTGCTCCTGCTTATCTTCCTCCCCTTGTCTCTCCTTCTGTACCGCAAGGACCCTGCGTCCTGTTCACTTGAGATGGAGCAGGGCATCGAAGTAAGGAGAAAGAAAAAAAGGGAGGTGGTCGATACAGGCCTGCAGCTTACAGTAGGTGAAGTGAGAAAACGCCCTCTCTACTGGATCCTCGTAGGAAGCTTCGGCTTCTTCTCCCTCTTCAATACAGGGTTTACCTTCCACGTCGTTTCCATATTCGCTGACCAGGGTGCGGACGCAGCCGAAGCGGTGTCAATCTTCCTACCCATTGCCGTCGTCTCGATAGCGGGTAGTTTCTTCAGTTCCTATGCAAGCGACAGGATTCAGCTGACGCACCTGTTCAGACTCTTCGGCCTTTCGAACATCCTTGCATCCCTCTCGATGTTCGTCATCGATACTCCCGTAGGCATCCCTCTCATGATCGCATCGTTCGGTATGGCAAGCGGCTTCTTCGGAACCCTTCTTGCCGTCACCTTCCCGAAGCTGTACGGGACGGAACATATCGGGGCGATCACGGGACTGGCGACCTCTGTCGTTGTTGCGGGCAGCGCTGTTGGTCCATGGCTGTTCAGCATCATCAAGGGAGCAACAGGTTCCTATCAGATGAGCGGTATCGTAGGAGTAGGCATTTCTGTCATTCTTCTCACCGGGCTTTTCATCATCCCCTTCCCTCCGCACAATCTCTACACGAAGGATTGAGAGAACATACCACGCGACGGGGAGAGATTTACAGACTCTTCAAGCCTGCTCCGCAGAGGGGAAGAACACTCTTCTTTCCACCCAGCTCAGGATACTCCCTCACAAGCTTCCTGTAGCCTGCATAGTTGACTGCGCTGGTGAATTCGACTGACATTCCCCGGGCTGCCAGATCCGTATGGGCGGATTCTATCTCCTGTTCACTCACTTCAAGGCAGAGTCCTTTGAGCTCCTGAAGTATGTTCACAAGAGCATTCAGTCGTGCAGGCTCCGCTATCGCGATCCCTTCGGCCAGAGTCGGAGAGACGGAGGAAGAAGAGGTCCCGTTATATGCAGAGGAGAGAGGAGCGCAGGCTGAAGCCTGAACAGCAACAATGAGAGGAACCTTCTGTACGTGCATCTCCCGGAGGGCGAGATAGACTCCCGTAAGCAGTGTGCCGTTCCCCACCGGAACGATGAGTATATCAGGGAGGGAACCTCCCAGCTGCTCACGTATCTCGTACAGGTAGGTCTTCGTTCCTTCGAAGAACAGAGGATTATAGATGTGGGAGGCATAGTAGGCTCCACTCTCCTGTACGAACTCTCTCACAGCTTTCCCACTTGCTTCACGAGAGCCCTCGATGAGATGAATCTGTGCCCCGTACATCGCTATCTGCTCTACTTTCTTCCTGCCTGTGGCAGCAGGCACAAATACCTCACAGGAGATGGACGAGCGTGCGCAATAGGCTGCGACAGCTGTCGCGGCGTTTCCGCTGCTGTCTATGGCGCACTCTCTGACCCCTATCGCTTTCATGTGGGAAGCGAGCATCACAGCACCCCTGTCCTTGAAGCTGAGGGTCGGCATATAGTACTCACCCTTCGCGAGGAGATTCTCTTCAAGACTGAAGAGCGGGGTTGCCCCCTCACCCATCGAGACAGAGGAGATCAGGCTGTCAGAGAAGGGAGGAAGGACGGAACCGTACCTCCACAAACTCCACTCATTCCTGTCTGTTCCTTCATGCTCGTAGGCACAGGAGAGCAGTCCTCCGCATTCGCACTGATAGGCAGAGGTATCTTCAGGATATTCCCGGTCACACTGTGTACAGATGAAACGCATTACTCTTCTCCTTCTGATCTTCAGTATAAGCGATAGTGAGGAAATGAGCACCCGAAAAAAGAGGAGAGCCTCTTGAGCTCCCCTCTGGTTTGTGATATCTACAAGTCAGACAGCTGAGGTATCAGCGGATCTGCTCGAGTGACTGCGTGATATTCATGCAGTGGTCACCGATCTGCTCTACGTGACGTACGATGTCGATATACATGAGACCTCCGGTGACATCACCTCCACTCTGCATCTTATCAGAGGCAGAGTCTCTCAGAGTTCTTCTCATCAGGTTGATCTCTGTCTCGATCCGCACTGCAACCGCCATATTCTCAGAGTCCACGTGTTCGTTCAGGTGGCTCTTGATGAACCCGATGAACCGGGTGACCAGTGCGATATACGGAGTGAGCTGCTCAAGCGTCTCAGCATCAAAATCGATTTTGTTCTTATAGCGTCTTTCGCACAGGATAATCAGGTTGAAACAGCTGTCACCGACACTCTCCAGCTCATTCGTGATTCTCATCATCGAATAGACGTTCGAGGCACTGACCTTGTTCATATTGTCCATTGAGCACTGTGAGAGAAACCTTGTGATCTCCACCTGCATCTTGTCAGTCAGGTCTTCCATCCTCTTGTACTCTTCCACCTCATTGCCCATCTTCTTATCCGGGTTGGAGAAGATATCCCAGAAGCCGCTGAACATGTCACAGACGATATCGGCCATCTTGTTGAGTTCTCTCTTCACGGTGAGGAGATAGAGTTCCGGTGTATCCTGAATAGAGGCGCTGATGTACTTGAGAGAATACGACTCGGGAGCCGAGGGATCATCCGGTACCAGCTTTTTCACGATAGAAGCAAACTGGGGTACGAAGAAGATACAGATGAACGTGTTCAGGATATTGAACAGGGTGTGGAACATCGCCAGGTGAGCGGGAAGGATTGTCGAGTCGGCGGCTGATCCGAAGATTGCACCCGGGACGAGGATATCAACCAGGTGGAGGAAGGGGGTGAAGAGGAACGCCATCCAGACAACACCGAAGAGGTTGAACAGGGTGTGAGCCCTGCTGGCTCTTCGGGCATTGACACTGGTGCCGATCGAGGCGAGATACGCGGTCACAGTCGTTCCGATATTCTCACCGAGAACGATTGATGCCGCAGTCGGAAAATCGATCCAGCCTGCATAGGCCATGGTGAGTGTGATCGCCATGGCTGCCGATGAGGACTGTACGATAATGGTCAGTACGGTACCTATGAGGACAAACAGGAAGAAACTGAGAATTCCGTGGCCGGTAAGCTGAGCGACAAACTGAAGGATCTCGGGGTGAGAGGAAATATCAGGGACTGAACCCTTGAGGTAGTCGAGTCCCATGAACAGGAGTCCGAACCCGATGAGGGTCTGTCCCAGATCCTGTTTATTGAGTCTCTTTACCAGGATCAGGATGAAGCCGATTCCGATGGCGGGAAGTGCGAGGGCCGACATCTTCACCTTGAATCCGAGAATCGCGACTATCCAGCCGGTTACCGTCGTACCGATATTCGCTCCCATGATGACCCCGATGGCCTGGGAGAGGGAAAGAAGTCCCGCGTTGACGAAGGATACGACCATGACCGTCGAGGCCGAGGAGGACTGGACGATCGCGGTGATGGAAAAGCCCGTCAGGACCGCCATCACCCTGTTCCCTGTCATAAAGTTCAGTATGGAGTGGAGACGGTCTCCTGCGGCTTTCTGTATGCCGTCACTCATCGTTTTCATTCCGAAGAGGAAGAGACCGAGACTCCCGATAATCATAAGAGTTGAATACACCATGGGTACTCCTTGAGAAAAATATCTAGAAAAAATGTAACAGAGTGAGAACGCTCTGAGAAGTGTTTTCTCAGTTTTCTCATACATTTTTCACATATTTATCATCATTGGATACCTAAAGCGTTATATAATGAAAGGCTTTCCTGAACGCGGAACGGGAGAGAGGTAACTGAGAAAGATCGGTCAGTGTACCCTCTTTTCTCAGAGAGACAATCTTCCCTGCTGTCACCGGACCGATACCGGGAACCCTCATGATGTCACTCTTCGATGCCCGTTTCATGGAGACAGGAAAGAACTGGGGATTGAGATCCGCCCAGGTCTGTTTCGGGTCACGCGAGAGATCGAGAGAGCCGTCACTCTGAAAGGAGAGATCGGAAAATGAGAAACCGTACTGACGGAAGAGATAGTCTGCCTGGTAAAGGCGGTGCTCCCTCATGAGAGTCGGGCTCTGCTCCTCCCAGGAGAGCGAAAACTCCTTCTCCAGTGCTTTTCTGTATCTGATCTCACCCGGGATAGAAGGATCTCCCAGCCCTCCCTGATACGCGCTGAAATAGAGCCTGTCAAAGTTCAGGTTACTGTACATGTTCTGGGTATACGAGAGAATCTCCCGGTCATTTTCGTCACTCGCCCCGACAATGAACTGACTGGTGGTGTGCACCTTAGGGAACTCACCTCCCTTCGCACTCAGGCGGGAGATCAGTTTGAGCGTGCCGATGATATCTTCGTTGTAGTTCTTGGTATGAGAGAGGTGTGCGAAGTGATCCTTCCCCGGTGCCTCTATATTCAGCGAGACAGCTGAGGAATACTTCATAGCGGTCCTGACCGCCTCATCTGAAGCCCCCGGAATGATTTTCGTGTGTATGTAACCGCGGTACCGGTATTTCTTCCTGAGAATCTCGGCAGTCGAGATGAGCCGGTCCATCGTGAAATCAGGATGGGAAAGCACCCCGCTGGAGAGGAAGATTCCAATGAGAGGACGGGTTCTGAGCATGTCCATGAAAAAGCGGGCGAGAGCCTCGCTCTGCACGGTGGTTCTTCTGGTATCCTGAGATTCCCTCAAGGGGCAGTACAGACAGTCACCGGTACAGCTGTTGGACAGAAGGGTCTTGAGCATGATACCGCTCCCCCCTTCTCCAACCGTGACCGGATAGATCCAGGATTCGCTGTCTTTTCTCTTTCGGTGTTCTGCTGGATCCTTCGTGCCGCATGCGCAGGAAAGATCATACTGGGCATCCCGTGAAAGGATGCCCAGAGCGTCTCTGATATCCATACTGGATATGTTAACATGCGTTTAGTAGTTTAGCAAGCTTTGAATGCTGTCTTACGCCTGAAAAGTGACGACCCTCGGATCGACATCAGCTTCGTAGTCGATCCCGTCAAAGCCGAAGCCGTGAATGTGGGAGTATTCAGAACGGAAACCCTCAAGGTCTCCTCCCTTGAGCTCCTCACCCTCACTCTGCTGTTCCCAGCGGACCATGACTTCTTTCTGAACCGAGGGTTCCATCTCGAGGTCATCTATACGGATCCTTCCCTCCTCATCGACAGGAACCTGTCCGTCGCTGTAGAGCCGGTCCTTGTAGAGACGGAAGATCTGCTGTGTGCACTCTTCATGGGTGCCTCGTTCCTTCATCACCTTGTAGAGGATGGAGATATAGAGGGGGACAACGGGAATAACGCTGCTTGCCCGGGTGACAAGTGCCTTGTTGACCGAGACGAACGCCTTTCCTCCCAATCCTGAGAGCTCTTCGGTGATTTCGTGAGCGCTTCTCTCCAGGTCTTCCTTCGCCCGTCCGATCGTACCGCTGCGGTACATCGGGAAGGTCACTTCGGGTCCGATGTAGGAGTATGCGACGCTGATTGCTCCCTCTGCGATGAGATTTCGTTTCTTGAGGTAGGAGATCCAGAGTTTCCAGTCTTCTCCGCCCATCACCTTCACGGTGTCGGCGATCTGCGCTTCATCAGCACTTTCGAGCGTGACTTCCTCAATCGAACCTTTCATCATATCGAGAGAAAGAGATGTGTACGGGTCTCCGATAGGTTTGATCACCGAGCGGTACATATCACCGGTATCGGGATCGGTGCGCACGGGAGAAGCAAGAGAGTAGACGATCAGGTCGACCTGTCCGAGCTCGGCTTCTATGATATCGGCAGCTTCCTTCTTCACGGGGTGGGAGAAGGCATCTCCATTGATGCTTTTCGCCCAGATTCCCTTCTGATGAGCCCACTGTTCGAAGGCTTCACTCATGTAATAGCCGGGGGTGGCGGTCTTCTTCTCTGCCGGTTCCCTTTCGAAGCTCACATTCAGTGTAGCGCTGCCCGCGTAGACGGCAGGGACCATACGGGAGGAAAGGCCGTAGCCGGTGGAGCCGCCTACGACGAGAATCTTCTTGGGGAGAACCGAGGCATCGATTTCGCCCTTCTTACCTTCAAGGTAAGCAAGCTGATCGGCAACATGCCTCACGCACCCCTGCGGGTGTGCGGTGAGGGATACGTTTCTCATGATCTTTTCTTTGATAATCATACTTAATACCTACTTCTTTCCTACGATACACATCCATGTCGCTTCTGCAGCAACCTTCCCGTCGACCGTGATCACGCCCTTCTGGCGGATCATCGCTTTCGAGACTCTCACGTTCTCCACCTTCATGACGATGGTATCTCCGGGACGCACCTGATTGCGGAACTTCGCCTTCTCGACGCTTGCAAGAACGAAGAAAGCTCCCGCTTCGAGAATCCCGAGCTGTCTCAGGCCGGCTCCGCCGGTCTGTGCCATGCTCTCGATGAGAATGACTCCCGGGACTACGGGATAGTCGGGAAAGTGTCCCTGGAAGAAGGGTTCATCGGCGGGGAAATGACGTTCCCCGACAACGTAGTCTTCGGTTACCTCGGTAAGCTTATCGAGGTAAAGGAACGGGTATCTGTGTGTCAACGCCTCTTCGGCGCTCATGTATTCTGCCATACTCTGTTTCTCCTATCCTTTGTAGGGAGCGAAAACAAGTGCTCCGTTATGTCCGCCGAATCCGAGAGACTCACTCAGCGCGTAACGCATCGGGGCCTCGACACCCGTGTTCGGGACATAGTCGAGGTCACAGTTCTCATCCTTATTCTGATAGTTGATCGTCGGGGGATAGAACTGATCCTGAAGTGCAAGGAGGGAGATGATCGACTCGACTGCACCAGCGGCACCGACGAGGTGTCCGGTCATGCTCTTCGTGGAAGAGACCTTCAGCTTGTAGGCATACTCGCCGAAGACTTTCTTGATCGCATTCGTCTCCATCACGTCATTCGCCTGTGTGCTCGTGCCGTGAGCGTTGATATAGTCGATATCTTCAGGTTTCAGTCCTGCTTCTTCAATCGCCTTCTTCATCGCCTTCGCGGCTCCTGTACCCTGCGGATCCGGAGCTGTAAGGTGATACGCGTCATTGGTCATGCCGTATCCGAGGATCTCTCCGTAGATCTTCGCACCGCGTGCAAGGGCTCCCTCGAGGGTCTCAAGGATCAGGGTTCCCGCACCTTCGCCGATGATGAATCCGTCACGGGTGGCATCGAAGGGACGACAGGCTGTCTCAGGACTCTCGTTGTTCGTCGAGAGAGCCTGGATTCTGTTGAATCCTGAAACCGCAAGCTTCGTAATGGCACCTTCGGTACCTGCTGCAACCGCAGTGTCGACCATGCCGTACTTCACTGCCTGGAAGGCGGCGCCGATTGCATCGGTACCGGAGGCACAGGCGGTGGCGATGGTCACGCTGGGACCGTTGATCTTATACTTGATTGAGATATTTCCGGCTGCCTCATTCGTGATCAGCTTGGGAATGGTGAGGGGAGCGACGGCTCTGGGGCCGCGGCTGAACAGCTTCTCCATGTTGTCCTCGACAACTTCGAATCCGCCGATACCGTTACCGACATAGACTCCGGTTCTGTCCGGGTCATACCCGCCCTCTGCCAGTCCTGCCATCTCCATGGCTTCTGCGGTACTGTAGAGCGCAAAGACGGTGAAGTCCGCTCCCGAGCGCACTTCTTTCTTATCAAGCACGTCAGTCGGATTGAAGTCCCTGAGTTCCGCGGCGATCTTGGTCGCATATTCACTGCAGTCGAATTTCGTCAGGGCTCCGACACCATTCACACCGTTTTTGATGTTCTGCCAGAATTCGTCTACTCTCTTACCGAGGGGATTCACAGTGCCCATACCGGTAACGACGACTCTTCTCGTTTCCATATTTCATCCTCTCCTTACATCACCATTCCGCCGTCGACGGTGATGACCTGTCCTGTGATATAGGAGGCATCATCGGAGGCAAGGAATGCAACAACTTTCGATATTTCTTCAACTCTTCCGATACGCTTCATCGGAATCTGTTCCATGAACTTCTCTTTCGCGCTCTCGGGAATCGCATCGCTCATCTGAGTGGCGATGAATCCGGGAGCGACAACATTCACGCGGATATTTCTCGCGCTCAGTTCCTTCGCCATCGACTTGGAGAAGCCGATGATCGCAGCCTTGGAGGCTGCGTAGTTCGCCTGACCGCCGTTTCCGGTGATACCGACGATGGAAGAGATCGAGACGATCGAGCCCTGTCTCTTCTTCATCATGATCTTCGAGATATACTGGGTGACCTGGTAGACGCTTCTGAGGTTCACGTTCATCACCTGATCCCAGGCATCACCGGACATTCTCATAAGAAGGCCGTCACGGGTGATTCCTGCATTATTGACGAGAACGTCAACTGAATCGCTCGCTTCGGAGAAATGCTTCAGTGCAGCTTCGATCGAAGCGGGGTCAGACATATCTGCCTCGATGTGGTGGGAATGGGGAATCTCTTCTGCATTCGCCGTTCTTGAGAAGTAGAATACTTCGTACTCCCTCTCCACGAGCTCACGGACAATCCCGCTTCCGATACCGCGGGAACCGCCGGTTACCAGCGCCCTTTTCTCATACATACCATTACTCATTATCTGTCACTTCCTTTACACATGCGTCTATCGCTTCCACCGTACCTGCCGGAAGACATGCCCGGCCTACACCGCGGAACAGTCCGCTGAGGACTTTATTCGGTCCCGACTCCACTACAGGAAGGTCAGGATACGAGGTTTCAAGGTTATTCATGATCTTCGTCCATCGTACAGGAGAAACAATCTGCTGACTACAGAGTTTTTTCATTTCTTCACCTGTTTTTACTTCCTCTCCACTCACGTTCGAGTAGAGGGTGATGGCGGGATCAGAGAAGGTCACCTCTGCGAGGTCAGCGTCGAATTCCTTCCTGGCTTCCTCCATGAGGGGAGTGTGGAAGGGACCGCTCACCTTGATCGGGAGCACCCTTCTGGCACCTGCTTCTTTCAGGAGCGGGGTTACCTCCTCCATGGCGGCGCTCAGGCCGCTGATAACCACCTGCTTCGGTCCGTTATCGTTCGCAGCATAGAGATGAGTAAGTCCGCTGCCGCGGAGAATCTCATTCACCGGCTCGAAGCCGAGCCCGATCACGGCTGCCATGGAGACCTTGCCGTAAAGTTTCTGTGCCTCGGCACCCCAGTGCGCCATCAGCTTCCCGCGCTTCGTGACAAGGCGGAAGAGGTCTTCGTCTGTAATGACCGAAGAGACGGCGTAGCCTGTCAGCTCTCCGAGACTGAAGCCTGCGCTCGCTGTAGGGGTAATGCCCTTCAGAGCGAGGATTTTCGCAGCACTTCTGTTCACCAATGTGATGAGCACCTGTGCATTCTCAGTCGCTGTAAGCTCCTCCATCGATCCCTCTGATAGCATCCTGTGCACATCAAGGGAAGAGATATCTGAAGCGAGGGTGAAGAGCTCCTTCACCTCGTCATACGTATCATAGAGGTCAAGCCCCATCTTCTCGAACTGTGCTCCCTGTCCGGGGAATACATGAATAGTATTTACCATACGAGATAATTTCCTCCATAGGTGAGGCCTGCGCCGAACCCGACCGTGATGATCTTCATCCCCTCTTTGAGAAGTCCCTTATCCACCATCTCATTCATCGCGATAGGGATCGAGGCTGCAGAGGTGTTCGCGTACTGATCGATGTTCAAAAAGAACTTGGCAGGGTCTGTCCCGATCCGTTTCGCACAGGCATTGATGATTCTGAAATTCGCCTGGTGAGGGATCACGTAGTCGATATCATCGATGGTAAGAGAGTTTCTCTCGAGCAGTTCCTCGATCGTATCCTTCATCGCCTTCACTGCGAAATTATAGACGGCACGGCCGTCCATGTACAGGCAGGTGTTCTCTCCGTTCTTGTCTGCTGTTCCGCCACTGGGAACTGAAAGGTACTGGTTCCCGGATCCCTTCGCGTGGAGGACACTGTCGATCACTCCCCTCTTGTCTTCAGGATCCTGAGAAAGAAGGACTGCACCGGCACCGTCGCCGAAGAGCACGCAGGTGTTCCGGTCTGTCCAGTCGGTGACGTCGGAAAGCTTCTCAGCCCCGATCACCACCATGTGTTCATAGCTGTTCGCCTTCATGAGTGCGCTGGCGACTTCCACCGCATAGATGAAACCGGTACACCCTGCCGCTATATCGAAAGCGGGAATCACATCAAGTCCGAGCTTGTCCTGGATGACACAGGCGGTGGAGGGGAAGCCATGGTAATCACCGGTAGCCGTTGAAAGGACAATTCCCCCGATCATGTCGGTGGTAAGTCCGTTCTTCTCGAGAAGCGATTTCACTGCCGCGACGGCAAGATCACTGGTAGCCTCCTCCGGAGCTGCGATATGGCGGAACTTAATTCCGGTATGTGAATAGATCCACTCGTCACTTGTATCCACGATCTTGGCGAGGTCATCATTGCTGAGTTTTTTCTGCGGCACATAGGCGCCGACTGCTTGTATATAGGTAGTCACTTCAAATCTCTCCTGTATTAGAGTTTACTACATATTTTACAATTTTATAGATTTTGTCAATATTGACACATCAAAGATCAATTGTTAGTATCATGTTGACACTATTTTGACACCATTCTGTGCAAGGTATGCCCATATGGGAAGAACAAGACCTCAAGAGGAGATTACGATGAATCTGAAAGAAATAGAATCTTTAATACAACTGTTCAATTCCAACAACCTTACAACTCTGGAGGTTGAGGAAAAAGAGAAGAAAATAAAAATCAAGAGAGAGGTTGTTGTTGCAGCTCCCGCTGCAGCTGTACCGGCTCAGGGCGCAGCAGCTGCTCAGGTGGAAACCTCACAGGCTCAGGAGGAAGGAACAGAGACTGTCACCTCCCCGATCGTCGGCACCTTCTACCGCACACCCTCCCCGGACTCACCTCCCTATGTAGAGGTGGGTGATACCGTGAAGAAGGGTGATATCCTCTGTACGATCGAGGCTATGAAGATCATGAACCAGCTGGAAGCTGATTTCGACTGTGAGATCGTGAAGATCTATCCTGATCAGGCGACCATGATTGAAGTGGGCAGCAAACTCTTCGAGGTGAAGCCCCTATGATCAAGTCTCTGTTCATTGCCAACAGAGGAGAGATCGCTGTCAGGATAATACGCGCGGCACGGGATCTGAACATCACCACCGTCCTCGGACACTCGACAGCCGATGCAGATTCGCTCGCCTACCGTCTTGCAGACCATACCGTCTGCATCGGAGGACCCCAGAGCAGCGAAAGCTACCTCAATATGACCAATGTGATCACAGCGGCACTCCTGAGCCGCTGTGATGCGATACATCCCGGTGTCGGCTTCCTCAGCGAGAACGCCGAGTTCGCAAAAAAGATCGAGGATGCGGGGCTTATCTTCGTGGGGCCCTCTTCCGAGACGATCAGCCTCCTTGGAGACAAGATCGCCTCGAGAAATGTAGCCCTCGAGGCGGAGGTCCCGGTCACTCCGGGATCGGTCACCCCGCTTGAATCCCTTGAGGAAGGGCTTGCCCTTGCACAGGAGATTGGATACCCTGTGATGATCAAGGCCTCTGCAGGAGGCGGTGGACGCGGGATCAGAATCGTCAGGAATGAGAAGGAGTTCGCAACCGCTCTCCAGATCAGCCGCAAGGAAGCCCTCAGTTTCTTCGGTAATGATGCGATCCATGTCGAGAAGTATCTTGACCACCCGAGGCATGTCGAAGTGCAGCTGATGGGTGATGGAGAGGGCAAGGCCGTTCACCTCGGAGAGCGTGACTGCTCGGTTCAGCACAAGCATCAGAAGCTGATCGAGGAATCTCCCTCGACCGTCGTCTCCGATGAGCTGCGGAACCAGATGGGTCACGATGCCGTCAGGCTGTTCAGCAATCTCCGCTACAGAGGAGCAGGGACTGTTGAATTTCTCGTCCAGGACGGAAAACACTATTTCATGGAAGTCAATGCGCGCGTGCAGGTCGAGCATCCGGTCACCGAACAGATTCATTCCATCGATATCATACGGGAACAGATTCTTATAGCCGGCGGAGAAGGACTCTCAATCCACCCGAAGGAAGTGATCAGTGATGTCCATGCGATCGAAGTGAGAATCAACGCACGCGGAGCGGGAAAGATCACCCACTTCATGCCTCCCATCGGACCGTGGGTTCGTACCGATACCCACATATTCCCGGGCTACACCGTCAGTCCCTACTATGACGCCCTTCTTGCGAAGATCATCGTCACGGCAGGTGACCGGCAGGACTGTATTGATATCATGCTGAGAGCTCTCAGGGAGTTCGAAATCTCCGGAGTCGAGACAAATATCGACGAACAGATAACGATCCTGAAGTCAAAACAGTTCAGGAGCGGCAGATTCAATACCCAGCTGTATGATCAGCTGTTCACATCATGAACAGGAGAAACCAATGAGCACAACCATACAATGCCCTTCATGCCATAGGATCTTCGACTACGATGTCGTTGCCTCCTACCTGAAGGTGTGTCCGAAATGCGGACACCATCACCGGCTCACCCCGGCAGAACGGATCGCCTCGGTCACCGATGCCGATTCCTTCAAGGAATTCCCCTTTGACTATTCCTTCCCAAACCCTATCGGGCTTGAAGGCTATAAAGAGAAGATCACACAGTCCCGTGATAAAGCGAAACTTGAAGAGGCCGTCATCACCGGTGAAGCCACGATAGACGGACAGCCGTGTGTTATCGGCGTCATGTCCTTTGACTTCATGGGAGGTTCCATGGGATCGGTCGTCGGTGAGAAGATCGCTGAAGCGATGATCGAAGGAGCCCTGACAGGGAAACCCGTCATTCTCTTCACCGCCAGCGGCGGTGCACGCATGCAGGAGGGAATCTTCTCCCTCATGCAGATGGCCAAGACCAGTGCGGCGGCAGCACTCCTTGAAAAAAACCCTGACTCCCCTCTTCATCGTCCTCACCCACCCCACAACCGGCGGTGTGACCGCCTCCTTTGCCATGCTCGGAGACGTCAATCTCAGCGAGAAGGGAGCCCTGATCGGCTTTGCCGGACCGCGGGTGATCGAAGGCACCATCGGAGAAAAACTGCCTGACGGTTTCCAGAGTGCGGAATTCCAGCTTGAGAAGGGATTCATCGACGCGATCGTACCGAGAGAAGAGATGAAAAAGACTCTCTCCTTCCTCATCAGGGTACACATGGGAGGGATCAGCAATGAATAAGGAAAGCGCCAAATTATATAACACGGTAGACACCATGGAAGAGCTCGCTTCCTCGAAGAAGGGAAGCGAAGGACGCTCCTCCTGGGAGTGTGTGCTCCTCAGCAGACAGCAGAACCGCCCGAGTGCATCCTATTATATCAACACGATCTGTGATGAGTTCATGGAACTCCACGGTGACCGTTATTATGGGGATGATGCTGCCATGATCACCGGAATAGGGACCGTAAACGGGCGTGCAGTCACCTTCATCGGCAACCGAAAGGGTGCGAATATGAAAGAGAATATCGCATGCAACTACGGCATGAGCAATCCCGAAGGGTACCGCAAGGCTCTCAGGGCTGCGAAGCAGGCCGAGAAATTCAACCGTCCTGTCGTCTGTTTCATCGACACCCCGGGAGCCTACCCCGGACTCGGTGCAGAGCAGCGCGGTATCGGGGAAGCCATTGCACGGAACCTCAAGGAATTCGCGACGCTCAAGGTGCCTGTACTCAGCTTCATCATCGGTGAAGGAGGCAGCGGAGGAGCTCTCGGTATCGGTATCGGAGACAAGCTCTACATGCTCGAGAATGCCGTCTATTCGGTCATTACTCCGGAAGGCTTCGCCTCCATCCTCCTGAGAGATCCTTCCCAGGCACAGAGTGCCGCCGAGGCGATGAAGATGACCAGCCGGGATCTCAAGGAGTTCCAGATCATCCACGATATCATCCCGGAAGCACCGGGTGGAGCCCATACGGATCCCAAGCTCACTGCCGATGCAATCAGGGAGACCATTATACGTGATCTCGACAACCTCTGTTCAAAACCCTACGAGAACCTCGTCCGCTACCGATTGAGGAAGATCAGGAATATCGACGGACAGCTGCATAACGACAACCCCGAGATATCAACGAAGCTGCTCGAGGTGTTTACCAAGTGTAAGCTGTAGAGTCAGCTTCTTCTAGAAAGCATGAGAGACCTCCTCCCGTCACGGGTGGAGGTTTTTATTTTTTTACTCGGGAATAGTAGAGCGCCTGCTGCTCTCTCAGGAGAGACCCTGATGATTATGATTCTTCATGAACTTCGGACGATGCCCCTTCAGCTGCCATTTCCTGATCGTCTCATCCAGATCTCCGTAGAGTTCGTTGAAGGTATTGAGTTCATCGATACCGTGGAAGAAGACCCCGTACTCGCCGAGCAGCTCGAATACCCCGTCCATCTTCTCACCGACGGTAATCGCATCGTTGAGATCCTGCATCAGGATCGAGACGGTATCATAACCTTCCAGACAGACGGAGGAGAGGAAATCGGACATCGCATTGGCGGCGGGAGAGCTCTTGTCGTAGGGCGTGACATAATACCGTCTCAGTTCCTCGACGGAGGGCATGTAGTAGGAGATATCCTTCACTTCCTTCATATACTCTTCGATCTCCTCGGGAGTACTGAAGTAGGTGCTCACCACATACTCGTCGATATACCACCAGAAGATGTGCGTCCTGTTGAGTTCACTCAGCTCATCCTCGATCATCGCAGGAGTGAAGGTCTCCTTTTCATACTTGTTCCAGAGGATCGCAAACTGGTCGATATCGAGAATCCCGTAGAGGTTCACAAGGCTGGTCGCATAGGCATCGAGCCGTTGGTGGAGGTCTGCCTTCACGAACAGATCCTCGTTACTCAGAAGGCCGAGGAAGGTTCCGAGCTCCCGCGGGAGAACCGCCGTATAGGTCTCTCCCGACTGGAAGAGAAAGACAAATCCGAAATGGTGAAGGTGGGTGAAGTCGGGAAAGAGAAAGACCTCTTGTGAGAGTGTATAGTCTTTTTCATAGCTGAAGCGTCTGAGAAATTCGAGATTCCTGGTCGGGACATACGCGATGAAGGAATGGAAGTTCTGAATGATTTTCTGTCTCAGGAGTTCCACCATCTCCGCTTTCTTCATCGAAGCCTTCAGCTCGAGCGAATGATCAAGTGCGATCTGCATGAGAATATCTTTTGTATAGAGGTTCAGACACTCATCCAGATGGTGACAGACCGGAGCGGAGAGAGAGAATTCACCCAGGAAACGGGCGTTGAATTCCTGATCGAAACGGAATGCGGAGTCAAGAATCTCTCTCGAGAAAACCGACTCCGTGAGACTGCTGTCCTGTTCACTGTTCACCACTGTATCATCCATGCTCTCAATGTAACACAATCGCATCAACGAGGAAAGCGTTCTGCAAGGGCAATGTAGCTTTCCATCAGGGTATCACTCTCTGTCACGAATGAATTATCATCGACGGTTCCGAGAACCATCCGCATCTCTTCCTCATTTCTATAGGTATTCTTCCTGAACGGCTCAAGGAAGTCCTTCTCACGGGTCAGACGGATCTGTTTTCTGTTCTCATCACAGAGTACGGAGAACTGTCTCAGCAGTTCCTCCCACGGACTTTTTTTCCCTTCAAGACCGAGAAGCGTTCTGAGCGTAAGAAGCGCCTTCACGGCTTTCACCTTGGGGAATCGCTCCCACCAGATATCATAGACAGCGTGGACTTCCTCCCAGCTGTTTACTTCACCCTTTTCAATCCTGCCTATCAGCTCCTCGACACACGCTTCGCTCACCGGCAGTCCTCCCAGATTCGCCACCGGCGAAGAGACTGCCTTGCCTGCCAGTTCATCCTCGGCCACCCAGGAGAGAGCCATCTCTTCGAAAGCGGAGAGGGAAAGCTCATGGGACCCGGCATAATCAAGGATCACCCGAACGGAGGAGAAGATAATCATCTCCTTATAGGCATCATACCCCTGCTGGGTTTTGAGTATCCTGGTCGCCTTCTTGCTTCTCTCGATATCCCGGGTGTTGATCTGAAGCGTCGCCACCAGAGGAGAGCGGCTTTCCAGTAAATCCTTGCCCCGGCTTACACATTCCTCCCGGGAAGCATTCTGGTCATTCAGCGCTGCCCGGCCTGTGTGGAAGGCGAGGTAATCGAGACCGTTGAGGAGCTCACCCATCGTGTCGATACTGTAGAAATCGCTCTCGATGTGCTGATCCCTGTACACCCTCTGATCACGGCTCATGAACTTCCATGAGTTACGAGCGAGGGCATAGCGGTTGTACATCCACCAGTAGGCAGGCATGATGTTGAGCACCCGCTTCGACTCATTGTAGCTGATCATCGAGAAGGGAATCTGCACATTAAGTTCG
>CAXXSP010000012.1:0-9548 GCA_963676605.2 Sphaerochaetaceae bacterium | reverse complement strand
TCGGCCTCCTGCATCCGGGGAAGGGTTCTAACACGGTCCGGGCGGTGTTCGTCGTGGACCCGAAGGGGGCGGTACGGCTGGTCCTCTACTATCCCCAGGAGATCGGCAGGAACATGGACGAGATCGTCAGGGCAGTGAAAGCCCTGCAGATCGCGGACACTAACAAGGTAGCGATCCCTGCAGGCTGGCCTGAGAACGAACTCATCGGCGACCGGGTCATCATACCGCCGGCAAACAGCCAGGCTGCTGCTGAGAAGCGGCTTGATGAGTATGAGGGGTTCGATTGGTGGTTCTGCCATAAACCGCTGGATGCATAAATCTCCCGAGAGCAGTATGCAGTGTCAGCTGCATACTGCATACCGTTCAGGATGCGGTAGTCGCGCATCCTGTAGAATCAGGATCTGAATGTCATTCCTTTGCGTTAAGGAAATTTCGATGTGCCATCTTTAGCATGATGGTGGAATATTCGGTTCAATTCTTGAATACGTGCAATCAAGCTTTCATATGTTAGTGAAGGCCCATAAATGATTGATTCACGCATAGCCTGATAGTCCTGTTTCCATACCCTGGCAACAGTCTCAGGAGGGACGAAATCTATGGACCCATAGTCCAATGTATCATAGTTAAATCCTTTAAGGCCAAAATACCTTTTTCGATGATCCACTATTTCATGGTACATCGTTGTGTTTCCTATAACCTTCGATATTGGAGTGTCCATCATCCTTTCCAGATCATAGAGATGGCGACTCATTCGTTCAGATCGAATACATTCTTCTGGCTTATGGAATTCTTCATGAAGAAGGAATGCTTTTTCAAGAAAGGTTCTTTCTGCAGGAGCAATATGTACAACAACTCCTGTATCTGAGAAAGGCTGATTGGGGAATAACTCCGAGATGAATGACTTGATCGTTCTTCTTGATGCCGGTTCATAGATGCTTCTAGCCCCAGCTTCAATGATCACGCTAGGGTGAATATAGGCATTCACTGGATCATCAAAGGCACTTTCATATTCGACAAAGATTCTTTCCGGGTCAACAGTGGTCACTGCTGTTTTTTGCACAGAGATGTTGAATTGGGATGCAGGTACTCCGAGTTTTAAAAGCTCATCTGATACAGCATTTTTCAGATCTGTTCTTACGAAAGAGCATGAAGCACGACGTAATCTGTTGCTGATTTGTGTTTTTGATAGAGTGTTTCCAAATCCAAGATACTCCCTCTGGATGGAAATATCTATATCCTCAGAGAACCTCTCAATAAGGTGCCAGCCTTTGCTTAGCGAAGTACCTCCCTTGAAAACAAGATAATCACGAAATTGAGTTGAAAATAATGCTTTCAATATAATGCATACCCACCAGTCCTTTTCTATAGCTTTACTAACGATGAGCATTTGTGTTTCAGCTTCATTGAAAATATCTATTCTATCCTGTTTCGATAGGTTGCAGAGCAACATGGGTATCCTCCCTGTGCTGGATCAATAGTTTTTGGATCCTCTCCGGTGCCAGCTTGATATCAGATTGAAAATCCTCATCAGGAATATGTGTGAGAAAAGTACGAATCTTTACTACCTGCTCAGGTGAGATATTGGTTGATCTCATCATTTTGAGACTCGAAACCAATAACTGCATAAGGGGATTTTTAAAAGCAAGGTTCTTTGCCGTCGTTGATTTAAACACGATTGTTCTGCCATCAACCAATGTGATCTTTCTAGGTGAGCCATCCGTAAGGAACACAGCTTTCGTGGGAACCTGTGTTGTAAATCCGAGTTTGTACATGGAATAAGAACCGGAAAGTACAATCCTTGAGTGTTCTTTCAGTGCAATGGCTTGTGCGATTTCCTCAAGAGATGGTGTAACATTTCTTTGCAGTAATGCTGAATATCTCGGGTATAGATAGATTCCGGGCCCAAGCCGCTCAATCAATCCTTCAGCAATGATGCGTGATAGAATCACTCGAAGCACAGATCTATCGCTTAGATCAATAATATCCGATAAAAAGATGGTTCCTTTCTCCAGCCGTAGTATCTGATTCCGGATTTGTTGAGTTTTTGAGAGCGGTTTCTCTTGCTTCATATGTTACTATTTTATCATAAAATCGTAACATGTCAACCAAGAGAGAAGCCGCTGCATCTGCAGCGGCTTCAATAGTGGAGGTAAGGGGAGTTGAACCCCTGACCTCTTGAATGCCATTCAAGCGCTCTAGCCAACTGAGCTATACCCCCGGGTTCAATGTATGAACACGTAAATATATACATAGCACTAAACCCTGAAACCTGTCAACTATGAAATGTTCTGTTGATAATCGAGCCGGAATATTTCCCTTTTCAAATGTGAGTATCAGTTATAGTATGGTCCCATGGAATCGATAAAGGAAATCTACCGTATCGGGTATGGCCCCTCGAGCAGCCATACCATGGGACCAAGGACCGCATTGGCGAGGTTCCTTGCTGAGAACACCTCGAATCACAGCCTTCGGGTCACGCTCTTCGGGCTCTTGCCGCGACAGGCAGGGGGCATATGACCGATGCCGCACTCATCGAGGAGGCTGCCCGTGCAGGGCTTGCCTGCGAGGTCATCTGGAAGCCTGAAGTAGTCAGGGAACGGCACCCGAACGCCCTGCTGGTCGAGGCCCTCTCCGCTGACGGTTCAGTCCTGGCAGAGAAACTCTATTACAGCGTCGGGGGAGGCAAGGTGATCTCCGAGGGTGAGAACCCCGGGGAGCGGCATATCTACCCGCTGACGACGATGCGGGAGATCCTCTCCTGGTGCACCGATAACGGTCGTTCCATGTGGGAGTACGTCGTCGAGCATGAGGATGATGATATCATGGAGTTCCTCCGCGAGGTCTGGCAGGTGATGCAGCAGGCGATACGTTCCGGCCTTGATCACGAGGGAGTCCTTCCCGGCGGGCTGAACCTCACGAGGAAGGCTGCTTCATACTATGCGAAGGCCATGCACTTCAGCGGTCCGATCGGCAAGCGTTCACGCGTCTACGCCTTCGCATTGGCGGTCTCGGAGGAGAACGCCTCCGGCGGCAGGATCGTGACGGCTCCCACCTGCGGTTCATGCGGGGTCGTTCCTGCAGTGCTCATGTACCAGAAAGAGGTCTACAAGATCAACGAGAACAGGATCCTCCGCGCCCTGGCGACCGCCGGCCTGATCGGTGCGATCGTCAAGGAGCATGCGTCGATCTCAGGGGCGGAGGTCGGGTGCCAGGGGGAGATCGGGACAGCCTGTGCCATGGCATCCGGGGCGAGTGCCCAGCTCATGGGAGGGACGAACTACCAGGTGGAGTATGCTGCGGAGATGGGGCTGGAGCACCACCTCGGGCTCACCTGTGACCCGATCGGGGGACTGGTGCAGATCCCCTGTATCGAGCGGAATGCCCTGGCTTCGGCAAGGGCCCTGAACCATATGAACTACAGCCTCCTCTCGGACGGCAGGCACAGGATCTCCTTCGACGATGTTGTCTCCGTCATGAACGAGACGGGCAAGGCACTGCCTTCTCTCTATCGGGAGACATCAACCGGAGGATTGGCAAAACTGTAAATAAAACCTTGTATGAAAGAAAGATACTTGGCTGTATACCTAGTATTGTGGATGCGCATCAAGATTTTTCCCCTTGACTTTTCGTTTCATTGATAGGTAATAATAGAGACATTGCAGTTGAATGTATCATAGAATCATCTCGATGAAATTGAAGATTCTCACATGTTCACCGGGATCAACAGGGGAGTTAAGGGTTAAGTATGGCAAAGAAAGTACTAGTTATTGTGGAGTCACCAACGAAGGCAAAGACCATCAAGAAGTTCCTGCCGACAGGCTATGTGGTCGAAGCCAGTGTAGGCCATATCCGGGACCTCCCCCAGACCGCGACCGAGATCCCCGAAAGCCTATAAGGATAAAGAATGGTCCAGGCTGGGGATCGACGTGGAGAACGGGTTCCAGCCCCTCTACGTGACCCCGAAGGGGAAGGGCAAGGTGATCCGGGAACTGAAGAGCCGGCTCAAGGATGCCGATGAACTGCTGCTCGCGACGGATGAGGACCGTGAGGGGGAGAGTATCTCCTGGCACCTGGTCAACGTCCTGAAACCGAAGGTCCCCTTCAAGCGGATGGTCTTCCATGAGATCACGAAGAAGGCGATCCACCGGGCACTCGAGACCGGCAGGGAGATCGACATGGACCTGGTCAACGCACAGGAGACCAGGAGGATCTTAGACCGTCTCTATGGGTATACCATCTCCCCGCTGCTTTGGAAGAAGATCGCTTACGGCCTCTCAGCAGGACGGGTACAGTCTCCCGGGCTGCGGCTCATCGTTGAACGTGAGCGGGAACGGATCCTCTTCAGCTCCTCTGAATACTGGGACCTGAAGGGTATCCTCTCTAAGGAACAGGCGAGCGATGAGGGACTCTTCGAGGCGAAGCTGGATTCAGTCGGCGGTAAGCGGGTCGCAGGGAGCAAGGATTATGATTCCAAGACCGGTGCCTACATCGGCAAGAACTCCCTCGTTCTCGACAGGGTTGCTGCAGAAGGACTTGCTTCCCGGCTCGAAGGGAAGCCCTGGGAAGTGGCCAGCGTGACGGAGAAGGAGAACAGGTCACGACCTGCCCCTCCCTTCATCACCTCCACATTGCAGCAGGAGGCGAACAGGAAACTGAAGATGTCAGCCCGTGAGACCATGAGGGTCGCACAGCGGCTCTATGAGAACGGGCTGATCACCTATATGAGAACGGATTCTACCACCCTGAGCAGTGACGGGATCGCTTCCGCACGGGATGCGATCACCAGGCTCTTCGGGAAGGACTACCTCTCCGACGGTCCCCGCCAATACACGACGAAGAGCAAGGGCGCCCAGGAGGCGCATGAGGCGATACGTCCCTCGGGTGAGGTCTTCAAGACCCCTGAGGAATCGGGACTCTCAGGGCGGGAGCTCTCCCTCTACAAACTGATCTGGAGGCGTACGCTCGCGACCCAGATGGCTGAGGCGGTTAAGGCCTCCACGAAGGTCGTGTTCACCGTCGAGGATGCACAGTTCTCCGCAACGGGGACACGGATCATCTTCCCCGGCTTCATCAGGGCCTATGTGGAGGGCAGTGATGACCCGGAGGCCATGCTGGCCAACTCCGAGAGCTGGCTGCCTGAACTGAAGGAGGGGGAACGCTTGAATCCCCGGTCGATCGAGACGGTCAGCCACCAGACGAAGGCCCCTGCACGGTATACCGATGCTTCTCTGGTCAAGGAGCTGGAGAAGCTCGGGATCGGACGACCTTCGACCTATGCATCGATCATCAACACCCTCAATGAACGGGGATACATCAGGAAGGTGGGGACTACCATCACCCCGACCTTCATCGGGTTCGGTGTCATCCAGCTGCTGGAGAAGAACTTCTCCAACCTCATCGAGTACGGGTTCACCTCTGATATGGAGACCAAGCTGGACCAGATAGCCGAGGGGGACACCGAACGGGCCCACTACCTCGAGGCATTCTACCTCGGGAAGGAGGGACTCCTGAACGAGGTGGAGACCCAGGCGAAGCTCATCAAGCCGGATGATGCACGGACGATAGCGATGCCCCAGGTCCATACGGTGGACGGGGTGAGGATCGGGAAGTACGGCCCCTACATCCTCTGCACCGCCGAGGAGTGCGGGGAGGAGATCCATGCATCGCTCCCGGAAGATATCGCGCCGGCTGACCTGACTGATGAGGAGATCCAGAAGCTGATAGCGATCCAGAAGGAGGGGCCTGAGCCTATCGGGGAAGACCCGAAGACCGGGCTGTCGATCTACCTGCTCAGCGGTCGGTACGGGCCATACTACCAGCTCGGGGAGAAGAGCCCCGATAACCCGAAGCCTAAGCGTGCAAGCATCCCGAAGGGAAAGACGGCAGATGATATGACCGTGGAGGAGATCTCCCTGCTGATTCATCTCCCGAGGATCCTCGGCATACATCCCGAGACAGGTAAGGAGGTCATCGCGAACAACGGCAGGTTCGGGCCCTTCGTCGGTCATGACGGGGAGTTCCGTTCGTTGAAGGCAACTGACAACCTCTATACCGTGACGCTCGAACGAGCCTTGGAGATGCTTGCCGAACCCAAGAGGGGAAGGGGAAAAGCTTCAGTGCTCAAGAGCATGGGCAAGGATGCAGCCGGGGTCGAGATAGCGATCTACTCAGGACGGTACGGACCGTACATCAAGTACGGGAAGAAGAACATCGGATTGCCCAAGGAATACAAGGAGAACGATGCTTACGAATCCCTCGATATGGCGAAGGTCGAGGAGATCATTAAGAAGTCGGGGAAATAACAGCAGGAGCCATTGAAACGTAGTGTGCAATGGCTCCCTACTGCCTGTGTCACTTCTGAATCAGCGGCTGGACTTTATTCAAGGCAGCCTCGATGACCTGGTCCATATTGTAGTAGGTGTACTCAGCGAGGCGTCCTATGAAGAGATGGGTCCCTTTCTTCTCGAGATCAGCTGCCAGTTCCATGTATCGTTCTCTCATAGCCGAGTTCTTTTCATCAGGTACGATGTAATAGGGTTCTCCAGAGGCTTTAGGGTACTCGAAGCAGAGAGTGGTCTTATCTGAGATCTCTCCGCTGAGTTTCTTGAATTCGGTGATCCTGGTAAAATCATAATCATTCGGGTAGTTGACCACAGCAGCCCGCTGGTATTCCGGTGTGTCGAGGGTCTTGAATTCCAGCTCTAGGGATCGGTACTCGAGGGTTCCGTAGGTATAATCAAAGAATGCGTCAAGTTCTCCAGTGTAGATGGTTGCTTTTGCCTTGAAAAGATTCCGTACGTTGAAATAATCGGTGTTCAGCATGACTGATATGCCCTCATGGTCAAGAATGCTCTCAACCATCGCAGAATAGCCGTTTGCCGGGATACCCTGGTACTGGTCAGAGAAATACCTGTCATCCCGATTCTTTCGGACTGGGATCCTTCTGGCAAGATCCGCAGAGAGTTCAGCAGGATCCCGTTCCCACTGCTTCCTGGTATAGTTCTCGAAGAAGGTCGAGTAAAGGGTCTCTCCCACCTGGGAGACTACGGCATCCCTGAAGTTCTTTGGGGGTGTGCTGAATTCTGAAGCAGCAACTTCTCCGGCAAGGAATTCCTCGACCTCATTGATGGTAAGATCTGCTCCAAAGAGCTGGGATATGGTATCCCTGTTGATCGGGAACGGCAGGAGCTGCCCGTTTGCAAAACTGAGAACACGATGCTGGTAGTAGATAAAATCTGAGAACTTTCGTACCCAGGCCCATACCTCCTTGCTTTTCGTATGGAAGATATGAGGTCCATAGGTATGCACCGTGATACCCGCTTCATTCCTGAAATCATGGCAATGGCCTGCAATATGACCGTTACGTTCTATCACGAGTACCGTATTCCCCGCTTCTGCAAGTGCCCGTGCAGAAACAGAACCAGCTAGCCCGGCACCGACTACAATATAATCATATGTCATTTCTATAACCTCTCTATGTATAATCCCTGATAATCTTCAGGTACCTATCATGCACCTGGTCAACTACCTTTTCCCAGGGGAGGTAGATAGTCTTCTGCGCCCCATCTCCTGCGGCAGCCCGTGCCTCCGGGTGGTCTATGGCAAACATGATCTTTTGTGCGAAAGAAGAAGAGTCGTTGTCTATCAGGAACCCGTTATTGCCGTCTTCGACCCCTTTTGCGGTAGATGCCTCCCGGACCAGGACGGTGGGTACCTTGAATGCTGCGGCCTCCCGCATGACAAGTGAAGCGGTATCGTAAAGAGATGGGAACATGAAGATGTCACTGATCGCATAATATGATTTCAGCACCTCACGATCACGGATCACTCCCTTGAACTCAACCTTGTCATCAAGGCCATAAGAAGAAGCCATCCGCTTCATCTCATCCGCTTCAGGACCTGTCCCGATGAAGAATGCCTTGAAGGTAAAGCCAGAGTCAGAGATCTCCTTGAGGCCATCTAGCATCAGTTTCGTGTTCTTCTCCCACCGGTGCTGTCCTACGAAGAGCAGGATGAAATCCCCCTCTTTGGCACCAGAGTTCCTATACCCGGCTGCTTTGAGGCTTGAAAGCTCCTGCGCTGTCGGGGTGATGAGGTCTGTACCGTTGATACTCACCTCGATGGTGCCTTTGAAGCCGTATGACCTCAGGACATCTATTGTCGGTTCATTGGGAACCCATACAAGATCTGCTTGATCATAGAATTTCATGATCTGCTTCACTGCCATGTCTGCAAAGGTATCTGTCTTGAATGCCCGTTTGAAATCATCCCGGTATTTCGAGTGGAAGGTTGTCACTAAAGGGATGTTACGCTTCTTTTTGACTCTTAAGGCGATTTTACCGCTGACGAACGGGCAATGGGTATGTACGAGATCGAAGGGTATGGAGTCGATCCTGCTATAGAATCCCTTGATCCAGGGCAGGCCATATCGGTAGGGGGCGTTGCCCGGGATAGGGATGGTCGGGAAACGAATGATGAAGTCCTCAGTGTCGACGAAGCCGGGGACTTTTGGCCCGATACAGTACCCGGTCCCATATTTCTCATTCAGCCAGTAGGCATAGTTCCGTGCTACCAGACCAACTCCATCCATGATTGGGTAAAGGGAATCATTGAATTGCCCAGTTGTTATCTTTCTCATTTGTATTACTCATCTCATAAAGAAATCTCTGTGCCTAACGGGAGGCACATGGACTATACTACGGTGCTTTACGCTTTATGTCACTAGATAACAGGAAATTTAACGAAGATCAGGGTTTGTCTTCCTGTTTTGCCAGTCTCGTGTAGACGAGGTATGAGTAAAGGAAGATCAGGACGATCAGCGAGACGATCGAACCTGACACGATCCAGAACGAGGGCCTTGCCGGGAGCAGGACTGTCAGGGTGATGATGATCCCGCAGATGACGAACCCCTTTCCACCGACCCTGGTCGTCTTCCGCCAGACCTCCTCGTTGTCGAGTGTCCAGGGAGTCCTGATCCCGTAGGTGTAGTTCTGCTTTGCCTGGGGCAGGTAGTTCCCTATGATGATGAAGAGGATCCCGATCATCGGCTTGATCGCATACTCTATCTGGAGGATGATGCCGAGAGACGCCAGGATGGAGAACCAGTGGATGGCCAGGATGAAGATGACGACGAAGACAGCGGTGATGGAGTAGGCCTTCTTGTGCTGCTCATAACTCTTTGCCCTCGGGTCTATAGCAGGGATGACACTCAGCAGCCAGATGAACAGGGCCGGGAGCAGGGCGGTGAAGATGACGAAATACCGTGGTTTGTAACTGTCGACCTCCCCGGCTGCATTCCAGTGAGAAGGGACCTGGTCGGGGAGCTTCGAGTAGATGATGAGGGTTGCGATCAACGATATGGCAATGGGGATGAAGAGGTAATAGAAACGCTTGTATGCTTTCATGGTTCGTCCTTCTGCAGTCCCATGAGCCAGTTCATCACATCCTGGAGGACTGTCGTGTTGATCGAGTAGATGACATGCTGGCCCTGCTTCCTTCGGGTCACGAGTCCTGCGTCATGGAGGATGGAGAGATGGTGGGAGATCGAA
>CAXXSP010000011.1:0-55495 GCA_963676605.2 Sphaerochaetaceae bacterium | reverse complement strand
TTGTATTACGGCAAATTTTGAATCCTGCAGATATTTTCGGTAGGTCATTTTTGCCCCGCCTCCCACAGCTGAGGAGCCATCACTTTTTTTGGGAATCAGCATTCGCTCCCATTCATCTTTTTCGTTATACCCGCTTCCTATCATATGAAAATCCATAAGGATTGGATGATCGAGTGTTCTCTCATAAAATGTAGGGTTTCCTGTTTCCTCTTTCCGAATACAAGAGTAGACAGTCTGTTTGAACTTTGAAAGAGTCTCTAGCAATTCAATTTGAGGTCCCTGAGCACCCATAGCTGCAAGGAACATACCATAAATTCCAGATTTTGTAGGAAATTTCTCAGTCTCTCTTCTGCCGAATTTAGAGTCGGATCCCCAGGATTGAAGAGGGCCTTCAAACCATAAAAGCATATATTTTTTATTCACGATCACTCCTTCACAGCTTTTTGAACCCCTGAGATAAGGTCATCAATACTGAAACTCTCATCAATTCCCCATTGAAAATCTTTTATTATTCCGAATAGAGAGCCGGAGAGTTTCTCTCGTTTGTCGAGGAATGCGTCGAGAGTCTGGATACTAGGTGCGAGGAACCCTTCGCCTCTAGATTTTACCGGGTTTTCAAATGATGCCTGGATACGCTGCCCTTTTCGAACCATAACTCTGGCATAGTCCCAAAGATTGCTGCCGGATTGACTTGCCTGTCTAGCATAAGGGATAGCAATATACAAGGCTTTAATAAATGCCTCAAGCGCTTTATCAAGTTGTTCATCACCGCCTATGGTCTCAACAAGCTGTCCGATATCAATACTAATATACCTGTAATATGTCGCCGAATTAAACTCCAGACTCCCCATATGGGCAGATCCTGAGTCAGCAAGTGTTTCTGGTTTCTCGTCATCAATTGCAGTAAAAAATTCAATCTCCGAATTGACTTTATGAGTTGATATTGCATGTGAGAATGAAGCTGCGGCTTCTATATTCAATTCCGTCGCCTGCGCAACCATTCTTCCGAATAATGCAATGTCCAGTCCTTCAAGGTTTTTAAGACTTTTTCCCAGTGCTGCCTTATGCACCTTTTTAATTTCTGCACCTTTACTTCCCAGCTTATCTTTATCGTAGTCGATGCTTTCGGCGTATTTTGCGAGAGCACTTGCTTCTGTATCAGTAAAAAAATGAAGAGTGTCTTTTGAAAGTAAACCTGCGATAGCTTCGGAGATTTCTTTCGCTATTTCCTCCTCTGCGCCATTCTCAATACAATAATGTGCGATTTTATCACTAATGAACTTCGTACGGACAGCAAGCTGAATCCCAAAATCATGCATCGCCAACCTGACTTGTCTTTTCCAGGCCTGAGAGCTCACACGAGCGCGATTAACTCCTCCGACAATTGCAGACTTCGGTGCTCCGACATCATCTCGATTCAGGCAAGTCACCGGAAAACTCTGTAAAATGTGAAATTCAACCTTCTTTCCTTTGTAATTGTTATTCATTGTTGGCTCCTTATACATTTTCATTTATTGGTCTAATCTGTAATAGTCCAAAACCGAAAGCTTTTCCTCTTCCAATTCCATCCGAGAAACTAAGAGAAAACCGTTCTCGATCGGTCACCCTGAGAATACCCCTGAATTCAGCCATATTATGGGTGATTTTTCTGTCGTCCTTTCTAATTATCTGGACGCCTGAATTAAAAACATCCAAGGTGTTCATGTCAGCTACGAATCCCCAGGATTCCTGTCTTTTTAAGAACCATAACAATAATGAGTCTTTGGATTTGATAGGGACTTTATTCTTGTTTCCTGAAAGCTGTTCAACAGGATTCAGAAGAATTTGGAAGGCATACTCTCTATAGTTGAGAAAACTTTCAGGAATATATCTAGACTCGATTATCCCGACCTCAGGAACGAGCGGTTGCCGCTTTGACAGAATAAGCAGTTTTCTATAATACTTATCACCTTTCTGATCATAATATAAAAAATCTCTCTGTGTGCCGGGAAATAGACTGTAAACAAAGCTGTGAATGGAATAGAGATTACTGAGCTTCAAAACCTTAATTGACTGCCTATCGAGGGATATAGTTGATGCAATCATGATTCCTCCCTGTGTTTAAAGAAATCCTGAGCCCAACGAACTCTTATCCTGTCCCTTCTCTCTTCATGATCAAACCACAGTATTTCGTCGAGAAGCCTCGCTCGAGAGATGTTTATCTCCGATGATTCCAGAAGTCTAAGCACAGGTCTGAGGATATCTATGAGTTCTACTTTTTCATGGCATGCCAAGATTCGTCTTAGACGTTGCGCAGATGATGATGTACCTAAATCGCCAACATCCTTGGTTCTTAGGTGAATATTTCTCAGTGCACTGCCTATACTCAGATTCCCGTCTTCGGAAAAGGAAGATCTTGCGACACTAGCCCCAATCAGTGCAAAGGCTCTCCTGTTCGCATCCCATTCGAGATCAACCCATCTAGATAAAATATCCCAGCTCTGATACTCGATATTTTCATTATCAGCTTTACGCATTTTTGCCCTAAATCCTTTATCTTTGTCAGTGTGAATCAATCTGGATATATAGTTGACAAAGTTTATACTCTTTTCACTTGGCATGTACCACCTCCTCTGTGTTGACAGATAGATACGAGTAAATGAACGATCTGTGCTTTGCCCAAGCGATCAACTGCTTCGAAGTATCTCTAGGACAGTATTTGTTGTAGGCATCAATCGCGTAATCAGAAAAAGTCCTGCGGATGGTTTTCATTTTCCTAGTATCGTTACAATACTTCACAAGGTCCTGCGACTTGTGTTCGCATAATTCCCAAAACATATTCAGAACATTGTCCAAGAGAGTCTTTTTTTCAGAGTGCTTTTTTTTCAGAGTGCTTTTCTCTCTTCCCATCTCTTCAAAATATTTGTTTGAAGCACTCCATAAAGACTTTGAGAGCTTTTCAAGTGCAAGCATCTCCTCTGTCAGACTGATATACCAAGAATCCCCCAAATTATCTGTAGCGAGGAATATATGTGTATCAATATAATCATCAGACTGTTTCACACTTGTATCTCCTGCGGTTGTCCTGACTTTCAGCCCACCTGACCAGATACCGACTATATCCAAGACGGTCCTCGTTCTTAAAAGCAGAAGACTTATCTGCGGACAGAAAAATTCTGAAGAACCTGAGGAAAAAGAAGCACTTACAAGTGCTGGCAGATTCCTCCAAGGCTTTTTTGCGAGGTTACACCAGAGAATTTTTCCTCCCGAAGAATATGTCATGAAGGTTTCCCTCCACCCTTCTTTGTGGGATGGATACTGCAATCCCTCTGTATACATTATCCCATCATCTTTCAGGAGAACAAATCTGCTCATAGCCAATAATGTGGCCATGTAACTTGATTTCAGCTCTCTTGCTCTTTCATCATCTTCACCTTTCGGCATTTCTTCCCAGGGAGGAATCATTCTGTCATGTTTCCATTTCGGAAACTTCTCCAGTTGTGTTCTTGTAAGAAGATTTATCCACACTGTTTCAATAATAGATGATCCAATAAGGTGGGAGCTTAAATAACCCTCGTAATTTCCAATACTGGGAGCACCTTTCGCTGAGGTTGATTTTCCGGTATATCCTTCAGTCCACGGGGGAATATTTTTGGCAACTCGTTTTCCCCCTAGACTGTAATTCATTAGAGTAATTATGAAAACAGCTTTCTGAGCATCAGTAAGTTTCTGTTCGCGTTGAGATTCAATCAGGATTGAATCATTTTCGGAAGCAAGGTCAGGTAGATAATCTCTACCGAGACTGCTGACCGGAATGTTTTCTCCTTTTAGGTTTTTTTTATTTTTAAGGTCAGGTCTCTGAAGGAACGGATTGCTCCCGTATAGCCAGAATAAATCTCTTCGTTCTTCAAGATATCGGATACATCTTTCCGCTAAAACTGAGCTCCCAGAGGTTTGCCACTCATTATCGTCAAGAGGTGTGTATGCCCTTTGAGCTACAGCAAGAAATAGTTTGAGGAGTGCAAGTTTTTGGATAGCATTTCCTCTTAGTGCCTTCAGATCAGGGTTGCTGAAGATCTCTTTCAGGGAAACTCTCGGATGCCCAACAACGGGTATCCATGGTTCATCTACGAGGTTGAACCTTTCATTCATCCTTTTCTATCCTCCTTTTTCTTTGCCGTATATCCTAGTGTCTGATGATAGCCGAGTTCATATCTCTCATGAGCAATTCTTCCGTTCAATCCAGTAATACGTCCGTTATTCTGCAGAACAGCAACTCTGAGACGTTCTTCCTCCAGCTCAGAAATGTAGATGAACGGTTTCAGTATTGATAATTCTTTCATGCTGACCGGATAAGGAGCCAAATGTTCGGGAATGCTCAGGGTTCTTTGCATACAAACCATAGATAGCCGTTTTCTTTCGGCCAGGTTCAAAGCCTCTTTTTCTGGTAGATTCATCTTCATCCCATCTATGAATACAAGTTCTCCAGTCTGAAGATTCGCTTCTTCCTTCAGGAGAAGAACATCACAGGTTTTTACCTCTGAGTACCGAGTGGAGATCATATCTGATTCGGCTTTACCTAGCATTGTCATCGTGTTCATCGCGAGATTCCTAAGAGTCTCTTTCCGTTTATGTATCTGATGCTTCACTGCATTTATCTGCGGGACTTCCTCTTTCTGTTCAATATAAGTATTTTCGATCAAAGTTCTCATATCTGTCGGTACTGCAATTGATTTTTTATCTTCAAGAACTGAGAGGCTTCTGTAAAGGATATAGGGGGAATAAACTACACCACTGGAGCCGAAAGCCCATTCAGGATTTTTTAGCACATTCTCAATCGAAGGTGATAGGATGTACACTCGTCTCTCGGCTCCATTCGGTCGAGGTGCTCGATGTCGCCATAGTCTTCCGATTCTCTGGAGAACCATATCAGTCGGAGCAATTCTTGAGACCAACAGATCAGCGTCCAGATCCAGTGACTGCTCAAGAATCTGAGTACCGACGAGGATTCTTCCTTCTTTACCACGTTCTGAAAGACCTTCTTTCCCATAGGCTCTCACCCAATAGTTTTCGACTTTTTGTCGTGTCACCGCAGGGAATCGTGAGTGAAGCAAACCTACATCAACTCCTTTTTCACCCCCCCAAGCGGCAAACGACTTAAAAGTCTTCTGTGCCTCATTTACAGAATTTTCAATCCAGAGTATATACTCTCCGTTCAACGATTTTGAACGTACAGTATCGATTATTGACTCTTCGTTATCGGTCATTGAAAGGTGAACTACCTGTTGTGGATCGACTCCTGAGGTCGCATACCGAATTTGATATCCCTCAACTGCTGCTGATATAAGTGGATAATTTGATTCTGACATTTCAGGGTCCGGGTAATTTTTGTTCCCAAGAAATATTTTCTTTCTCTCTGATGTGAGGGTTGCACTCAATAAGATAACCGTGGAGCCTAGTTCTCTCAGAGCCTGGATGAGGTAGTCCAGAACTGTACCTGTGTAGGCATCATAGGTATGCACTTCATCGAGGATTATTACTTTTCCTGCAAGTCCGAATGTTCGAACGAAGCCATGCCTGACATTCATAACCGCCATAAGTGCCTGATCTATGGTACCAACGGCAAAAGGAGATAAAAGCTTACGTTTACGTGAATCAAACCAGCTGTACCCTGGCTGTGCATCTTCTCCCATATTCGTGTCAGTCATCCAGGCTGTTCCATGAGCGAGCATAACCTTATGTCTATCTTCAGGTGATAAGATTGATTGTAAAAACAAAGACATTCGCTCATGAATTTTATCGGAAGTTATTCTCGTAGGCAGAGCAAAATAAATACCGTTTGCTTGCTTTTTTTCCAACATGCGATATGCAGCGAAAAGTGCGGCTTCGGTTTTGCCGGAACCCATGAGAGACTCAAGAATATATACCCCTGGCCCTGAAACACTTTCGTAGAATGTTTTTTGTATCGGTTTGGGCTTGAATGAAGGGAAAACCGTTTCGAAATCAAGACCGCGTACTATCTGTGGAGAGATGAATCCTGCATAACGGGCAGCTTTCTGGACCCTATCAATATAATTGCAATTTTCCAAAGTCTGTAACCCTGCAAACACAGGGCCAGAGCCTATCCAATCTGAAACTGTCGTTAGTCCCGCTATCGCCAAGGCTTGAGTATTCGTACTGATTGTCGGCCAATCCTGTTTGAAATAATTCTTTAAAAGCTCAATCAGTTCTTCTCGGATGTCCTGCCAGTTTTTACCGCCCAGTATTGTATCATTGGGAAAAAAGGGGAGTGTCCCTGGAGAAGAGCCATGATGCATGCCGACGATCTCCTGAACAAACTGACCTGCACCTTTCAGAGCGATTTGGCTGACACCGGAGTGCATACCAATCGCCTTTTCACTTTCTGGCCTCCCATTTTTCAGCCACGGGGCAGTGTTGACTCCATAACCAGGCAGGAGTCGATGAAGTTTCTCTTGGAAATGTGGATTTATCTTTCCGATATCATGGACAGCTGCAACCAGTTCTGAACCGTCAGGAAATAATCTGAGTCGAACACTTTCAGGCAATATTGCGATAATTTCTCTGGCTACGAGTCCCACTATTATGCAATGTGTAGCTACATCAACTCCTTTACTTATTTTATCGTCTTCAGTAACTCTCAGTTTTGCCAGACAGTCAGACAGTTTAGGAGTTGCCAGTGGTTCTTCCATATGTGCATGTTTTCCTTGAATGAACGTGATTCGCTTACCCTCTGAATTTCTTCGTATGATTCATCGTAGCACCAACACTCGGATATAACAACCTTTAATAAATAAGAGGGGAGCTGAAAGGAGAGTGAAGAAGTTGAGAATATTCACAATCATTTGGGTTCTGTTTCTACACAAATCCTAAACTGCTTTTTAAATGAATGGTATTTAAAACAAGATAAAACCTTGTAACTGTACATGATATGAGGATTCATTTTAGCCTAAGGAGACAGTTATCGAGCTGCAATAATTCTGAACGGTCTGGAAAAAGGCGATGGCGATTTTGAAGGTTTTGTCGGTAAGGATGATAAGATGCTGAGATCCGGCACTGATGCCCATTTAACCATCATTGTTTTCAGGACTGTTTAGGTCTCTGAGTTTTCCTAAGGATGAATTATCGCCTCGAAAATACCGGAATCGGCAAGGCTTTCTACTCTTAGTGTGGTTGGACAAGAGCTGGCTGTCAAAGCCGATGATCGTTGCTGAATACGCGAACATTGGTGCTCAAGCGAACGAATATTCATACCTCTCTCTCTTCATTGAAATATTCATTTGAGATAAGATTGGGGATTTTTATTTCCGACTCAGAGTCTGGCTCGTATTTCTGAAAAAAAAGCTTGACTCCAAATCGTTTTGGATTTACTATTCCAACTGTCCAAATCGTTTTGGATAAAAACACAAAAAGGAGAATCCAATGAAACAAAGAAAGCTCGTAATCTTTGTCATGCTTATCACACTCCTAAGCATGAGCTTCCTCTCGGCTCAGGGAGAAGCAGAATCAGCACAGACGGCAGGACCCGTCACTCTCGACTTCTGGACGACAGAAACACAGTCAGACAGAATGGCGACTATCCAGGTCCTCATCGACACCTTCAGTGCCCTCAATCCCGATATCACGATCAACCTCGTCCCCGTAGATGAAAACGACCTCTCGACACAGGCTCAGACCGCTGCCGCCGCAGGCACCCTCCCCGATATCTTCGAGGCACCTGCCGAGACCGCTGTATCCTTCGGGACCCAGGGAGTCGTGGACCTCGCGGCAACACGCGCACTTGCAGACAAGATCGGAGAAGACAACTTCTACTCAGGCCCTCTCAAGGTTCTGCAGACAACCGACAAGACAGGCTACTACGCTCTCCCCTACCACGGCTGGATCCAGGGCATCTGGTACAGAGCAGACTGGTTTGAAAAAGCAGGTCTCGAACCACCGAACACCTGGGAGAATGTCCTCAAGGCTGCGAAATACTTCAACAAGCCTTCCCAGAACCAGTACGGTATCCTGGTGGGAACAAAGCCAGAAGCCTACGCAGAGCAGTGCTTCACTCCCATCGCCATGAGTAACGATGCGGCACTCTTCGATGCCGACAAGAACCTTATCTTCAACTCACCCGAGATGAAGGAGGCTGTAGCCTTCTATGCAGAGCTCGCAAAGTACAATCCTCCCGGACCTCAGACCTGGAGAGCACGTGATTACTACATGCAGGGCAAGATGGCGATGTTCTTCTACTCCACCTATATCATGGATGACCTCGCCCTTGCAGAAGTTGCTGCAGGTTCTCTCACCGGTGAAAACTTCGGAGACCTCGGTGGATCTGATTTCGATCCGGAACTCGTTGACAATACCCGCCTTGCTCCGATCATGACGAATGAGAGTTCGGCAGGTTACGGTACCGTCGTATCTCTCGGCCTGTTCAACCAGAGCAGTGCGGCTGAAAGTGCTGCAGCACAGAAGTTCATCGAGTACCTCTATACTCAGAACGCCTATATCACCTTCCTCCATATGGCTCCCGGCGGAATGAATCCCATGCTGAAGGGTATTGCTTCAAACCCGCGCTTCCAGAACGATCCGAACGGAATCTTCAAGAACTACGGTGCAGAGAAGATGGCGGAGATCATCGACGGGCTTGAAGATATCAGAACCTTCAGTATCGTTGACGGTGTCAGAATCGAAGCAGCCAGTGAAATTACAGCGCAGCAGATCATTCCTCAGATGCTCTACAAGATCACCCAGGAAGGAATGAGTGTCGATGCCGGTATGGCATGGGCAGAAAAAGAGATGAAGAATATTCTCTAACGAACACTTCCTGCACGGCTCCCCAGGGGGGGGCCGCGGCAGGATAAGAGTCACACCGGGTCTTTCTGCCCGGTATGACTCCGGTTTCTCCATCAATCACACAAGGAAACAATCATGTCAAAACCCACACACGCCACGCAGGGTGCGGCAGCTGTCATCAAAGATACTCAGGTACAGAAGCTGAGTACACGAGCTCAGCGCGACGAACGCCTCGGCTGGTCTCTTGTAGCCCCTTCTGTCATCATCATACTCGCCTTGATTCTCTATCCTGTGCTCTACAACATCTATCTGAGCTTCTTCGAGGTGACGCTCTCGGGAGAGAACACCTTCTCAGGCCTAGACAATCACCGTGAAATCATCGGGGACCCCGAATTCTGGAAGGCACTCTCGACAACTATGATATACGTGGTGTTCACCACGGTCGGTACGACGCTGGCAGGACTCGGCACAGCCATCGTCATGAATAAGAAATTCCCCCTCCGGGGTCTGGTGAGATCCCTCATCCTCCTTCCCTATGTCGCTCCGGTCATATCGGTCGTCTTCGCCTGGCAGTTCATATTCGACCCCGTGAACGGGATCTTTATGGATGTCTTCTACAACAAACTCCACCTGTTCAGTGAACGGTTCAGCCTGATAGGTTCACCCGACACTGCGGTGTGGGTCGCCATCCTGTTCGCTATCTGGAAGAATTTTCCGTTCACCTACCTGATGATTCTCTCCCGCCTTCAGGCAATCGATGAGAACCTCTATGAGGCGGCGGAGATCGACGGTGCGAACGGCTGGCAGAAATTCCGGCACATCACGCTGCCGGAGGTCTATTTCGTCGTCAACGCGATCATCCTCCTCAGGGTCATCTGGAACTTCAACAAGTTCGAGGAGGTCTATCTGCTGACGAGCAATGTCAAGGTTCTCAGCGTGTACACCTACCTCAAGGCATTCACGGGAACCATGGACCTGGGACAGGGAGCCACCCTCGCTGTCCTCCAGTTCCTCATCCTTATCGGGTTTATCCTGTTCTACGTAAAGAAGGTGCTCAAATGGTAAAAACAAAGAATCCGCTCAGATCCATAGGGTTCGCCCTGATCATACTTACGATTGTCATGTTCGCCATTTTTCCGTTCCTTCAGATGCTTTCCCTTTCTCTGAAATACCAGTGGGACTGGGGGAATCCCTCACTCATACCCAAACAGATCAATCTGGAAGCATATAAGGAGCTGCTCAATATAGGGCAGGAGCTGAAGAACGTTCCCGAGTCGATCATCCTTCTGCTTGAGGAACAGCCCGATCTGAGCGATGCTCAACGGAAGGCGATTCTCGCTAAGTATCAGGACACAGGGGATGTCTTCCCCTTCCTCCGCTACTTCGGGAACTCTCTCATCCTCTCTATGACAGCGGCACTGCTCTCGGTCATCCTTGCAGTCTTCGGCTCCTACTCATTCAGCCGTCTCCGCTTCCGCGGTCAATCCGGTGTCCAGAGAGGAGTACTGTTCGTCTACATGTTCGGAGGAATCCTCCTCCTCATACCCCTGTATAAGGTGTTTGTGGCGCTGGGTCTTGTGTCGACCCCGACCAGGACCTTCATCAGCCTCATGGTGATCTATATGGTGCAGACGCTCCCCGTCTCGCTTTACATGCTGGGAAACTACTTCAGAACGATCCCCTTCTCGATAGAAGAGGCGGCGATGATCGAGGGAGCATCACGGTTCGGGACGATCTGGAGAATCATCATCCCCCTTTCCCTCTCTGCTATCGTGACTGTCTACATCTACTCGTTCATGATCGCCTGGAACGAATACCTCTTCGCTTCCGTTTTCCTGAAGAACTTCAAGGAATTCTACACCCTGCCGATCGGGCTGAAGACGCTCTTCACCTCGAAGAATGCGATCTGGGACCGCATCATGTCGGCCTCCATGCTTACGGCGCTGCCGGTCATCGCCCTGTTCATGACAATCCAGAAGAATCTCGCGGGAGGTCTTACAGCAGGCGGTGTGAAAGAATGAACCGGCAGATAGGGATCATCCACTACAAGACAGGTTCCACCGACGGGGTGTCTCTCGAGATCGGCAAGTGGAAACGCGTGTTTGAAGAGGCCGGTCATACCGTACACCTCTGCTCGGGCCTTCATGAACATGAAGGGGAACAGAGGGTCACGACCATTGATGAACTGAATTACCATTCCAAGGCTGCAGTCCGTCTCTACCGGGGAACCTTCGTGTCACTGAATGCCTACCGGGATGACAGAAAAGCGTACGAAGCTGACTTCACGGCCCAGAGCACTCGACTTACGCAGAGTCTTTCCTCCTGGATTCAGGAGCATGGGATCACTGTCCTCTGCGTGGAGAACATCTGGTCGGTAGGTCTTCATCCTGCAGCGGCAGAAGCACTTCAGAAGATTGTCACGATCCATGATCTGAAGGTTCTCGCCCATCATCACGATTTCTACTGGGAGAAGGTCACGCCCCTCGCCCTCACCTGCAATAAGGCCATGGAAGCAGCTGATACGCTCTTCCCTCCCCACAGTGCAGAATATTCACACGTGGTGATCAACTCTCTCGCTCAATCGTCCCTGATGAAAAGAAAAGGAATCGCCTCTACGGTGGTCCCGAACGTCTTCGATTTCAGTGATCCCGCTGAGAGCACTGAAGGGTTTGCCGCCGACTCCTTCAACAGTGACTTCAGAAAGAATATCGGAATAGATGAGGAAGCTATCATAGTCCTTCAGGCGACCCGCATCATCCCGAGGAAAGGGATAGAGCTGGCCGTCGATACCGTCTCGGCCATGAATGCTCTTCTCTCTTCGTATATCGGCAGCACGATGTACGACGGGAGAAGGATATCTGATGAGACAGAGATTGTGCTCGTCCTTGCCGGGTACTCGGAGGATGATGATACCGGACGCTATCTTAACCAGCTGAAAACCTATGCCGAGGAACAGGGAGTCAGGATGCTCCACATCCAGGACAGGATTGATTCCCACAGGACAGAAGGGAAAGAGAAACGCTACTCCCTCTGGGACGCCTATGCCCGAGCAGACATCGTCAGCTACCCCTCCTACTGGGAAGGATGGGGGAATCAGCTCCTGGAAGCTCTCAAGGCGAAACTCCCCGTGATCCTCTATGAATACCCTGTCTATCGCTCTGATATCGCTCCTGTCGGACTAGATGTGATCTCACTCGGAGCTGAGATGAGCAGGAAAGAGGACGGCTTCATCACAGTTGATGATAAAACCTGTCTCAATGCAGCCCTAGAAGCCCTGAATACTCTTACAAATAAGGAAAAATATGAGAAGATGGTCGAACACAACTTCTTACAAGGCCGAAAGCATTTTTCGCTTGAGGCTCTCAGAGGATACCTTGCACCGCTTATGGAGGAATGGGAATAGAGATGGCCACCCTGAAAGATATCGCACTTCGTGTGAATAGATCCGTCACCACCGTTTCACGGGCTCTTGCCGGCTACTCCGATGTGAGTCCGGATACCATCGAGCTCGTCCGCTCCGCGGCCGAGGAGATGGGGTATGTTCCCAACACGATCGCACGGAGACTGCGCAGTAAATCGAGTGAGACGATCGGCTTTGTCATCCCCGATTCCTCGGGCGGCTACGCGGAAGCATTCTTCAATGAATTTCTTGCCGGTGTATCAAAACGTGCCTCCCGCTTCTCCTACGATATTCTTGTCGCCGTTGCCCATGACAAGGAAGATGAGCTTGCCATCTACCGCAAGCTGATCACCGAAGGGAAGGTTGACGGCTTCATCCTGACGAGAACCTACAGGAACGACCCGCGGGCAGAGCTCCTCAGCAAGGCCCATTTCCCCTTCGCCATGTTCGGCCGTGTGGAGAATGCTCCCGATGCACCCTACATAGATGAGGACGGGGCATACGCCATGAGGCTGATCACTGACCATCTGATTCAGAAGGGTCACACCAGAATCGCCTGCATCGGACAGCCGGAGAGTATCATGTTCAGCTACCTGAGGCTCCAGAGCGTGAAAGAACATCTCGCAGCAGCAGGTCTCTCTCTGCCCGAAGAGTATATCAGAATGGGTTATTTCAACCAGAAGGAAGGGTATGACCGGACTCTCGAGCTTCTCGCCCTTCCCTCCCCACCCACTGCACTTATCTGCTTCAACGACCTGATCGCCTACGGAGCGGTCAACGCGGGGAAGGATTCCTCCCTGAAGATCGGGAAGCAGCTTGCCGTTACCGGATTCGATGATATCCCGATGTCGGCCCATTACCGCCCTCCCCTCACCACGATCTCCCAGCCGATACAGAGTATCGGGGGGATGGTCGTCGACCTCCTCTTTGACCGGATCAGGATGATGCGCGGTATCGAGGTGGAGGAAAAGGCCCCCGAAGAGAGAAAGGGACTTCTTGAGGTCCCTGCAAACTGGAAGATTGAAGCCGACAGGCATAATCATCAGCTCCTGCTGAAACCGGAACTGATCATCAGAGGAACAACATGAGCGATATACCAGACCTAAGCGTACAGCTCCATGCCCATCTCACGGAAATCTACGGAGAAGAGAAAGCAGCAGCATGGGAGAAGAAGTTCGCAGACCTCATACATGCTCACCTCGGTAGGAAAAACCGGCAGTCAGGCAGCTGTATCGAAGAGCACAGCTCGCTTCTGATCACCTATGCAGACTCACTCAGGGCGAAGGGAAAAACTCCTCTTGCAGCACTCTCGGACTTTCTCGAAGCACACGTGGGAGAGGCTATCAGCACTGTCCACCTCCTCCCCTTCTACCCCTACTCCTCGGATGACGGGTTCTCTGTCATCGATCCACTCTCGGTGAACAGCGAATCGGGTTCCTGGGAGGATATACACAGGATAAACCGTTCATACAACCTGATGTTCGACCTCGTGGCTAACCACCTCTCCCAGTACAACGCTTCCATACAGAAATATCTTGACGGAGATCCTGAGTTCGCCGATTTCGCGATCGAGGTGAAAGGAGATGAAGATATCTCACAGGTATTCCGTCCTCGGGCACTTCCCCTGTTCAGTACCGTCACCTCTGCTGAAGGAAATAGCCGCAAGGTATGGACCACCTTCAGTGCCGACCAGGTCGACATCAACTACGGTAACCCGAAGGTACTTCTGTTCATCCTTGAAGTCCTGCTTACCTATATAAGCCGCGGTGCTTCACTCGTGCGTCTCGATGCGATAGCCTTCATCTGGAAGGAGCTCGGCACCTCCTGTATCCACCAGGAGAATACTCACAGGATCATACAGTTCTTCCGCTGGGCAATGGAGACCTGTGCCCCGGGAGCGGGAATTATCACGGAGACGAATGTCCCCCATAAAGAGAACATCTCCTACTTCGGTGACGGGCATAATGAAGCCTCTCTCGTCTATAACTTCCCTCTGCCTCCCCTTACCCTCCATACCTTCCTCACCGGAGACTCCACGAAGCTGAGCCGGTGGGCGTCTACCCTGGAGTTCCCCTCCGAGGAAGTCACCTATTTCAACTTCCTGGCCTCCCATGACGGCATAGGTGTCGTTCCCGCACAGGGCATCCTCACACAGCAGGAGATAACCGCCATGGCGGAACATGTACAGAAACAGGGGGGATTTGTCTCCTACCGGAGCGAGGGAGACGGAACGAAGAGTCCCTACGAACTCAACTGCTCCTACCTGTCCGCCCTTTCCGACGTCTCTCTTGAGGAGTCACATGCCATCAGGGCTGCACGGTTCATCGCCTCGCAGGCGATCATGCTCTCCCTGAGAGGAATACCCGGAATCTACATTCATTCGCTCCTCGGGTCAGAGAACTGCCTTGCCTGCCCCGATCTCTTGAGCAATCCAAGAAGAATCAACCGGGAAAAACTTCAGGTTGAAGAGCTTGAAGAAGTTCTCGATGATGATGAATCTATCCGCTCCCTCGTTCTCAGCCGATACCTTCAGCTGCTCACTGTACGAAAGAAGGAGAAAGCGTTTCAGCCATCCTCAGCCCAGAGGGTGCTGGTGACAGACCCCTCCCTGTTCATCCTGATGAGAGGTTCACAGGAGGGAGAGAGGATCATTTCACTCATCAATGTCACCGACAGGCCGACGGGTGCCGACCTGAAAGGAATAACGGCAGAACTCGGCATCACCGAAGAAGTTTCCTGGATGGACCTCCTTTCAGATTCTTCTCCCAGTGAAGAAGGGACGCTGATTCTTGAACCCTACACGATCTGCTGGCTGAAAGGCTGAAGCTCAGGAAAACCATTCCAGGTATTCACTGTTCGCCAGGAACATCTCATCCACCATCTGCTCTATTTCAGCAGGGCAGAGGACAGCGGAGGTAAGGGGATCGAGCAGCACGGCATGGTAGATATCACGTCGGCTGCGATTCAGTGCCCCCCTCACCGCGAGTTCCTCACATCCGGCACTGACCGTATTGATCAGCGCAAGATGGGAGGGCAGAGAACCTACGTGGTGAATCTCCAGTCCCTCTGAGGAGGCGGTCACCGGAACTTCCACACAGCAGCCGTCAGGAAGATTGTCGATCAGTGCAAAATTTCTCACATTTCCGTTGAAATCGAAGGGTGTGAGGTCACCGAATACGGCATTGAAGATGAAGGCGGCATACTCATGCCCTCTCTCGAGATCGATATCCTCACTCTCGAGCCACACCGTAATCTCATCCTCCCAGGTCTCCTTCCTCTTCAGGTACTCGTCACGGATGAAGGCATAATGCCCGGGATTCCAGTTTGTTCCCCGCGTACAGTACTTCTCTATCAGGTCAGGCCTTTTTCTGTACCAGGCGGTGTACTCCGAATTGTGACCTGAAGACTCGGTCACATAGTAATCGAGGTGGAGGAACATATCGTTTCTCACCTGCTCCCGGTCCCGAACGCTGGAATCTTCTTCGATCACCTTCCTGATTCTCGGGTAGAGGTCCTCTGAATTCTTTGTGAAAGACAGATACCATGCCTGATGGTTGATTCCCGCACACAGATACGAGATATCATCGATGTCCTCCCCGATCCACTGAGCAAGCATTCTGGAGGTTGACTGAACAGAATGGCACAGCCCGGTGAATCTCAGGTGAGGGTATCGCTCCTGGACAGCCCTGCACAGCATCGCCATCGGATTCGTGTAATTCAGGATGATTGCGCGGGGACAGAGGTCGCTGATATCCTGAGCGATCGAAAGCATCAGAGGAATGGTTCTCAGGGCACGGAAGATTCCTGCAGGACCTCTCGTATCGCCGACATTGATATCGACACCGTAGGATTTGGGAATCTCTATATCGCTTCTCCACACATCAACACCCCCCTGAAGGACGGTGATGACGACGCCGTCTGCATCTTTGAGTGCTTCTCTTCTGTCCGTCGTCGAGGTGACACGCACCTTGGAGAGTCCCATGGCTGCTGCGATCTTTTTCACTCCCCGCTCGATATAAGAAAGGCGTTTCTCATCAATATCCATCAGTGCGAACTCCACATCGTGTAAGGCCTCAAAGGTCATGATATCCCGTGCAAGAGTACGGGTGAACTCGAAGCTTCCGGCTCCGATACAGGCAATCTTCTTCATATATTCTCCTCCGGTTTCATCTGCAATCCTCCCCTCTCGGCACTCGTTCTTACGAGCGAGACAAGGTCAAGGGAACGGTATCCTTCGGTGACCGGGCAGAGCTGCTCTCCCGCTCCAGTCACTGCATCAATGAACGCTCTGTCTTCAGCTTCTTTCGCATCAGAGTCAGATTCTATGCTCATCACCCTCACGGGCTCTTCGTCCGTGAAGGTGAAAACAGCCCTGTTGTGGTCGGTGAATTCAGCGACCATCCTCTCACAGACGAGGGTAAAACCACTGGCCCATCTGCCGGGAACGGCACAGTTGGAAGCTGAAATACTCGCAATACCTCCATCTCGAAAGGTTATGAGTGAGGAAGAGGTATCCTCCGCGGAGTATCCGGGAGTTGATGCGTGGCAGAGATTTGCAGCGGAGGCGGTCACTTGCCTTGCCTGACCCATGAAAAGCAGAGCGAGATCATAGAGGTGAATCACCTGCTCGAATATCTGCCCGCCGCTTCTGTCGGCGTCCCGCCACCAGGGAGCATGGAGGGAGTTGCATCGGTAATACCCGTCGAAGAGAGTGAGTCTGCCCGTCCTCCCTGCAGACATGAGACTGAGAAATCTGTTCACGGCGGTACCGAAGCGCATGTGGTAGCCCACCTGAGAGATTACATTTCCTTCCTGTACAGCCTTCACGATAACTCTCGCCTTCTCGAGCGTGAGAGCGATAGGTTTTTCAAGGAACAGATGGATTCCCCGTGCGGCGGCATACTCCTCCGCCCCGTCGTGGGCGAAGGGGGGAAGGCAGACATAGAGGGCATCAATCAGTTCCGCATCGATCATCTCCTTCCAGGAGGTGAAACCTGCGGCTCCGGTGAGCGAGACCTTCTCCTGTACCATCTTCGGGTCTCTGTCACACAACGCTGTTATGTGTACACGCTCATCCTTCAGCAGCCGCTGTATATGGACCGAACCGATCCCTCCAAGACCGAGAAAGCCTACCCGTACCTGTTTCCTGAATGCTCTGCTTTCCATCTCATAGACTCCCTGTGTTCCGTTTGAAAAACTGTGACGGGGCTTCGCCCGTCCTGTCACGGTAGAAACGACTGAATGACGACAGGTCTGTGAAACCCAGACGATCAGCGACCTCGCTGAGCGTGAGAGCATTCCCCGTCATCAGATCCTTCGCCCTCCGGGTGAGCATCGTATGAAACAGGGCGATCGGAGTGATCCCGAAATACTCTCTGAACCGGTTGCTGATATAGGTGGGGTTAAGATGAAACGTATCACTGAGTTTCTGAAGGCTCATGCCGTTCCTGTCCTCCGTATTGAGAATTTCCGTCAGCATATCAAGGAAGGGAGACGGTACGCCGAGATCTGCAGGAGTCCTGATGGGAAGAATCTGCTCGATCAGGTCAGCGAACATATCGAGAGCGAGAGCTTTCGACCGCACGACCTCTGCGGCGGTATCGCTTGCCTGCAGTGCCATATAGCGTGTGAATTTCTCCTCGAAAGCACCTGTCTTCCTGAGCTCGCTCACCGCCGGCACATTCATGAATTTCAGTACGTCGACAGCGTCTCCCACCTGATAGGTGAAATGCCACCAGAGAAAGGTGCACTCTTCATGAGAAGCGATGAAATGATCATGGGGAATGAAAGGAGGAAGAAGTGTCACCGAGCCGGGTCCGGCATGGTAGAGGGTATCACCGATACGCACCTCGGCATGTCCTTTCTTCAGGTACGACATCACGTAGTGAGGCCGTACTCTCCTGTAGGTAGCCATCGAACGTCTTTCGTGGATAGCAAAGGAGTGTATCGTGAGCTCAGCCTTCTGCAGCAGCTGCCTGATGCTCATAACTCCTCTCCGGTAAACCGTACGCCGAGCTTGATCGACTTATCCGGTTCCTCATTGACGTACTTCTCGAATGCCCTGTCGCTCTCACTGAACGGAACGACAGGATCAATGATTCCCTCCCCGTCAAGCAGACCGTGTTCAAGGAGAGACCAGGATTCATCCTTGATTCTCCGGTAATCCCACCGCGGGTGATCAGGATTCGGTTCACTGCACGCGCGGGAAAATACAATCTTCGCATTATTGAAGTGAGCCTCCCGTCCCCAGTCGAGGAGTCCCCCGGCAAATGGGCGGGCCCAGCCTACATAGGCGATAGTCCCGCCATAGGCAAGTCCGCGAAGAATGTGCTGTAACGCGGACGGATGAGCACTGGTATCAACAGCCGCATCGACTCCCCTCTTTCCTGTCAGTTCCTTCAGCCGGAACCCGATATCATCTACAGAAGGATCGAGCGTGATATCGGCACCCTTCAGGAGAGCAAGCTCCCTGCGCTTCATGAGCGGATCAACCGCCACGACAAGCGAGGCTCCCGACCGCCGGGCAAGCTGAACAGCCATCTGCCCGATCGCTCCCAGGCCGATAATGGCGACAGAATCGCCGAGTCTCATCTGCGAGTCACGTATACCTGCGAGAGCGAACTTGGTCGGGTCATGGCAGAGCGCACTCTGCCATTTCATCCCCTTTTTCACCTGACGAAGGTCATAGGTGTCCTCCCTCTGGATATGAACATCCCGTATATCTCCGTAGGAACAGACGATATCACCCGGAGAAAACCGGGTCACCTGTGAGCCGTGTTCCTCACTCTTCCGACAAACTGGCTTCCGAGAGGGAAAGGCGAGTGCGTTGAAGGAACAGACTCGCGGGGAAGGAAGAGCTGCCAGCTCTCGTCATAATATTCTTTCTCATGAGGATCTTCTCCCCTGAAGGCAGCCCGCTCGGTCCCGTGCTTCACGGTAGCGTACAGTACATCGATCGTTACATCCTTCTCTCCTGCCGCCCTCTCTTCAATCATCTGGAAGCCGGCCGAATGCGGTCGTGTACAGACAAGAACTGTAGACATGTACATATCCCCCTTCAGCAGAAATACACTGCATATTTCTATTCAAACACTACCTATAGCAGTTGTACAGTGCAGAAATAAAGATCTATTTGTCATTTTTACAGATTTTTCGAACCCAAGAAAAGAGGGTCGTTATGCACGAGACGATAACCTGGGTACCAGGAGATCACCTGGAAAGCGGAAGACGGACAGTGAAGGTGGTCAGCCCCCCTTCACCTGAGACAGAGATGGTTCCGTGATGCTGGATGATGATCGTCCGTGCGATCGAGAGACCGAGACCATAACTTGCCTGGGTTCTGCTTCTCGCCTTGTCCCCACGGTAGAATCTGTCGAAGATCTTCTCTCTCTCCTCAACGGGAATGCCTTCCCCTGTATTGCTCACCTCAAGCAGAGCCTTCCCCCCCTGAGTTTTCAGACCAACGGAGATCACACTCCCCGTCCGTCCGTACTTGACGGCATTGTCGATAAGAGAGGAAAGGACCTGAAGAAGCTGCTGTGCATCACCTTCCACCCGTACGCCGCTCTCAAGGGTGTACTCAAGGGAGAATCCCTTCTCGAATACAAACCCCTCCATGCCGAGAAGATGGGACTCGAGAACCTCACTCAGTTGAAGCGTCAGAGCCTTTCCCTTCGTCTCCTTGCTTCCTTCATCGACGCTTGCAAGAAAGAGAAGGTTCCTGATGAGGGTACTCATCCTCGTTACTTCGGTATTCATGAACTCCAGCCTTTTCGCCTGCTCCGCAGTCGGCTTCTCCTCTTCACATCCACCCGCCAGCAGTTCCGTATTCGCTCCGATCACCGCAAGAGGAGTCTTCAGTTCGTGCGAGGCATGGGAAATGAATTCCTTCTGTCTGGCAAACGCCTCCTCGGCAGGTTTCAGTGAGCGCTGGGTAAGATAGTAACTGACAAGGAAGATCAGCAGGAGCGTTCCCCCTCCGACAGCAATGAACGTCAACAGAAGTCTGCTGAGAAACGAGAGACGCTCGTCGATATCGACAAAACTGTAGAAGAGGAGACTATCCTTCGTAGTGACAGTATAGGCCCAGCGGGAATCGGCGAAAGAGATCTCTCCCCGTTCACTGCCATCCTCCCGTGCACTCTGGAATGCCTCTTCGTAAAAGTCCGCATCCTCTTCATAGAAGGAATACACCGAAACGACCTGCTGTGAGCTGTCAACAAGGAGAGAGAACGAGACACTTCGTTCAGGGAAATCTTCGTTGGGCAGGTTCTTGTCTGGAGGAAGAATCATTCCCTCCGGCGGCGGCGTGCGGGAATCAAGAGTGAACTCCATGCTCCTGTGGAGTTCACCATCGATACTCTGGTGAACCTGACGCCAGGTCGCGATATAGATGATGGAGAAGGCAGTGAGCATCACTACCGTGATTATACTCATATTCAAGATGAGGAGCTGGTTTCTGAGGCGTCTGAATACCATGATGTTAATCCTCCAGAGAATAGCCCACCCCTCGGGTGGTTTTGATCGTCACGTGAGATGAGAGGAATTTAAGCTTTTTCCTCAAAAACGAGACGTACACCTCGACATTGTTATCGATGGCAAGACCGTCATAGCCCCAGAGCTTGTCGATGATGAGCTCTTTCGGTGTGATCATATCGCGTCTGAGCACGAGGTATTCAAAAAGTTCGAACTCCTTCGCTGTCAGCTGCACTTCCTTTTCTGCGCAGGTCAGTTTCAGGGAACCCGAATCAAGCACGAGATCCCCGAAGGCTGGTCGGTCACTGAGTATAGTCTTGTCTCTTCTTCTTAGAAGGGCATTGACCCTGGCTTTCAGTTCTTCGACGGCGAACGGTTTGGGAAGGTAGTCATCCGCTCCGAGATTCAGCCCCTCGACCCTGTCTGACACCTCCCCTTTCGCAGTCAGCATCAGAACCGGCATCTGAGACCCCTCTATACGCAGATCACGGAGAACAGAGAAGCCGTCCTTCTTCGGAAGCATCACATCAAGTACCATAAGGTCATAGATGCCCTCCGAGGCATAGGCGAGTCCCGATTCCCCGTCATGAACCGCGTCCACCGAGAAGTTCTCCCGCTTAAGGATCTGCGTCACAGCCTCTGCGAGAGGGATATCATCTTCAACTATCAGTATTCTCATCTCATCTCCTCATCGGGATGATCCAACGCTGCAGAGGATATCCCTTCTTCCGGTGACTACAGTATCTACGTTACCAGTATCACAGCCGGATGTCCAATATATAGTGGAACAACCTGAAACGAACCTGAAACTTCGAATAAAATATTTTTACAAAAATATGAAAAACCTGTGAATTATTAAGGTTTTTTTAAGCTTCACCCAGTTAACTAGAGTCAGTCAGGCACACATAGCCGGACACTGGAGGATTACATGGGACGCGAAGTCTTCAGCAGATACGAAAAGAAATACCTGCTCACCGAAGCACAGTATCAAAGCATATCATCGGTGATCGCCGATCATATCGATCTTGATGCGTTCAACAGGGAACACGGTCTGTATACTATCTGCAACATCTACTACGACACCCCTGACGATCAGCTGATAAGGAAATCACTCTCAAAACCTGTCTATAAGGAAAAACTGAGACTCCGTTCCTACGGCGTGCCGGCTTCATGCGACCGGGGTTACCTAGAAATCAAGAAGAAATTCAAGGGAAAGGTCTACAAGAGAAGAACACCGATCATTATCGAAGAAGCAGACTCCCTTGCCCGTGAAGGAATCCTTCCATCGAACAAAGAGCTGTGCAATCTTCAGGTGCTGGATGAAATTGCGTTTTTTGTCAGCCGGTACGATCTCAAGGCGAAAGCATATATCGCCTACGACCGGCTTGCTTTCGGTCAGGATGACCTTCGTGTCACCTTCGATACGAACATCAGGACAAGACGGAAAGAGCTTTCCCTCCCCCTGGGTGATCACGGAGAGAGACTCCTCGATGACGACCTGTGGCTTATGGAAGTGAAGGTATCTCAGAGCATGCCTCTATGGCTCAGTGAACTTCTATCGGCAGAACACGTCTTTTCGCAGAGCTTCTCGAAATACGGACGGGAATATATCAATTCAGTGAGCGGATCAAAGAAGACAGTCACCGAAGATCTTCCTCTCAGTGATCCTCGCGAATACATCTATCGGACAATACCTCTGCAGATGCAGAGAAAAGGAGCATAACCATGTTTGAATCATTCATCTCTGCAGTAACGGCCTCTACGGCTTTATCGATATCACTTGCAGACATTCTTTTAGGAATAGCCTCGGCTCTCATCGTAGGGATCATGGTGAGTTTCACCTACCGGAAGACACATGATCAGAGACCGTCGGGAAATTTCATGATGACCCTGATCCTCCTTCCTGCGGTGATCTCAGTGATCATCATGCTGATAGGAAGCGATGTAGCAAAAGCCTTCAGCCTTGCCGGAGCTTTCTCGATCATTCGTTTCAGGAGCGCCCCCGGCGAACCGAAAGACATCGCCTATATTCTGTTCACCCTCGCGGGAGGGCTTGCAGCAGGTGCCGGTGTTCCGCTGTATGCCATTGTCTTCACCCTGATACTCTGTCTAGTGATGTTCCTTCTCAATCTCCTGGGCATTGCACGTGAAGAGGAATCGACAACCCGTCTTCTTCAGGTTACGGTACCCGAAGATCTCGACTACGAGAACGCGCTGGGAGAAGTTCTGGCAACCTATACAGATTCATACCGTCTGGAGAAGGTGAAGATGAGTGCCATGGGAAGTCTCTATACCCTGAACTATGCGGTCCAGCTCCGCCGGGAAACACCAATAAAACAGTTCATAGATTCACTGAGGACCCGAAACGGAAACCTCGCAATTAACCTTCATCTTGCAGCAGAGATTGACGGATAAACCACAAGGAGAATTCATCGTGAAAAAGTTTGTACGTAATACAGTGATCATACTCACCATCGTCACCATCCTAACAGGAAGCCTATGGGCGATGGGAAGCAGCGAAACATCGGACGCAGAAGCGGTAGCTTCAGCATCTCCGGCGCCTCCAAATCCCTCCGGATCCACCGTTCCAGGGGAAACTGTCACGGCTGTGGAGGTGGATATCACAAGCCTGTCGGCAGACGAGGTGTTCGACTACAGCACGAAAGATCTTGCCGCCTATACCCCCACTGATGCACTCACAGAGATCACCCTCTCGGAGGAGTCAGTCACTATCAGTGAAGCAGGAATCTACCTTATATCAGGAACACTTGAGAATGGACAGATCATTGTCGATGCTCCGAAGGAAGCTGATGTCATTCTCATTCTCGACGGTGTCGATATCACGAGTATCGACAGTGCTCCGGTTCTTGTGAAGCAGGCTGACAAACTCATCATCTCTCTTGCCGAAGGCTCAGAGAACACCCTCACAGATCTAGATTCCGGAAGTTTAGATGAAGAAGATTTCGTTGCAGAGGCTGTCATCTATTCGAAAGAGGATCTTACCATTACCGGAAGCGGATCTCTCACAGTAAACGCACATAGAAACAACGGTATTCAGGGAAAGGATGATGTGACGCTCATAAGCGGAAATATCATCATACATTCTGTTGATGACGGTATCGTAGGCAAGGATTCCCTCGTGATCAAAGACGCAAGTGTCACCATCATAAGTGAAGGCGACGGGCTGAAATCAACCAATGATGAGAGTGAGGATGTAGGCTATATAGCTATTGAGGGGGGCGAAATTGCAATTCAGGCACAATTGGATGCTGTTCAGTCTGCCGGATCCCTTCTGATCACCGGCGGGGACTTTGTCCTTACGACCGGTAGCGGGACGTACAGTGAAGAGGTCAGCCGGAAGGGTATGAAAACTGCCCGGAACCTTACTGTCACCGGAGGAAATTTCACCCTCCGGGCAAGCGATGATGCACTGCACAGTGATGATTCTCTGCTGATCGATGGGGGATCCTTCCTCATTGCTACAGCGGATGATGCTCTTCATGCAGACAATACACTCTCCATCAGAAGTGGCTCCATCACCATAGAACAGGCATATGAAGGAATCGAAAGCGCCATGATTTCAGTTAGCGGAGGAATAATTGATATGGTTACATCCGATGATGGATTCAATGCCTCAGAAGGAGGCGCAGGCAGCGAAGGTTTCTTCCGGAACGCCGCTCCCACACAGGGTGGAAGCAACGCCCTTCTCCAGATTTCAGGCGGTATGATCAGTCTTACAGCAGGTGGTGATGGACTTGATTCAAACGGCTCCATTCTCATGAGCGGCGGGGAGGTTACCGTATACGGCCCCACGGACAATGCGAACGGATCCATTGATTACGATTACTCGTTCACCATGAGTGGTGGACTGCTCATTACGGCCGGGAGCAGCGGGATGGTTCAGTCTCCTTCCGAATCATCTTCGCAGCTCTCGGTTGTGATGACCTATTCATCGACTCAGGCATCAGGTACCGCTGTCACTCTCCTTGATTCTGAGGGGAATGCCGTAGCCTCTGTCACCCCGAACACCTCATTTCAGACGGTTCTCTTCAGCACTTCCGATATAGAGGAAGGGTCCAGTTTCACCATCGTGACTGACGGGGAACAGACCGTCTCCTTCACAGCCGGAGACGGGTCGACATGGCTCAATGAATCTGGAGTGACCACCGCATCAAACGGTATGGCAGGAGGAGGCATGCGCCCTCCCCGGGGTGGATTCAGAAACTGAAATCTTTTCCTCCAAAAGGATTGAGACGGGCTCTCCGGTGCAGTTTTCCTGTGCCGGGGCCCGTCTTTTCATACCGTAAAAAGAAAGAGCAGCACGGAGAAGAGCTCTGCATATATTGAATCTTACGCTTCCCCGTGATACGTTCTAACGAAAGATTCAGAATACAGGGGCATACACATGATCGATACCGTTATCTTTGATATGGATGGAGTTCTCATCGACAGCGAACCGATTCACTGGAAAGTGAACCAGGATTACTTCGCGAGCATCGGCGCTCCCATGGATGATGAGGCCTACAGCGACCGCTTCGTCGGTCTTCCCCTCGATAAGATGCTCGAACACCTCAGGGAAACCCGTGGAATCACCCGTCCTCTCGAGGAGATGTTTGCAGAGAGCATGGCGAATCATATAAAGGCCTTCTCGGAGGCTGATCTGGTTGCTGTCGACGGTATCAGGGAACTGATCATTTCAATGAAGGAAAAGGGCCTCAACCTTGCGGTCGGCTCCTCATCGGCTGCCGAACTCATCGAGATCATCCTGAAGAAGATTGGACTTTCCGAATACTTCTCCCATACGGTAAGCGCATTCGAAGTCGAGAACGGCAAACCCTCTCCCGATATCTTCCTCGAAGCCGCAGCCCGCTTCAACGCCTCCCCCGAAAACTGTCTCGTGATTGAGGATTCCGCGCTTGGTATTCAGGCGGCACGGAGTGCCGGAATGAAAGTTGTGGGAGTGAGAAACCACACCTCGGGGAATCAGGATCTCTCACGGGCAGATATCCTTGTAACAGGGTTCAGTGAAGAACACCGGAAGGAGATCCACGCTCTTCTTGCATGAAGAGGTGTGATATGCCTGCGCTAACATGCCGGGCTGTTCAATGAACAGATCAAAGTGTTCCTCCCTGATACGTTCCCGTTAGGCACAGAAAAGCTCTCCCATCGCTGAGAGAGCTGATCCATAGGGAAGAGGAGAATTTATCTCATTCCTGCACCGCGACCGCCTCTGGTGCCCGCTGCTGCCTGATTCTCATCCTGATACTGGTACTGGACTTCGCCTGTCTCGAGGTAGAGACAGTCCTCTCCGAGGGGACAGTCCTCACCGGGAGTGTGAAGCTGCTGGCGTACAGCCTGCTGGCCCCTTTCGAAGGTCCCTTCCTGAACCGCCTCAGTCTGGAAACCGCGCTGTCCCTGAAATGTTCTGTCAGCTGAGTCAAACCGGTAACCGCCGCGGGCGAACAGGCCGACACCGACCAACAGGAATACGAGTACGAGTAAGATAACGATTGATCTTCTTTTCATGATATGCTCCTTCGGAGTTCCCATTTCAGAGGATCCCTTGTGAACCCCTGCTTCTGAACTCCATCATCATTTGATAATCAGAGCATAGGGGATCAAGATATGCGGATGGTGGAGGGAGATTAAAGAAACGGTAAAGAAGAGACACTCTGTAGATTTTTCTATCTGAGCAGTTTCTCAAGTGATTCGAGCCGTGCAGCGCTGTCATCTACACCGCCGGGACGTGAGCGGAGAGACCAGAGGCGCCGGTATTCACGTATGAGCGGACGGAGCTTCAATACAAGCAGGTCTTTCTCTTCCCGATTAAGGTGATCATACTCAAGGAGCTCTTTTCCTCCCGACAGTCTGCTCTTCCCGAGGGAACAGGAGAACAGGAGCATCCTCACACTCCACAGGAGTTCATCACGCATGAGCAGAGAAGGATGTTCGGTATCGGTACTCTCAAGAAGGAGCGTTTCCAGGGATTCCAGCAGCTGCACCTCCCGACTGAAGGCGTAGCCTGCGAACCGCGCGATATCCTCTGAGTAGTAAGGAGCGAGGTGATCGAGCAGGAGAGATCCGAGAAGTGTGGAGTTGTGTATCCCTTTTCCTCCGTCATAGTCTCTGTAGAGTTCTCCTGCCTGTGAGAGCGAGATGAGTACTCCCGAAAGCGTTTCCGCGAGCTCTGTTGCTACAGGGACAGAGGAACGTGAACCGGTGACGAGTGAAGGAACAAGATGGAACAGCCGTGCTGCCGCAGAGGCAGTCTCGTGTTCATCCACAGCGGAGGATTTTCCGTTCCACGCAAAATCCGAGGCAAGGATGAGGGCGGGAACGGCGATCCCCTGACTCTGGAGATGTCCGTTATCGCCCCACTCGGTCACCATGAAACCTCTCGGGGGCCTTCTCTGAGCCTGTGCCGCTTGTGCGGCTCTTTTCATATTCAGATACGCATTCTCCCACCGTCCGCCGATCGTATTCCACGAGGAGGTACCGGTGCACACGACATACTCATAGCCTGAGGAGGAGAGAATGGTGCATTCCTTTTCAAAGGGATGGTCAGCCTCATACCCCCAGTCCATCAGCACCGTATCGGGAGGAAGGGTATCAACGACCTCAGGATGACTCATCAGTACATCAGCCCAGATCATGACTCTCTTCCCGTACGCTCCCGCCAGATCATGAAGACGTGACAGGAAACCGACATAGACCTGTTCCAAGCCGTTCTCTTTACATGCCTGTCTGCTTCTCCCCTGACCGAGTTCCCAGGGTTCATCACCTCCCACATTCACGAACTCGCTCTTTCGTTCTTTCAGAAGCTGTGAGAGCAGATCGTCAACGAGCTCTGAAGAGCCCTCAACTACCGGAGAAAGGGTTGATGAGGAGGGTCGGAAGACCCCCCACATATCGGTGAAGCCTTCAGGCATCTCGGCAAGATGATGATACTCTTCGTGCATGAGCCAGCGCTCCATGTGACCGAAGGAGTTCTGGTTCGGCACGAGTTCGATCCCCCGGTGAAGGCAGTAGGTCTCTATCTCATGCAGATCCTCTTCCGTGAAGGGAGAGGCGTTCTCCCACACCTTCTCATGTCCTTCATAGGCATAGGTATGTTCCATGTAGAGCTGGAGCTGATTGTACTTGAGAAGAGCGATCATATCGATCAGAGAGTAGAGAGTAGCCATGGAAGGAACTCTGTCCCGTGAGATGTCGAGCATGAAGGCTCTCCATTCGAACAATGAGTAGTCCTCGATCTCTGCGGAGGGAAGAGTGTATCCCCTTCCCCGTCTTTCACAGGCGCTGATGATCTGAACCAGGGACTGGACAGCACAGAAATGGGAGGCCTCATCCTCACACTGGATCTGAATCCCTTCTTTCGTGATACTGATACGGTAATAGTCAAAACCCGCATACCCCGGAGCAATCACGGTCTGTCGGGAAAACCTTCCGGACAGGGTATCTGAGATGGTGAAATGTCTGAGTTTTCTCACCTCCTCATCGGTGAGGTGAAGGCTCTCCGTTTCATCTACGGAGAACTTCTTCATACGGGGAATCACACAGTGTTCGTGACAGGCTTCTTTCATAAGGATACCTTTTCGCTCTCAAAGCTCATGGACGATGGCGAGCAGGAACCAGGAGGCATGGGGAATCCACTGCTCGCTCCATCTCCACCGGTGATCTCCCTGCCCTTCTACCGAGGCAGGGAGGAAATCGATATCGAGTTCATCCTCAAAGCCTCCTGTAATACCGTTGCAGATACCGCCGGGTGCATTCGGATAGTGCTTCTCATACCGGGGGTTGTTTCGTCCGTACCCCTGCAGCATGCAGATATCGAAGGGATTGCACCCCAGTATCCAGTCAAGCTGGGAATCAGCGGCCTCTCTCAGCTCCTGTTCAAACCCCTCCCTTTCAGAGGTGGTGCAGGGTTCCGGGCACAGAGCTGTCAGCTTCTCAATCTGGTCAGCAGCTGAGCGGAACATCGCAGCCATCGAGGCGATCCTGGCGTTCTCACCCTGCCACCAGTATCCTGACTCGTTTGCATGGGGAACGAAGAAAGAGAGCCGGGCTTCTCTGTCACCCACGCCCTTCACAAGCTGACGGGTACAGGAGAAGGGATTCTCTTCAGCCTTCACTCTCTCGAGCTCGAGGGAGAGCGAGTCGAGAACCACCCGCGCAGTATTGCCTTTCAGCGTATCATCAACCTCAATGGAAAGGTACTCAAGGAGAGAGAGATCGATCAGGCCTGTATCCGATGCATGGTAATAGGGACGGTCGGAGCCGATCTCCACGACCCACGCATTCAGGGCGTAATCCCAGTGCGAGGCGAGACGGGTAGCCCAGGAGCGCGCCTCGGTCAGGTACTCCTCCTGTTTCGTGGAGCGGTACAGCTCCACTGCTGCGCAGAGAGCGCAGTAGCAGTCTATGATATTCTCCTTTCCGTTATCGAGATATTCCCTGTTATGCTCACTCAGGTGACGGAATCCCTTCTGAGCGGCTTCGAGTGCCTGTTCGGGTGTGTATCCGTCTGAAGGAACTGCAGTGCGATCTCCCCGTCCCAGACGGGCGAGGGCGGCTATGGCCATGCCGCTTCCCTTACGGAAACCTGCCTCGTAGTTGGAAAGATGAATCCCCTCCTTCCCCCTGAAGGCAGTGATCATCCGCTTCTCATTCTCCTTGCTCCAGGTATCGAATACGGTGGTATAGAAATACCCCTGGGGATCCTGCATTCTCATCAGAAAATCTCCTCCCCACCACGCTTCCTCATTGAGCCGTTCACTCAGGAGTGTCGAAGCGTGTTCGGGGTTCGCGGAGAGCTGCTCTTGTGCTCTGCTCAGAGCCCAGACCGACAGCGGTATCTGCTGAGGGTTCAGGTAATTCGCGTAAGAGAGATGAGAGAGGTATTTACTGTAATCACCGGCAGCATCGAACCACCCGCCGTGAGCATCGACTCTTCCCTCACGGCCTCCGAAGAACGGGATGGAACGGTCGGTATCATCCCAGCGTCCGCTTGAACGCTGTCCTTTGAAATAATGGACGATATCGGAAACCATGAGTATATCATTCACATCCTCTCCTATACGGAAGGGATTGCCGTAGAGCACATTCCCTCCCCCTTCGACAATGAACCGGTAGGTTCCCGGAGTTCTCACCTCTGAGAAATCGTAACGATAGAAGAATCGGTTCTTCCACCCGGGAACTTCACCTGCATAGGTGCAGGCAGGACGGGCGGCAACGCTGCAGTCCTCCTGTTTGACGAGAGTAATCTTCAGTCCTGCTATAAACGGTTCGTCGAGTGTCGACTGAACGATCATGACCTTGTTCGCCTCAGGGCGGTATCCGATATGGTTGTGAAGTATCTGCATGGTAGTTTCCTTTTCCGTACTGTATTTCTGCCGAAGGTGCCGAATGCATGACCCGGCAGCTGGTCACGCTGCCGGGCATGCGGTCGGTCTCTAGCCTTTCACCGCTCCGCCTACAACACCCTGGGCAAGCTGTTTCTGGAACATGAAGTAAACGATCATGACCGGAATGGTCGCGACCACAAGAGCTGCAAGCTGCCACCCCAGCTGAGTACTGGTCAGGGAGGAGAAGGAGAATACTCCTACCGGGAGTGACTTTGTGAAATCGCTGCTTGCAAGGACGAGGACGAGCATGAACTCGTTCCAGATGCCGAGCGCGGTGATAATACTCACGGTGATGATGACCGGTGTCGACATCGGCATCATGATCGAGAGAAGAACCCTCCAGGTGGAGGCTCCGTCGATCCGTGCGGATTCGACCAGACTGTCCGGGATGCCCCGGACAAACTGGGTAGTCAGCATCACTGCGAGAGGAAGGCCGAAAGCCGTGTAGACAAGGATGATTCCCACATGGGTATCCGTGAGTCCCACCTTGGATAGCATCAGGAACAACGGTATGATCACCGAGTTGACGCTGATCAGGTAGCCGAAGCCGATCGCTCCGGACAGGATCATGGAGATCTTTTTAAACTGCATCTTACTGATGGCGAAGGCCATCATGACAGCAAAGAGATTGACCAGTACCGTTGAGACGCCGGAATAGATGATGGAGTTGATGAACTTGGGTCCGAGTCCACCTCTAGAGATTGCCGAACGGTAGTTGAACAGCATCGTCTTCCAGGAGATCTCCCACTGCATCTTCGACGGAAGGTCCGAGACCTTCAGGGTATCACCCGGCTGCAGGGATGCAAGAGCGGGAGGGAGGTCCTCCTTCACCAGGAAGAAGACCATCAGACGTCGTCCCGGAGAGATCGTCGTCGATTCGATGATCACTCTCTCCCTGGTATCCTTTTCAGTATCGTAATCGGGAATGACATTCAGCTGGGGAGGGATCACCACATACTCATCTTCCGCATTCCTGAACAAATCGCTCGGCAGGGCATAGATATCACGGGTGAGTTCCTCATTCGACTTGAAAGAAGAATATCCCATCCAGATGAGAGGCAGGATCGTGATCAGAGCCCACGAGCCGAGAATGATATAGGAGACCGTCTTTCCGAATACGGTTTTTGATCTGTCAAAATTCATAACCACCCCCTACTCTTCGCTCTTGCCGCCGATGAGACGGCTCACTCCGATCAGGAGGAGTGAGATGACGACAATCACGTTCGAGATCGCGGCGCCGTAGGCGAAGCGCATATCATTCGCGTAATCCTGGAAGGCAGTCTGGTACATGAATATCGGCAGCACCATCGCATTGTTTCTCTGAAGTCCCTGAGTCGTAATGGAGAAGATCAGGTCAAACCCTCTGAGGGAACCCGCTATCGCGAGAATCGTGGAGACGAGAATCGTTCCCGAGAGGATAGGGATAATCACCTTGAGAAAGACCTGAGGCTCTGTAGCACCATCTATCTTGGCAGCCTCGATGAGATTCTCATCGATCTTCTGCAGGTTGGCAAGAAAGATAATCATATAGAGTCCAGTATAGATCCAGATCAGTGCGAATCCTATGGGAATCATGACAGTATCCTCATAGAGCATCATCTCGAACTGACGGGTTGGGTCGTTATGGATGATCTGAAGCAGGGAGGAGACAGGACCGTCGGCCTGGAACATTCGCTTCCACATGATACCGATGACGATAGTCGAGAGAAAGTGGGGAAGAAAGACTATCACCTGGAAGAATCGTGCCCAATTCACCATCTTGCGGAACAGGATATAGGCAAGGATGAAACCGAGGGGAATCTGACCGAATACGGAGACCGCAACAACAATCAGGTTGTTCTTCAGTGCATGCCAGAAATAGGGGTCTTCGAACATTGTTCTGTACTGAGCGAGTCCCATGAAGGTCCACTCTCCACCCCGGTTCGGATTGAAATCGGTAAAACTGAGCCATACCGAGTAGAGAATCGGGTAGGCGATGATAAACAGGTAGATAATCAGGGCGGGGGCAACCAGCGCCGTGTAGGCCGGGATATCCCTCAAATCACGTTTCGTCACGTATGGTTCTCCTTCAGTGTAAAAGGCGGCAGGGAGAGGATTCACTCCCCCTGCCTAGAGGCAATAGTTCGGGTTACTTATCGCTTCACGAGAGATTCGACCTTGTCGGCGATCTCCTGTGCAGTAGCCTGTCCGCTGACAATCTTCTGCATGCCGGCGTTGAGTTCATCATTTGCAGCTCCGCTGAGGAATGCGTCGATGACGTCGGTGGTAGGAGCACTCTGTGCGAGAGCGACTTTCTCTTTGACAATAGTAGGCAGGTCTGAAGGAACTTCGAAGTTCTTGAGGATCGGAGCGACGATCGCACCGTCTCTCAGACGCTGTGTGGTCTCTGCATGGCTGTAGAAATACTGGATGAATTTAAGAGCAGCATCTCTGACAGCAGGATCCGATGCACCGGACTTGGTCAGACCGTAACCGACCTGGATGGCGGCTGCGACGGAACCGGGAGCACCCTTCTCTCCGGGAAGAGCAGGCCATGCGAGCATCTTGGTTGCTTCTGCGACTTCAGGATTCTCGATGCTTCCTGCGACCCACTGTCCCTGTACCATGAACAGAGCCTTGCCGTTGCTGTAGTTCGAGACGTTTGCACCGTAGTCGATGAGAACTGACTTGGAGGAGATGACTCCGTCCTTCACCATCTGAGCAAGGAAATCAAGGGATTTGACCATAGCAGGATCGTTGAACTTGTTTTCACCGGCAACTGCCTTGCTTACCCACTGGGGATCGCCTGACATGCGTGCGATGATGGAAGACATCAGACAGGAACCCCATGCCCAGCCGTCAGCACCGTCGATAGAAACAACTTCGATACCGGCTTTGCGGGCTGCAGGAACCATGGCGACAAGGTCGGCATAGGTCTCAGGAGCGCTGAAGCCGAGTGATTTCACGAGGTTCTCGTTCATGTAGAGAACGGTTGTGATATTACTTGTTCCGAGGGGGATCTCGAAGATCTCGCCGTTCAGGCCCATCGGGGGAACGAGGTTGAGATCGTAGTAGTCGGCGTCGAGATACGGAGTATGGTCGATCTGCTGTCCAGCTTCTTTCCAGGGAAGTCCCCAGCGTGCATCTGCGCCCATGTAGGCGAGATCGGGAACATCGCCTGAGGCGAGGCGTGCAACGACCTTCTGATGATATGCTTCATCGTACAGCATTTCATAATCGATATCGATTCCGGGGTTTTCCTTCTCGAAGGAATCAACGATACGAACCCAGTTCACACCTTCCTGGTTCGAGTTGTCACCGTATGCCATAGCCTTGACTACGACCTTTGAGGGTGCACCGGATTCTGAGGCGCCCTGCGCTCCCACTGTCATGGTGAAAGCAAGAGAAATCACCAGAATCGCCAGAATGATCTTCATTCCATTCTTTTTCATACTTCCTCCTTTTTCTCATTGTGAGAAAAACTGTATAGTTCAAGTCCGTTCAGGCCATCAGAGGCCTGTGTGGATTCTTGTTTCCTTATCTATGAGAGAACCGTGATTCCCCCCTGCAGATTCCTCTTCCTGCTCACCCCTTCAAGCACGTCCGCTTCGGAAAAGAGTGTGTTAAGCAGCATCCCTGCCGCTCCGTAGGAGACCGCCTTCTTCCCCATCGAGGAGTACCAGATATTCTCCATCACCATGTAGTGGTAGGGATAAGGCCAGTTGTCCCTGATCTCCTTTTCGAGAATCTCCTTCACATCGTCTCCAAGTTCCTCGAAAGCTCCTCCGAGGATGATATGGGAAAGGTTGAAGGTATTGACCAGGAGAGCCACATGACGGAAGAGTTCGGTAAGGAACTTTTTCATGATCTCAGGTTCGTAAATCCGCTCCTGCTCCTCGGAAGTGAGGGAGAACTGCCCGACCGAGTCCTTATGCCGGATGACGGAACGGAATTCACCTGCAGAGAACTGGGGTCCGTAGTGCACAGCCCCGTTGATCACCAGTCCGATACCGACGGCAGTCCGGTTGCACTCCTCTTCGAGAACTGTCTCATGATCCCTGAATTCCAGAAGAAGGAAGATAAAGTCTCTCATCTCCGTCCTCCGGTGGAAGGCAAGTTCACCCCACACACAGGCATTCGCATCGTTATCGATGAAGACAGGGACAGAGAACCGGGAGGAGACTTCTTCATAGAAGTTGAAGGAGTCACTGATCCCGAGAGGTTTCGAGTACATGATGATCCCCTTCTCTCCGTTGACGACGCCTGAGATGCCGACACCGATACCGAGGAGGTTGATGCCCTTCGCCTCGACTCGTTCAATGAGGCGTTCTAGACAGGTGACACTCAATTCGGTGAAGGAGGCATCGTGAATGACAATGGTATCCTCCCAGGTGCCGATGATCTCTCCCGAGAGATCGACAGCGACTGCGCTGCATAGCTCGGGTGTGATCTCCACACCGAGGATGCATCCGTATTCCTTATTCAATGTGATGAACTTCGGTCTTCTCCCACCCTGAGGTCCCGAAGAACCCTCTCTGGTCTCCACGACCATACCGGCATCAATGAGTTCATTGACTGCATGAGAAACAGTGGACTTGTCGAGCTCGAGCGTACGGGCGACCTCGATACGGCTTGTCACATGGGAAAGCCATATCTCACGGAGGATGAGTGCCCTGTTGATTTTCTTTGTCCGTTTCATGAATTGAAAGCTCCTGAAAGGTTGCGCCGGAATTAGTTCCATGCTACTATTCGATAGTTGGTTTTTAAATCAACTAACTTGAGTATTACATGGACTTTTTCTTCTGTCAACACAAAACTTCGTATTATAATGACGGGGGGAAAGAACATGCGGAAAAGGGTGGGAACCATATGAAACAGATGACACTAGGCGGCACATGGACGCTGGAGATACCTGAAAGAGAGATCACTGTCCCGATGACTGTTCCGGGAGATGACCATACGGCCCTTCTTCAAGCGGGCGTCATAGCTGATCCCTATCAGGGAAAGAACGAGCTCGACCTCCAGTGGATAGGCTCCTCTCAAGCACGCCTCTCAAAGATATTTCACTGCACAGAGGAAATCGCCTCGCTGGAGATGATATCGCTCGACCTGAAAAGCATCGATACGGTAGCCGAGGTCTTCCTGAACGGGATCAGTATCGGCTTATGTGATAACATGTTCCGCTCTTACCGCTTCGATATACGGGGCATCCTGAGCGCAGGAGAAAACAGGATCGAATTCGCCTTTACCTCTGCCGGCCGCACAGCCGCTTTCCTGAACACCACTCTTCCCTACCCTATCCCCGCCATGACCTACCCCATCCACTCTCCTCACAGGAACCTGGTCCGTAAGGCCCAGTGTCACAGCGGCTGGGACTGGGGTCCCTGTCTCATGGTGAAGGGGATTTATGAAGAACCTGTAATCTCAGCCTCACCTCTTGAGAGGATTGAGTACGTCCATACGAACCTTACAGAGACAGAGGGTATCTGGAACCTTGAGGTTATTACGGAGATCACCTCATCAGATGCAGGAGAGACGACTCTCACCATCAGTTGTGCAGGAGAGACGCTGAAGGAAACCGTGAGCCTCAGAAAAGGAACGCAGGAGCTCCGAAGGAGTCTCAGGATCACAGACATCGACCTGTGGTGGCCTTCAGGATACGGAAGGCAACCGCTGTACACCCTGAGTGTCACTCTCGACCATGATGGAAGAGAGAAACGGATCGGCTTCCGTACGATCGAGGTCGACACCTCTTCAGATGAGAGTGGAAGTGCCATGACCTTCATAGTCAACGGAAAAGCGATCTTCTGCAAGGGAGCGAACTGGATCCCTTCCGATGCCCTCCCCTCCCGCAGTACGAAAGAGAGGGAGAAGTTCCTCCTCAGCTCTGCTGTGGAGGCGAACATGAATATGATACGAGTCTGGGGAGGAGGAAGATACGAGCAGGAAAGTTTCTATGAGACCTGTGATGAATACGGCCTTCTCATCTGGCACGACTTCATGTTCTCCTGCTCACTCTACCCGAGTGAGCCGTGGTTCACTGAGAATGTGAAGGAGGAGGTGATTCATCAGGTAAAACGTCTGAAGGATCATCCCTGTATCGCCCTGTGGTGCGGCAATAACGAGGACGTGGGTGCTCTGACCTGGTTCGAAGACTCACGGAAGGACCGTGACAGGTACCTGATCGATTATGACCGCCTGAACGAAGGGGTTATAGGCACGCAGGTCAGGAAGATAGATCCGAAGCGTACCTGGTGGCCCTCTTCTCCCTCTGCCGGTATCGATGATTATAGCGACAACTGGCATGATGATTCTAAGGGAGATATGCATTACTGGAGCGTCTGGCATGAGGGAAAGCCGTTCGAGGCTTATCGGGAAGTGACTCCCCGCTTCTGCAGTGAGTTCGGCTTCCAGTCCTTTCCCTCCATCCCCCTGATCCGTTCATTCTGTCCTCCACAGGAGATGAACATCAGCTCGCCGGTGATGGAACATCACCAGAGAAACGACAGGGGAAATACGATCATAACCTCAACCTTCTCACGCTACTTCCGCTTTCCCTCCTCTTTTGCTGATCAGGTGTACCTCTCTCAGGTTCAGCAGGCGATGGCGATCACCACGGCAGTGGAATACTGGCGTTCACGCCGTCCTGTGTGCATGGGAGCCCTCTACTGGCAGCTTAATGACCTCTGGCCTGTAGCCTCCTGGTCCTCAATCGAGTACGGCGGCAGGTGGAAGGCCCTCCATTGGGCGGCAAAACGGTTCTTCTCTCCTGTTCTGCTTACCCTGCAGGAAAAACAGAACGGCCGATGGGAACTGTTCGGTGTCAACGACACAGAACGGAGTATCAGCGGCACAATCATCCTTGAGCGCATCAGCTTTGATGGGAACAGCGACCTGCTCTCTCAGGAGAAGGCAGAATTGCAGCCGGAAACCTCCACACAGCTTCTGGTCTTTGATACAGACTCTTTCAACACCTCGAGCTCCTTCCTCAGGGCAACCTTTGTTGACTGCGGAAGCCAGGACATCTGGGAGACAATCTCCTTCCTGAGTGAACCGAAGAACTGCAGCCTTGAAGAGGGAACGGTGACCATCGGTCACAGTATGGAGAACGGAACACACCTGCTCACTTTGGAATGCGAACTGCCTCTCTTCTATGTGATGCTGACGTATCCTGACGAAAATCTGCACTTCAGTGACAACGGCTTCCACCTGATCCCCGGAAGAAAGAAAGTGATTACCTGTACGACAGGCTCTGTAGATATTCCTTTTGATATCGAACAGGTGAAGGTCAGGCACCTGAGAGATACCTACTGAAAAGTAACGATCAACTGATCAAAAAGAGAGGGATGCCTGCCGGCATCCCCTCTTTTTGATAGAAAACGAATGTTCTTACTTCGCTCTGAGCTTCTTCACCAGTTTCATCACCACCGGAGCGAAGATGAAGATGGCTGTAGCAGCCAGGAGAGCTGCCGAGATCGGTTTCTCGATGAAGATCTTTGCCGAGCCGTTCGAAATAGAGAATGCACGGCGTATCGCCTGCTCGAACCGTGGGGCGAGAACGAAGGCAAGAAGAATCGGTGCGATAGGATACTTGTGCTTCTGCATCACGTAGGCGACCACTCCTGCTCCGATCATGAACCAGACATCGAACATGTTATTGTTGACCGAGTAGGCTCCGACGATACAGACGAAGACGATCATCGGGGCGATGATCCCACGGGGAATCTTCAGGATAGACATCAGGAACGGAATCATGATGAGACCTGCGAGGATACATGCCACATTCCCGATGTACATCGAGCTGATAAGTCCCCAGACGAAGTCTGTCTGCTGGATGAACAGAAGCGGACCGGGCTGAAGGCCCCACATCATCAGTCCCCCAAGGAGAACCGCTGTCGTACCCGACCCGGGAATACCGAGGGTAAGAAGAGGTGCGAACGCACCTACCGCCGCCGCATTGTTCGCTGATTCGGAGGCTGCGACTCCTTCGATAGCTCCGCTGCCCATCTCATTCGGATTTCTGCCTGTCTTCTTCTCAAGCACATAGGCAAGGAAGGAACCTGTCGTTCCGCCTGCACCGGGAAGGAAACCGACGAAGTTACCGAGGATCGAACTCTTCAGGGCTACCGGAAGGATCCGTTTCACTTCACCCTTATCGAGAAGACTCTCCTTGATCGTAAGCCTCTTTCCTGAGGTAAGGGAATCTCCATCCTCTTTCTTCGCCATAAGCTCCATCACCTGCGGAAGACCGAACATCCCGATAACCAGAGGGATGAAGGAGAACCCGCTGAGCAGGTTGACCGAACCGAACGTGTAGCGTCCCACTCCGCCTGCCATCGTATCCATACCCACGGTTGAGATGAGGATACCCAGGGCTGAGGCCACAATACCTTTAAGCGGATCCTCTCCAAGGAGCCATCCGATCGAGGTGAGTGCCAGGAGGATCAGTGCCGCGATTTCTGCAGGTCCGAACTTCAGTCCGACCTTCGCGAGAAGAGGGCCGAAGAGCGTCAGGGTGATGATACCGATCGTACCACCGATAAAGGAGGAGATGTTGGCTGCAAAGAGCGCCTTTCCGCCTTTTCCCTTCCTGCTCATGGGATACCCGTCAAGCGCAGTCATGACTGCGGGGGAGTCTCCCGGAATATTCAGGAGAATGGCGCTGTAGGCACCGCCGTACATATTTCCATAGTAGATACCTGCAAGCATGATGATCGCGGAAGTAGGATCCATCTTGAAGGTGAGAGGGAGAAGCAGTGCCACTCCGGTTACCGCTCCGATTCCCGGCATAGCTCCGACGAAGAGTCCCATGAACCCGCCGGCAATGGCGAGGAGAACATTCCCTATGGAGAAGGAAGTTCCGAATCCCTGCATAAGAAGGTCAAAATTACCCATAGTGTGTCTCTCCTCCTAGAATAACTGGAAAATGAATCCGGACGGGAATGGGACACGAAGCCACATTCTGAAGATACCGTAGATGAAGATGGTGAACAAAGCACTTGAGATAAGGGTTTTCACCCAGTTGTACTTGCTAAGGTACCGCATCCAGATAGTTGTAAAAAGGAACACGGAGAGAGCGATCCCGAGAACCTGGATCATGAATCCGCCGAGAACGGCAGCAGCCGCAGGCAGGAAAGCTCCCGGTTGAAAGGTATACTTCTCTTTCGTACTCTTTTTTCCAAATATTTCCCTGATCAGGATCGCAAGAGCGGCCCCGAGGACAAGGACTGCGAAGATGACCGGTACAAACCCGCCGCCGGGTTTTCCGTCCGTCCAGAACTCGTAACGAACGATGCCTTGCTGTATCCACACGATCGCAACGATTATTTCTATAATGACTATAACTAAATCCATATGCAAAGCCGTCCTGTTATCATGAAGATAGTGGAGAGAAGAGTACTCCTCTCCACTATCATAGCATGTATTTTCTCTATTTTTCCGCTCTTCTTATTTGAACAGACCGATCTTTGAACCCATCTGGAAGAGCTGCTCTGAGTTGTTTGTTGCATAGGGACCGAACTTCTCTGCACCCATGTACTTGCCGTCAAGAGCACGCTTGTTGATGTAGTCAGCTTTCCACTGGTCGCTTGCTGCAACCTGCTCGAATACGTTCGACCAGAAATCAACAGTTGCCTGATCCATGCCTGCTCCACCCATGATACCGCGGAACATCTGGAAGCTTACGCCTTCGTAACCGAGTTCGGTGAAGGTGGGAGCGTCAGCGAAGTCGCCGTCAAGTCTTTCTTCCGTGAAGGAAGCGAGAGGAACCATCATGTCAGCCTGAATCTGTCCGAGACATTCGTTCGGGTTCATGATACCGAAATCAACGTGTCCGCCGAGCATTGCGCTTGAGATTTCACCTGCGCTGTCGAAGTATACGCCATTGAGTTCGATTCCGACTTCCTGGTTGATCATTTCAACACAGAGGCGGTCAAGGTTGTCAGCTACACCGACGTTGACTCCGCCCGGATTCTTCTTTGCTGCAGCGATGACATCATCAAAGCTCTTGTACTGTGAGTCGGCATTACCGACGAAGAGCACGTTATCCATAGCAAGGGCTGCGATGGGAACGAGATCAGAAGCATCGACTTCTGTGCTTGCTCTGAGGCCGAGTGCCTGTGCACCGTTGATAGCCACGAGAGTATAGTTGCCGTCACGGTTCGCGTCTGCTGCATAGGCTGCACCGACTGTACCGCCGCCGCCCGGCTTGTTGATAACGACGATGTTGCCGTCAACGAGGTCATTCTTGTTGATGATATCTACGATAAGACGACAGAAGGTATCGGTACCGCCGCCGGCACTTGCCGGAGCCACGAACTCTACCGGACGGTCAGGGTATGCTCCCGCCGCTTCTTCTGCTCCCTGTGCACTCACCATTGTCATGGCAATCATTGCCATCAAAAACACGATCAATGTCTTCTTCATTCCATTCTCCTTTTTTTTGTAATTCCCGAAATCGGATCAGACCAAAGCCTATCCGCTTTCTATGATAGAAAAGCATAACCTATGCCAAAAGAGCGATGCCCTTTGAAAATTATCTTTATTTCTTTTTATTTCATACAATTATAATATGTCATAACATAGCGGGATGATAAAATCCACTTCTTTCTTCTTCTGATGTATTGCATTCATGCAGTTTCATCATGCAATAGTTGCAATACAGAGGGGTCATGCAACGTTGCATGTTACGCCCGATTGCATCTGAAACGGAGAGATATCTCCATCTCAAAGTTGAAAACGGGACTGCCCTCACGGACAGTCCCCATAGCGAAAGTTGATGTTTCACTCTTACGGACGGAGGGTGATCTTTATCGCTGTATCATCCTTATCGGCAAGGTCGAAGGCTTCCTTGATCTGGTCAAGAGGGAACTCATGGGTGACCAGGGAATCGATATCGATCTGTCCGGTGATGACCGGACGGAGTGTCTCGGGAGTCCACACGAATCTCTCCTGCCAGGTATGGTGGACGAGACAGGTATTAATGAACTGCAGGCCGTCATCGTGCCAGCGGCTGATATTCAGTGTGATGGGCTCGGTGACCCAGCTGTAGAAGACGAACTTTCCGTTATGACGTATCATCTCCGATGCCGCATTGAACGAATCGGCACTTCCTGCCGCTTCTACAACGACATCAGCCCCGATGCCGCCGGTGAGGTCCTTGACGATCTGGACAGGGTCTTCCTTTGTGATGTTGATCGTGACGTCTGTTCCGAGTTTCTCAGCGATCTTCAGCTTTCCGTCGAGAGTATCGACGACAACGACCTTATGGGCACCTTTCGCCTTGGAGCACTGGGCAATGATCTGGCCGGCGAAGCCGCCGCCCATGATGACCACGGTATCACCGAGCTGCACCTGGGAATTGAGGCCTGAGTACATGGCACAGGAGATCGGCTCTCCGAGCGAGGCGAGGTCCATATTGAGTCCCTTCGGGACAGGCTGCAGCTGCCAGGTCTTGCTCTTGAAGTAATCGGCATAGTTGTTGTTCCAGCCGAAGGCGATCACCTGGTCCCCTACCTTGTAGTCTGAGACTCTGGAACCGACTTCCACGATTGTTCCGCCGCTCTCATGTCCGAGAGGGAACGGGAATTTGGGGTCGTAACGGAACTCGGCCGTCTTGGGGGGAAGTTTTCCCCGGTAGAAGATCTTGTCGGATCCGCAGATTCCCATCAGATGGTTCTTGACGATGACTCCGTCTTCGTCACACACCAGTTCCTTCTCGATCAGGTCGATATCATACGGGCCTTTCAGAAGGGCCGCTCGTGTCGTGAATGCCATTGCACTATCTCCTTATAATCGTATTCATTCAAACATTGCAGTGATGCAATATTATGCATCACTGCTCTCTGTCACTTCTTCCTCAGAACGGCAATCTCGCTGTCGCTCAGATACTTCACTTTCCCATCCCTCAGGAGGTAGGCAAGCTTCGCGGTCTCCTCGAATTCCTCCATCAGATCCATCGCGGAGGCTAGGGAGGGACCGGTGATGACCGGTCCGTGGTTCTGCAGGAGAAAGGCGTTTCTTTTTCCTGCCCATTTCCCGAGTTCCTCTGCTAAGGCATCGTCACCGGGAGGATAGTAGGGAATCAGCTCAACCTTCCCTATCTTCATGACGAAGTAGGGTGTGAACGGCCTGATAATCTCCTCAGGGTCTATATCTTCCCTGCAGGCCAGGAGGGTCGTCCAGGTCGAGTGGAGATGGACAACGCTTTCGCAGGTGGGATCTGCGTAGAGGGCGAGATGGAATTTCACTTCCTTCGAGGGTTTCTTTCCAGAGAGGAGGTTTCCGTCGAAATCGACGAGGGAGAGCTCATCCGCATGAAGTCTTCCCAGGCAGGAGCCGGTAGGAGTTGCGAGAATCGTGTTCTCATCAACTTTCACCGAGATATTCCCTGCGCCTCCGGCTGCATAGCCTCTCTCGTAAAGGCTTCTGCTCAGTTCAACCATCTCCTGGCGGAGCTGCTGTTCTCTCATAGGTACTCCTTCTGTGCCTTGCTGAAGAAGTCATCGGTACCGAAGTTGCCGGACTTCAGGGCAAGGAAGACATCCTGATCCACTGCTTTCACCCAGGGAACTCCCGGATCGATCTGGGGACCGATGAAGAAGGCTTTGATACCGAGAGCCTGAACGATCTTTCCCGAGGTCTCCCCTCCTGCGCTTATGAAGTTCTTCACCCCGGCGGCAAACAGCTCTGAGGCAAGATAGCCGAACAGACCTTCGATCGCCTCTTCAGCCACTCCCGGAGCGAACTTCTCCTTCATTTCAGCGAGCTCTTCAGGCGGTTTTGTCGCATAGAGAAGAGGGGCATCTTCCCCGTCCATATGGTCGAGGAGCCACTGGAGAATCTCTTCAGCGTAGGAAGCTCCGTCAGCCACACAACGCTCAACGTCAATCTTCACGGAGGGAGCTCCTTCGGCGTAGAGATTGACCTGACGGTTGGTCGCCTGCGAGCAGGAGCCGGCGAAGATCACACTCTTCGCCTGTGAAGGCCGTCCCGCCCTGGAGGCAAGGTCCTTATCCTTTCCGTCTGCCCCGCTGGTTGCAGCCATCGCTGCGGCAAGTCCTGAACCGCCGGTCACCAGCGGCATATCGACGACAGCGCGTGCTATCACTTCAAGGTGTTCCTGATAGAGAGAATCGAGGACTGCGTAGCTGTACCCTTCCTCCTCAGCCGCATCAAGGTAACGGGAGAGCACCTGGTCTCCCTGATCGATCACATCTGAGTAGATACTTACCGCCTTCCCTTTCGACTGGGATTCCATGACCCGCTCTATCTTCGAATCTCTCATCGGAGTGACCGGGTGATTACGCATCCCCGATTCATGGAGGAGTTCGTCATTGACGAACAGATACCCCTTGTAAAGGGTCCTGCCGTTGACGGGAAGAGAGGGACATATAATGGTGAGTTTCGTACCGAGTGCAGCCATCAGCGCATCGGTCACCGGCCCGATATTCCCCTTTTCCGTACTGTCGAAGGTGGAGCAGTACTTGAAGTAGAACTGACCGCACCCATGCTCCTGCAGCCAGGCAAGGGCTGCCAGGGAATCGCTCACAGCTTCTTCGACAGGACAGGAACGTGATTTAAGGCTGATTACATAGGCATCGGCCTCGCCGGTAAAATCGGGCGAGGGGACGCCGTTCGTCTGAATCGTCTTCACCCCGCCGGCTACCAGGAACCCCGCGATATCGGTGGCCCCGGTAAAATCATCTGCTATGACACCAAGTTTCTTCATCATGCTGCTTCTCTCCTCTTTACGAAAGGAAGATATCGTCCTGTTCCTTTCTCAGAGTCCAGAGTATGGCATCTTCAGAGGGAGTTTCAAGCATATCGGCAGTGATCATCTCACCTGCTGTGATATCACGTTTCACCGTCATACCGTCTGCGAGGTAATACGGGAGCTGTACGTTTTCATCAATTCTCTTAGAAGGACGGAGGACACCGGCAAGGCCGTCGATCACATGGTGATGGCCGACTGCCTTCAGGGATGTCCCTGCGGGAATGTCCTTCGTAGCCTGAGAGACCAGGTCGTAGCGTGGACGCGGCTCTCTTGATCCGGTGGGCAGGCCGAGGATGCCGACCGAAAGGACACTGAAGAGTGCTTCGAAACCGAGATAGTGAGCCGGATAGTACATCATGGCGCACTTGCCGTTGCGGCTTACGGGAACTCCCTTCTCCTTGAGGACCTGCCAGGTCTCCTCATCGTCACAGGCGACAACGACGAACTCTCCTCCCTCCATGCTCTGCTCATCGGGACGGCGGAGGCAGTTGAATACATCGATCTTCATGGGTCCTGAGAACAGTCCGCCGCTCTCAGCAGGGCACATCAGGTCGGGAACCTCCACAGCCCGTGCGACAGGATAATGGAAGGCCTCTACATCGGGATCGAATCCCTCGAGGTGGTTACAGACGATAGACATCTCCGCGAGGTCTGGGATCGCCCGCTGACTGAAGTCACTGAGAAGCTCGCTTCGCTTCTTCACGGTCGCCTCATAGTCATCTCCGAGATCCCAGACATCGGCAAAGCCGGGCACAGAAACCTCCTGATCAAGGACACGCATCGTTTTCTTTTCGGGATCCCAGATAAAATCGTATTCGCTCGCCTTCCCTACTCCAAGGATCGTGAGACCGGCATTCTTCACCCAGGTGATCAATCCGATCAAAAGTGAAGGCTGATCCCCTTCCGCGAGGGAGTAGATCACTCCCTTGTCCCGTGCCTTCTTCGCAAGAAGAGAGCCGACAACGGTATCTGATTCCTTGGTGACGGCAACGACGTGCTTGCCGTTCTCGATCGCGGCAAGCATGAACCGGGTCGCATTCTCAGGATGTCCGGTACCTTCCACCACCACATCAAAGGGCATCTGCATGGCAAGGGGAACATCATCGAAGATCAGCGATTTCCCTTCCTTGAAGGCTGCAAGGCCGGTTTCTTTGTCTGTACAGTGAAGGATGTCATCCTTGTCGACTCCGGCTGACAGATATGCATCGACGCACCTCTGGATGTTTCTTCCGCAGAGGACACGGATGGAGAGTTTTTCGTTCCTGACTCCATAGGTGAAGAGAGAGTGATTGAATCCTCCCACTCCGATGATAGCTAATTCCAGTTTTTCCGATGATGCACCGGTAAACAGCAGGTCATAATTCATACCCGTCGCTCCTTTGATGATTTCGTGTTACCTAGAGCACATTGCACAAACGGTGCCAACGAGAGAGAGGAGACCGCAAGGAGGTATGAGTTCTTTTTAATTCTTTTAATTGTAATAATTAACATACTTCATGCAGAAGTACTTCTCCAGAAGGCCGTGAGGCAGTTCAGAAAAACTTTCATTTTTCGGTTGCAGGATCAATTGTAAGGGTGCAAACTGTATTGCGTTACTGCAATAACTCCCCCCTAAGGATACCGTATGATACATATTTCATTCATCGTTCCCTATGAATCGATGAAAATCACCGTAGAGCAGATATTCCGTGAACATCCCGAGAGGGATGTGATCCGTCAGTCGATCCTGACAAAGACCGTCGATGAGATCGATGAGAACGACCTGAAGAGTGCCGATATCGTGATCGCACGAGGCTACTCGGCGAACAGGGTGAAGATGACCGACGTTCCGGTCCTCCCGATCTCGGTGACCGGATTCGATATCACAGTGGCACTCAATTCCTGCATAGAACAGTTTCACCCTTCAAAGATAGCAGTCCTCGGTCCCCTCAATACCGTTTACGGAATCGAGGAGATCAGGAGTGTCTTTCCCTGCGAGATCGTCAGCTATCGTGTCGATAACCCCGAGAGGGTGGAACCGGTGCTTCATCAGGCGATGAAGGAGGGGGTTGATGCGGTCATCGCAGGGAAGACGGGAACACGTCTGGCAACCCAGCTGGGTCTCAACAACGTCATGATCCTCTCGGGAAGAAAGACGGTCCTCCAGTCGATCGACGAGGCGATCCGTACGGTCCGCCTCATGAGGATCGAACGGGAGAGGACCGACCGTTTCAAGGGGATCATGGACTACTCGTTCGAGGGAATCCTCTCGATAAATACCGAGTGTTACGTCACGACGGCGAACCACTATGCGAAGCAGGTCTTTCCCTCCCTTGAGGAGGAATCTTCTCAGATCAAGGCCTCCGAGCTCTTCCCTCAGCTCGATATCCCCTCCGTCCTCTCCGGGACGAAGAAGATTCTCGGGGAGTTGATCCATATCAGGGGAAGCCAGTACACGATCAACTGCGTCTGCGCAGGCGATACCGGTGCGGTGATCACCTTCACCAACATCTCGAAGATCCAGGAACTTGAAGGTCAGATCAGAACAAAGCTCCACAAGAAGGGTCTGGTCGCGAAATACACCTTCAATGACGTCATCGGGAAGGAAAAGAGAATACGGGATACGGTCGCCACCGCAAGAAAATTCGCGAAGGTCGAGTCGAACATCTTCATCTACGGTGAGACCGGCACGGGGAAGGAACTCTTCGCCCAGAGCATTCATACTGCAAGCGTACGCTCTTCCCAGCCGTTCATCGCCATCAACTGCGCAGCCCTCTCCGAGGATCTCCTGGAAAGCGAACTCTTCGGGTATGTGGACGGAGCCTTCACCGGAGCACTGAAGGGAGGCAAGACAGGGCTCTTCGAGCTTGCCCATAAGGGGACGGTCTTCCTCGATGAGATCGGTGACATCTCGGCGAAGCTGCAGAGCAGGCTCCTGAGGGTTCTTCAGGAGCGGGAGATCATGAGGATCGGTCATGACAGGGTTATTCCTATCGATATCCGCATCATATCCGCCTCGAACAAGAATCTGAAACACCTCGTGGACGAGGGGCTGTTCCGTGAGGACCTCTTCTACCGCCTGAATGTCCTGAAGCTTCAGCTTCCCTCCCTCAGGGAACGGAAAGGCGATATCCTGGAACTCAGCCGCTACTTCATTCAGCTGAACGGGAAGAAGACGGGCAATACCGACATCCGTTTCACCAGTGCCGCCGAGGAGCTGCTCACCCGCTACGAGTGGCCTGGGAATGTGAGAGAGCTCTCGAACTTCACCGAACGGCTCTGCGTCCTCCTTGAAGGAGCCGAAGCAGACACGGAAGATGTGATGGAGTGCCTCGAGGATGAGTCGATGCTTGAAAGGGAACCGGTGCTCAGGGAGGATCTCTCCTCCGCAGCCAGAATCAGCGAGAAGGAGACGATCCTTCAGGCGCTGGAGAACAGCAGGAACAAACGGGAGGCTGCTCAGGTCCTCGGTATCGATCCCTCCACGCTGTGGAGGAAGATGAAGAAGCACAACCTCGGCTGACGCTCTTTTCAGGAGTTCGCATAGATCTCCATGGCGGACGCCATGAAGGAGGCAAGCCCCTCGCCGTACCTGTCGATATTCTTCTGGAAACGCTCATCTTCCAGATAGAGTCTTCCCAGAGACGCGAACATTTCGAGGGTGTAGGGCTGTATCGTGTTCAGCAGGTCGTACCACTGCCCGATACGGGTCTGGGCTGCTTCTGAGGAGGGAGAGCTCATCCGCACTTCGGCAAGAGAGGTGAAGACTGCCTTCATCTCTGAGGCGAACACACCGCTCCCCTTCCTGCGTATCGCGCCCTGAGCGGAATCGACAGCCTCATCCCCCCACCTCTCGCGGGCTTCACTCTCGTAGGGGTCGTTCATCTCGAAGCCTCTGAACCGTTCACTATCTTTCATTTCCCGCTCTCCTTTCTCTTCTTCTATCGCGGCTCTTAAGGTGTCCATCATCTCTTTCATTTTCTCCAGCTTCTCTTCCAGGCGGGCTTTCTGCTCCGCCATAGCTTCGAGGCGGCTGAAGGAGGGATCACTCAGGAACGCGGCTATCTTCTCAAGAGGAAATGAGAGAGCCCTGAAGAAGAGCACCTGCTGAAGATCCCTGAGCTGCTCCTGATAGTAGATACGGTAGGCTGAATGAGGCAGACGCCGAGGGCAGAGAAGCCCTATCTCATCATAGTACCGCAGAGTCCGTATCGTGAGTCCCGTCATCCGGGACACTTCACCTATGGTGTAGCCGTTGTCTCTCTTCATATCAGAAGAATACACCCTCACGCAACGTGAGGGTCAACAGAAAGATGAAGAATTCATTCATTCTGTCCGAGGGTGGCGTAGGAGAGGATGTTCGACTTCGTCGCTTCGGAGCGTTTGAGGTCACAGGCGATCACCCCCTTGGCAAGGACGAGGATACGGTCGCACATACCGAGGATCTCCTCGATCTCGCTCGAGATCAGGATCACGGAGACTCCCTTCGACACCAGGTCGTTCATCGTATTATAGATATCGATCTTGCTCGCGATATCGATCGACCGGGTCGGTTCATCCATGATATAGATTCTTGAACGGTTCATCAGCCAGCGGGTGATAAGCACCTTCTGCTGATTTCCTCCCGAATAGTTGACCACCGCATCATCATTCTTGCCCGGGTTTATGCCCATGAGACGGACATACTCCTGGGTCACCGTCTCCATGTCAAAGGAATCGAGCATCTTCGAGTTCATGAAACGCCTGAGGGCTGCCGTCGTCGAGTTGTCCACCAGATCCTGCTTGGCAAAGATCCCGTTGTCGACACGGTCCTCGGGGACAAGAGATATCCCGTTATTCATCGCATCGACGGGTGAAGAAAACTCTACGGCTTTCCCGTCAATCCGGATTTCTCCCTCGTGCGGCTTCATGATCCCGAACAGGCAGTTCGCCAGCAGCGTCCGTCCCGAACCCATCAGTCCGGTGATCCCGAGCACTTCCCCCTTCCTGAGCGAGAAGCTCACCCCCTTGAGAATCGGAGAGAATACGAGGTTATCCACCTCGAGGATCGTCTCACCGTACTTCCGCGTGAGTTTCGGGTAACGGTCGGTGTGAACCTCCTCAGCTCCGCTCAGCATCGTGATGAGGTCTTTATGCGAGAGGTTCATGCAGGAACTCGTACTGGTGATCCGTCCCTGACTCATCACCGATACGAAGTCTCCCACCTGACGGATCTCATCCATCCGGTGCGAGATATAGAATATCGCCTTCCCCTTCTCCTTCAGGATACGTATGAGAGAGAAGAGGAGGAGCCTGTCAGGCTCGCTCATCGCGGAGGAGGGTTCATCGAAAATAATCAGCTCAGCCGAGCTGATATACCCCTGCACCGCTGCGATCAGCTGCCGCTCCGCGTAGCCGAGCTGCTCGAGCCGTGTACGCGGATCGAGGGTGATGCCGAGCTCCTTGAACAGCTGTCCGCATTTCGCAAGGAGCTCCCACTGGTTCACGATATGGTGATGCTTTGAAACCGAATCAAGCATCCCGAAATAGACATTCTCTGCCACGCTCAGATTCTCGAACGACTGTACGTCCTGATTGAGATAGAGCACTCCACACTTCTGGGCATGTGGAATGGAGGTGAAAGACATCTCCTGGGAGTCCAGAAGGATCTTTCCGCCGTCAGGGGGAAACCACCCTCCGAGCAGTTTCATCAGTGTCGACTTGCCCGAACCGTTCTCTCCCACGATCACATGGACCCGGCCCCTCTCAAGGCTGAGGGAATCGACATCGAGAAAGAAGTCACCGAACCGCTTGGTCAGGTGTTCTATACGGAGAAAACCCGCTGTGCTCATTCACCCCCCTCGAAAGCCTCGAGCGTCGTGAACAGCGCAAGGTCGTGATTGAAGATCTGCTCTTTATAGTAATCCCTGATCGAGAGGTTCGTGATCATCCGCTTGAAGAGCCTGATATGACCGAGTCGGAAGAAGGCGCTCCGGTCGAAGTTCTCCACCGGACAGATGAGCGTCGTCTCCTTCGCCACCTCGAGGGCGCCGTGGATCAGATCTGCCTTCCCCTGGGAATTGACCGTCACATGGAGATCCTCGTTGATACCGTCCACCTCGATGAACAGATGATTCACATAGAATTTGTTGAGGTTGGAGAGAGACATCGACCCGAAGAGGGCGAGCTCTCCCTTGTCGAGCTCTCCTCCGAGCAGAACCACCTGATTCTGCTCTTGCAGGGAGACCCTGAGGGCGACCGATATATCATTGGTGAGGACGGTAAGACCGCTTCGCTTCTCGAGAGCCGCGGCAATACGGGTATTGACCGGCCCGTTGGAGAGCATGACTACATCCCCGTCAGAGACCATGCGGAGAGCAATAGCCGCAATACGGTCATGCTCCTCATTCGAAGCCGAACGCTCAATGACTTCAAGGAGAGGATCACTCGAGTCGGGTTCGCTCAGGATTGCACCGCCGTGCGTCCTGGTAAGCCATCCCTCGCTCTCAAGACGTTCGAGGTCACGCCTCACCGTCACTTCAGAAACATTCAGCAGCTTGCCGAGTTCCTGGACCTGAGCCTGATTATGTTCCTTGAGGTATTCCTTTATGATCCGTTTCCGTTCAACTGCGTACATATTCTTCTCCTGATTATACGTGTAAACATTTCGTATCGCAACGAATTAATCAAGTGTGAAATATAAAGGTTGCATGTATAGAGATATACATACATGTAAAACTTTTTCTTGACAGATTCGAAATCTCATTCTTATAATTTATTCACAAACGAAAGCATTTAGTTTTATTTATGATCATTTCATGAATATTTGCTTTCAGGCCTATCCAAAGGAGGAATATATGAGAAAGGTCTTAGTCAGTGTTCTGGTTCTATTGATGGTGGCAGCTGTCGCAGCACCGCTGTTCGCACAGGGTGGAAGTGAATCAGATCAGAAAGTAGTCGGTATCGCAATGCCTACCCAGTCTTCACAGAGATGGATTCAGGACGGTAACTACATGAAGGAGATCCTTGAGGAAAGAGGATACAAAGTTGACCTTCAGTACGCGGAAGACAATATCGACGCTCAGGTATCACAGCTTGAGAATATGATCGTAAAGGGATCAGACGTGCTTGTCATCGCATCGATCGACGGCGAATCCCTCACGAACGTTCTGAATCAGGCAGCAGACAATGACGTCAAGGTCATTGCCTACGACAGACTGATCAAGAACAGCCCCCACGTCAGCTACTACGCAACCTTCGACAACTTCCTCGTCGGTGTTCAGCAGGGTGGTTACATCGTGAAGGCTCTTGACCTCGCTTCAGGCGCAGGCCCCTTCAATGTAGAACTCTTCGCAGGTTCACCTGACGACACAAACGCCTACTACTTCTTCGACGGTGCCATGAGCGAACTGCAGCCCTACATCGACAATGGCCAGCTCGTTGTTGCAAGCGGACAGACAGATTTCGACGAAGTCGCAACCCTCAGATGGGACGGAGCCACTGCTCAGCAGAGAATGGACAACATCCTCACCGCCTACTACACAGACAAGGACGTAGACGCAGTACTCTCACCCTATGACGGTATCTCCATCGGTATCCTCTCCTCACTCAAGAGCGTCGGATACAACAAAGCAGACGGCATGCCCATCGTGACCGGTCAGGACGCTGAGATTCCTTCCGTGAAATCAATCCTCGGCGGCGAACAGGCTTCTACGATCTTCAAGGACACAAGAACTCTCGCAAAGCGCGCATCCGACATGGTTGACGCAGTGCTCCAGGGCTCCACTCCCGAAATCAACGATACAACGACATACGACAACGGCGTGAAGGTTGTTCCTTCATTCCTTGAAGTTCCCGTATCAGTTGACATCAACAACTGGGAAGAGGCTCTCATCGACACCGGTTACTACACCAAAGACCAGCTCGGACTCTAAGTACGTAACCTGACAATGAAATGAGACCGGTGCCCGCGTGCGAGCACCGGTTTCCTACAGAAAGAGTGTGACCAGAGATGAGGTGTGCTATACTGAGCGGTACCTCATCAGGAGTATGAATAACCATGGCAAAAACAATATTGGAGATGCGGGACATCACGAAACGGTTCTCAGGGGTTATCGCATTGAAGGATGTGAATCTGACCGTTGAGGATGATGAGATCCACGCAATAGTCGGTGAGAACGGGGCAGGCAAGTCCACCTTGATGAACGTTCTTTCCGGCGTCTACCCTCACGGCACTACGAGGGGGAGATCAGATTCCTGGGAAACGAATGTGCGTTCAAAACCATCAAGGACAGTGAACAGCTCGGAATCGTTATCATCCATCAGGAGCTTGCTCTCGTCCCCTACCTCTCGATCGCAGAGAATATCTTCCTCGGCAATGAGTGTGCCTCGGGTGGAGTGATCAACTGGAACCGGACGGTCAGCGAGTCGGTAGGACTTCTGAAAAAGGTGGGGCTCTCGGAGGATCCGAATACCCTCATCGGTGATATCGGGGTGGGAAAACAGCAGCTGGTAGAGATTGCCAAAGCCCTCTCCAAGGATGTAAAACTCCTGATTCTCGACGAACCCACTGCAGCTCTCAATGACGAAGAGTCCCAGAAACTCCTTGACCTGCTGATCGATCTGAAGAAGGAGGGCGTCACCTCCATCCTCATCAGTCATAAACTGAATGAGGTCGAGCAGGTTGCAGACAAGATCACGGTCATCCGTGACGGTCAGGTCATCGAGACGATGGACAAGAAGGACGAAGCGTTCAAGGAGGACCGGATCATCACCTCCATGGTGGGTCGCGAAATCTCCGACCGCTGGCCTGAGCGTGAGAATGATATCGGCGAGGAAATCTTCCGTGTCGAGGACTGGACGGTCTATCATCCGCAGAATGAAGAACGCAAGGTGATCAACAAGGCGAGCTTCTCCGTGAAGAAGGGAGAGGTCGTCGGCTTCGCCGGACTCATGGGAGCAGGAAGAACCGAGATCGCCATGAGCCTGTTCCGGGGGCAAGTCCTACGGTCAGAAGCACTCGGGGAGGATCTTCAAGAACGGAGAGGAGCTCTCCCTCTCCAATGTCTCCGATGCCATCGATAACGGGATCGCCTACCTCACCGAGGACCGCAAGAACTACGGCCTCGTCCTCATCAACGATATCAAGACGAACGTCTCCCTTGCAAACCTGAAGAAGATCGCCGGGAACGGCGTCATCAACAGGAATGAGGAGATCGTCGAGGCTGAAGAATACCGGAAGAAACTCAATCTCCGCTGTACCGGCATCAACCAGGTGGTGGAGAGTCTCTCAGGAGGAAATCAGCAGAAAGTCGTCCTCAGCAAGTGGCTGATGGCCGACCCTGACGTTCTCCTTCTCGACGAGCCGACCCGTGGAATCGACGTCGGTGCGAAATATGAAATCTACACTATCATCAATAAAATGGCAGCCGAGGGGAAGGCTGTGGTGATGATCTCTTCCGAGATGCCCGAACTGCTCGGAATGTGCGACCGCATCTATGTGGTCAATCACGGAGAGATTGCAGGAGTCCTTGACAGAAAAGAGGCCTCTCAGGAATCAATCATGAAGATCATCATGAACCATCAGAAATCAATCGTAAAGGAGTGGGCATGAACATCACACACTATATTAAAGCGAATCTGAGAAAGAACGGAATGTTTACCGCTCTTATCTTCATCATGGTACTGTTCCAGATCCTCACCGGAGGAATTCTCTCCGTCCGATGAACATCAACAACATCGTCCTGCAGAATGCCTACGTCCTTATCCTGGCAACCGGTATGCTGCTGGCGATCCTGACCGGAAATATCGACCTCTCGGTCGGATCAGTCGTAGCCTTCGTCGGCGCGGTATCAGCCGTCATGATGGTTGACTGGCACTTCCCGGTCTTCCTTACCATCATTCTTGCCCTCCTGATAGGTATAGGAGTGGGAGCCTTCCACGGCTACTTCATCGCCTACATGAGAATACCGGCCTTCATCGTCACACTGGCAGGCATGCTGATCTGGAGGGGACTCACCATGGTCATCCTCAAGGGACAGACCAAGGCTCCCTTCGAAGAATCTTCCAGGCCATCGCAGCAGGCTATCTGCCCGGACGTGATGTACGAATCGGCGGTTTCAATGTCATCGCCCTCCTCCTGGGGATCGTCATCTCAGTCATCGTCGTACTGGCGATCATGAGAATACGAAAGAACCAGCAGAAGTACAACTTCGAAATCGTCCAGCCTGGGTCGATATGCTCAAGGCAGGACTGATCATCGTCGGAGTCAATCTCCTCACCCTTTCACTCGCAGCCTATAACGGAATCCCCATCATCCTCATTCTTCTTCTCGGTCTGGTTCTCCTGTATACCTTCATCACACAGAAGACGATCTTCGCCGTCACATCTACGCACTCGGCGGTAACGAGAAGGCGGCGAAACTTTCAGGTGTTAAAACTCAGAGAGTGATGTTCCTGGTCTATACCAACATGGGACTTCTTTCAGCCCTCGCAGGTCTCGTCGTTGCAGGAAGACTCAATGCGGCAACTCCGAAGGCAGGAACCATGTTCGAACTCGATGCAATCGCATCCTGTTTCATCGGTGGAGCCTCCGCATCAGGCGGTATCGGAACCGTCGTCGGAGCCATCATCGGAGGACTCGTCATGGGTGTTCTCAACAACGGTATGTCGATCATGGGTGTCAGCGTCGACTGGCAGCAGACGATCAAGGGACTCGTTCTTCTCGGAGCAGTCTTCTTCGATGTCGTCACAAAGAACAAGAAATAAGAAACATAATACCAACCAGTTTCTACAAAGGAGCACCGGAGCGATTCCGTGTTTCTGTCTGAAAGAGGCATACCCAGATACTCTCCTCAGGGAGATAATGTCCCCAGCGGAATGACATTCACGCCGTCTTTCCGTCTATGTGCAAATCCGTTCATCGTGATCACATTCAGGGAATCAGGTTCTCCTACACTCTCGGTATCTACATGTTTCAGAAAGGATAGGAGATTTGCAGCAGCTTCATCTCTCTGAGGGAATCCCATTTTAACTTCAACGCAGACCATCTCCCATCAGGATACTCAATAATCATATCGACCTCTCTCTTTCAGAGTCACGATAGTGATATACTTTTCCATTATGTATATCACTATAGATTCTGAGATCCCGTAGAACAAGTGATTCAAACAGCAGTCCAAAGTATTTCATACTCCTGACCAGCCGTTCCGCAGAAAAGGAGAGTACACCGGCAGCAAGCGACGATCCACAAAATGACGTTTCGGGGAAGTCCTCAACCGTGCCTTGCTGCGCAGATGGGTTGACCATGCCGGCAATTGTTCGATGATGAAAAGCCTTTCCAAATCAGAGATGTACTGAGAGGCGGTCTCTTCCAGTAAGGGAACCGTCAGAGCCGTTCATATCTCTTACAAGTGTCGACAGAGAGGCTTCTGCCGCAACATTCCTGGCAAATGACTGCAGGAGACGCATAATCTTAACCGGATCTCGATTCACACCAGAGACATTCCGGATATCGACCTCAGAGGTCAGTTTCATGTAGTCAGTTACGAACTGACGTGCATCTTCATCCTCTGCATCGAGGAGTCCGGGCCATCCTCCCCTGATGATCGTCTGTGCAGTTGAAAGGAGTGAAGGTTCCTGCACATCAGAAAAGGGATCATCACCCTCCATCATCGCTGAAAGACTCACCTCCCCAGTCGATAAGCCGCTCTCCATGAGAGACATCGGT
>CAXXSP010000010.1:0-10433 GCA_963676605.2 Sphaerochaetaceae bacterium | reverse complement strand
GAGGAGCTGGTGCGTTCCCTCCAGGATATCCCAGTACTCTTCGATCCTATTCATATTCCACTCTCTCCAGTCTCAAACCCATCGCGGGTGCTGTCGTCCCGGCCATTCCCCGGTCAGCTGCCGAAAGGATATCATGCATGTACTCAGGGGGGAAACCCTCTCGTGCTGCATCCAGCATCGTCCCGACAAGGGAGCGGACCATCCTCCAGAGGAAAGCATTACCGCAGATCGTGAACTCCAGGGCAGCCCCGTCCATGTTCCACGATGCCTGGTATATCTCGCGGACCCGTGATTCGCTCGCATCCTTTGCCGTCGTGAAGGTCGTGAAATCATGGACCCCGACCAGGTATGACGCATAGCCGTTCAGCCGTGTCAGGCCAGGCAGCTGCGGCAGGCTGAGGCAGAAACGCTGGTCCATCGGCGTCATGCTCGCATAACTCCTGACCACGTACCGGTAGGCTCTCCTGCGCGCACTGTACCGTGCATGGAAGTCAGGGGAGACCTCCTCAGAGCGGTAGATCCTCACATCCCCCGGCAGCCTGCTGTTCAGGGCAGGCACGAACTTGTCCGCAGGGATCGATGCGATATCGGTATCGAAGTGGGCCGTCTGACCTGTGGCATGAACCCCGGTGTCGGTCCGACCCGAACCATGGAGCCGTACCGGGTGGCCATGGACCGCGGCAAGAGCCTTCTCGATCTCGCCCTGGACTGACCGGTCGACCGGCTGGACCTGCCAACCGCAGAAATCAGTACCGTCATACCCGATGAGGAGTCGGATCCTTCTCTGGTGTTCTCTCATGGTCAGCTCTCGAACAGGACGACTGCAGCAGCAGTCTTCGATTCATGGGAGAGTGACACATGGATGTTGCCCACGCCAAGCTGCTTCACCGCTTCAGCGGCTGTCCCATGAAGCCTGAGGAATGGCCTTCCCAACTCATCGTGGTCAAGCTGGATATCGGGGAGCGACAACCCCCGGAGTCCCTTTCCCGTTGCCTTCCCGAACGCCTCCTTCACGGCGAACCGGGATGCCAGGAGGACCGCACGGGACTCCCCGCTCTCCATGATCTCCTCATACTCCTGCGGGTGGAGGAACCGCCGCATGAACGGGCTCTCTTCGGTCAGCTTCTCCATTCTCGACACGTCCACGATATCGAGTCCCATGCCGATGATCATAAGGATGCTCCCGGTGCCAGGTGTATCCTGATCCCCGAAGGGTCAGGGATCACCTGAAGTTCCCCTATGGTCTCGAATACCAGCCCCCGGGTGATCCGTACAGGGACGGTGACCGTTCCCTCCTCGGTGATGCCGGAGATATCGATGAAGGCAGAGATATCTTCCGGGTAGACGGAGAATACATCAGCCTGGTCTCCCGTGATCTCCACATCGACCATCTCAGGGTAGGCGGTATCGATGACGAGTGAGTCATTGCCGACTACCGTCAGCGGGACCTGGAATGAACGATGCTCGACCGAGATGAGCTGCACGAAGAAGAAGAGCAGTACGGCTACCAACAGGGAGATGATCTTGACCGGCCAGTCGAAGACCAGCCAGTTGAGGAACTTATTCTGTCTCATCATGCGCCTCCTCGATCTCCTCCGGTGGTCACGTCATAGTAGTTGAGCAGGGCGATGAGCATCTTGTGGATGGTATCGGGTACGAGATCATAATAGAGATTGGCGTTATAGGCAAGGGACATGGCTCCCGTCTCTTCTGAGACAGCAAGGACCACGGCATCCGTGTCCTCAGCCATACCAAGAGCAGCACGGTTGTCGTGCACCGAAGCTCTTCCTGATATCCGCCTGCTCGCTCAGCGGGAGGAAACAGCCGGCAGAGAGGATCTTGCGCCCCTGGATCAGTACAGCCCCGTCATGGAGGGGTGTGTCATGGTCGAAGATCGTGAGGATCAGGGCACTCGAGAGGTCGGCATTCAGCCTGGTCCCGGAATCGAGGATCCCCTTCACACCAAGCTTACGCGGGAAGACGATCAGCGCCCCGCGGCGCTTGGTCGAGAGCACGTCGAGCGCGTTGATGATGGTATCGATCTGTTCGCTGGTCGTCTGGGAACCGAACCGGAACAGCCCCCTGCTGCCGCCCCACAGTCTGGTGAAGGCTCGACGGAGCTCAGGCTGGTAGATGATGGCAAGGACGATGATGATGATCGGGGTCAGCTCACGGTACCCCCACAGGATCGTCTGGAGCTTCAGCAGGTAGGCGAGCAGGTAGAGACAGGCCATATAGACGAACACCTTGATCATCTGAACGGCGTTCGTCTGTGAGACCGTCGTATACACCTTGTAGAGGAGGAAGGTCACGATCAGAATGTCTATTGCAGGTATGATGATGTCTTTCACATACCAGATTGCCAGGATCTCATCCAAAGCAGGCTCCTTCGTTCCGAGTCATATATCTCACAGTATAGATGCTGTTCCCGGTTATCACAAGAGCGGTGATATCAGGCGGAACACAGAGTTGCGAAGTTTTTCGCAGCGAAGATATATTATGATAGTCCACCATGGTGAACCTGCGGCTTACCTCACAATCCTGCTCGAACTGCCTGACGAACTCCTTCGCCGTCTGGGGGTCATAGAAGGTAGTGTTCAGCTCGAAATCGAGGAAGAAGCTCCTCTGGTCCATGTTGCAGCTGCCGCAGGTGACGATCCGGTCATCAATGATCACCACCTTGCTGTGCAGGAAGCCCGCAGTATAGAGGTAGATCTTCACCCCTGCCTTCAGGAGCGACTCGAAGAAGGTATGGGCAGCCCAGTATGGGATCAGCTTGTCCGGCTTGCCCGTGATCATGAGGTTCACGTCAATCCCGCCGAGCGCTGCATTCTCCATCGCCGTCGTGATGCTCTCATCAGGGATGAAGTAGGGGCTCTGGATGATGACCCGATCATTCGCATTGGTGATCATCGTGAAATAGAGCTGCTGGATCGAGTACCAGTCCGAATCAGGCCCGCTCGAGAGCATCTGCACCCCGGTGAGGTTGACCCCATGGGTGGAGAGATCGAGTTCATGGAAGAACCTGCCGATATCCTCCACGATACCACCGGAATTCATCCAATCGGCAAGGAAGATCGACTGCAGGACCCCCGATGCATTCCCGACGAACCGCATATGGGTATCCCTCCAGGAATCGAATCGCTTCCCGCCGTCGATATACTCCTTCCCGATGTTCATCCCGCCGGTATAGGAGATCCTGTTGTCGATAACGACGATCTTCCGGTGGGAACAGTAGTTGAGCAGCCAAGCGAAGAAGACGTTGCTCGGATCGAGGAAGTTGCGGTACTCGACCTGGCTCCGGCGAAGTCTCCTGCGGCCCCTCCTAGAGAAGGTGAACTTGGAACCGGCACCGTCGACAAGGAGGCGGACTTCCACCCCTTCTGCTGCCTTGGCTTTGAGGATCTCCAGGATCTCCCCGCCGATCTCATCGTCACGGTAGATGAAGTACTCGATATGGATCGAGGTCCTGGCACCCTTGAGGTCCTCGATCAGATCGGTGAAGTGCGGCTCCCCGGTATGGTAGATACGGCAGTCATTGTTCCCCATGACCACCCCGTTTGCTGCCCGCATGGTCATCATCATGATCTTGTGCATATCGGAGCCGATATGCTCCTTCTTCTCGTTGATCAGTTCCCGCTGGTGGGCGAGTACATCACTCAGGTAGGTGCCGTACAGCTCCTCCGGGGCGATATTTCACCAGCTTTCGCTTTCGCCAGTTTTATGCCGGAGAGCACATAGGCACCTACCCCCACATAGGGAATGAGGAACATGGCCATGATCCAGGCAAGGGAGGACTGGGCTGTCTTGTTGTCAAAGAGCAGCTGGATACTGAACGACACCGCCAGTACCAGTGAGATGATATAGAAGATGGAAAATCCGCCTATCTCCATCGAGTGGTATCCTCCCGACCCCTTATCAATCTGCCCAGTCCAGGGTCCTCTCTACCGCCTTGTGCCAGAACCTGATCTTCTCTTCCCGCATGCTGGCATCCATGTCCGGCACCCAACGCTTCTTCTCCTGCCATTGGGAGGAGAGCTCGTCGGTATCCTTCCAGAAGCCGGTCGTGAGTCCCGCAGCATAGGCAGACCCCAATGCCGTCGTCTCGGCAACTGCCGGCCTGATCACCGGGATGTCGAGGATGTCAGCCTGGAACTGCATGAGCGGCCTGCTGTTGATCAGCCCGCCGTCCACCTTCAGTTCAGTGATCTTGATCCCCGAGTCAGCCTCCATCGCATGGAAGATATCGTTCGCCTGGAACGCCGTGGCCTCCAGGACCGCCCGCGCGATATGGGCTGAGGTCGCATAACCGGTCAGCCCGCAGATGACGCCTCGCGCATCCGAGCGCCAGTAGGGTGCATACAGGCCGGCGAACGCCGGTACGAAGTAGACCCCGCCGTTATCCTCGACCGTCTCGGCCAGGACATCGATCGCCGGGGCTGAGTCCACGAGCCCCGAGGTTGTCCCGAGTCCACTGCACCAGTGAGCCTGCCACAGCTACTGAGCCTTCCAGCGCATAGACCGGGTCCTTCCCCTCCTCCAGGTAGGCAACGGTCGTGAGCAGTCCCTGGGTCGAATGGCAGAGCTCCTCCCCGATGTTCACCAGCATGAAGCAGCCGGTCCCGTAGGTGTTCTTCCCCATCCCTTTGGCGAAGCAGGCCTGCCCGAAGAGCGCCGCCTGCTGGTCCCCGAGGATCCCGCAGACCGGGATCTCCCCGCCGAAGGGTCCTGATGCACTCGTCATCCCGTACACCCTCCCGGTGGACGGCACGATCTCAGGCAGGGACTGCCTGGGTACGCCGAAGGTCTCAAGCAGCCCATCGTCCCATGAGAGCGTCTCGATATCCATCAGCAGGTAGCGCGATGCGTTGCTCGCATCTGTGATATGGACACCCCCGTCCTTCCCACCGGTCAGGTTCCAAGCCAGCCAGGAGTCGATCGTCCCGAGCAGGAGCTCCCCGCTCTCAGCCTTCTCTTTCAGCCCCTCGACGTTATCAAGCAGCCAGCTGATCTTCGAGCCTGCGAAATAGGGGCTCAAGGGGACCCCTGAGCGTTTCTGGATGGCTTCAGCCTTCCCGCTCTCTGTCAGGCTGTCGATGAGCTCCTTCCCCCGGAGGTCCTGCCAGACGATCGCATGGTGGTAGGGCATCCCCGTGCGGGGGTCCCAGGCGACCACCGTTTCCCGCTGGTTGGTGATCCCGATCCCAGCGATCTCCTCAGCGGTCGCACCGACCTTCTTCAACGCCTCCCGGATGACCTCCTGTGAGCGCTCCCAGATCTGCAGAGCATCATGCTCGACCCAGCCCGGTTTCGGGTAGATCTGTTTATGTTCCAGTTGGTGTGACGCTGCTATCTGCCCGTCATGATCGAATAGTATGAATCTCGTGCTGGTCGTTCCTTGGTCAAGGGACCCTGCATACCTCTTTTCCGCCATTCGTACAAGCTCCTGTTTTTTTGATGTGTTGGACTCTCATTATATAGCCATACCTACGGTTCTGAAAAGGGCAAGAATCAATCAGCTGTATCCCCGTCCCGATTCCGGGACCAGACATGGTAGGCATCGACCAGCCGGCGCATGATGACTGATCCCATCAGAGCCCCGATGAGGTCGGAGAGGAGATCCAGCAGTTCCATGCTCCTGCCGGTAAGCGGCTGCACCAGTTCGATGGTTCCCCCGAGCAGGGTGCAGTAGGCAATGGTCAAGAGGATCTTCATGCCGGTCCTCTCCACGAGTGCATTATGGAGGAAGGAGAGGAAGAGGTATGTCAGTGCCCCGAGAACGGCGTAGCCAATCCAATGGGCGAGCTTGTCATTGATGGAATGTCCGCCCATGACCTTGTCAGCCGGCAGGAGTGACAGGACCAGTATACCGAGGTTCACCCCGACCCAGAGGAGGGTGCTTATGATCCTGATGACCCTATGACGCTTCAACATACGGTGTTTCTCCCCGTGTGGATTCCCTGGCACGTCTCCCTTCGTGACATCTCCGCCTCAAGCTGCTGCACGAAGGACCCCTTCGCCATGAACCGAAGCGGTGCGGCAAGTCTGTGTGCAGGGGTATCGCAGACCACCCGCCCGATGATGATATCATCCGGGATCCGTTCGAGGAAGAAGATCGTATTGGAGAGGTGCCGCTTTACTGAAGGCGGGCAGAACTCCCCGGCAAGATACTGCCGGTACATTCTCGTACGTATCGGTATGTGCAGGTTATGGATCTTCACGGCTTCCGGATGGATCTCCCTGACGACCTGTGCGGTCCGGGATACCTGGTCATATCCCTCTCCCGGCAGCCCAAGGATCACATGGAGAGAGACCTTGATCCCCCTGTCACGGAGTATGGAGACAGCTGTAGAGCACTCCTCTACGGTATGGCCGCGCCTGATCAATCCCAGGGTCTCATCATTGCCGCTCTGCAGCCCGAGTTCTACCCAGACATCCTTCAGGCTGTCGCCCCGATACGATGCGATCAGGTCAGCATTGGCTTCCGTGATGCAGTCAGGTCTCGTAGCGATGATGAACTCGGTGAACTCTTCCTGGGATAGCGCATGGTCATAGATCTCCTTGAGCTCAGCCAGGGGGGGCGAAGGTGTTTGAGTAGGACTGCAGGTAGAGGATGAACTTCTCTGCACGATAGCGCCTGCGCAGGAACGCTATACCCGTTCTCACCTGCTCGGTGATCGAGGCTTTGCGCACCTCCATGGACAGGGGAACTTCCCCGCACCCCGCTTCTTCAAGCAGCTCCTCGCTGATCCTCCCGGTCCTGGCCATACCACGTTCTGACGAACGGTGGTAGACGGCTGTAGCCCCGAGGTCATCGCAGTAGGAGCAGCCGCCGTGCCGGTCGCTCCCCCGGTTGGGGCAGCTGAATCCTGCATCGACCCCGATCCGGTAGGTTGGGACATCATAGAGATCCTTCAGATACGACTTGTATGTTCTGTACGGCTCGATAGTACGCTCCTGCCACCAGTGTTCAAGGCGTGATTATACCACTCCTCCCTGATGCATGTCCATCAGCCTGCAGGGAGCGCCTTCACGGTCCCTGGGTAGAATTGCCTATGCCGCCGGAATGATTCATTATGGGGTATTCCTTGACAAACTGTCAGAATACAGTACCTTCAATAGCAGGAGACATGAGATGGATGAGAGAAACGTGAGAACACTCCTGGACCTTGTCGTCCAGGCTGACAGGGACCTCGGGGATGCCCCGGCCCTCGCCTTCGTGGGCGAAGAACCCTGGAGCTACCATGAAGTCTATTCGGCAGCCAGTACCCTGGCCCTCCAGATTCGCGCAAAGGGGATCAAGCGCGGGGACCGGGTAGCCTTACTTGCCGAGAGTTCCCCGCGATGGGGCATCGCCTATTTTGCGGGAATCCTCTCCGGGGCAGTCATGGTCCCGATCCTGCCCGATTTTCCACGAGCAGGAGATCCGCTCCATCCTCGAACACAGTGAGGCATCCTTACTGCTCATCAGCAGTAAGCTAGGGCAGCGGTTTTCCCCTGAACAGGCTGGGCTGCCAGTCTTCGTGCTGGAGGAAGCCATCAGCAGGAACCAGAGACCAGTCGAGTTCGAACTCCCGGGTATCGACCCGGATGACCTTGCCTGCATCATCTATACCTCAGGAACGACCGGCAACTCCAAGGGAGTCATGCTCACCCACGATAATATCCTCTGTAATGCCTGGACCGCAGAGAAGATCCCCAACTGGACGGAGACGACGAACGCCCTCTCCGTGCTACCACTGGCGCATACGTATGAGTTCACGATCGGGTTCGTCATCATCCTCCTGAAGGGAGGGACGATCTTCTACCTGAAGAGACCGCCTTCAGCCAGTGTGCTCATCCCGGCTCTGAAGAAGGTACGGCCACAGATCATGCTCTCGGTACCGCTGCTGATCGAGAAACTCCACGCCGGCATCATGAAGACGAAGGTCAATAACAAGAAGGTCCTGAAGGTACTGTATACCCTTCCCCCAGCCAGGAGACTGCTGAACAAGGTCATCGGGAAGAGCCTCATGGAGACCTTCGGGGGGAACCTCCACTTCTTCGGTATTGGCGGGGCCCCGCTCTCGAAGGAGACCGAGGTCTTCCTCCGTGAGGCAGGGTTCCCCTTCTCCATCGGGTACGGGCTGACCGAGACTTCCCCGCTTGTGGCGGGCGGCCTGAGTGCCGACATACCGTTCGGCTCTACCGGGCCGGTCCTCCCGAACCTCGAGTACGAACTGCGCCGCAGCGAAGATTCCGGGAAGGACGGGGAACTCTTCGTCAGGGGACCAAGCATCATGCAAGGGTACTACAACGACCCCGAAAGGACTGCAGAGGTACTCTCTGACGACGGCTGGTTCAGGACGGGGGATCTCGGGAGGATCTCGGCTGATGGTTCCCTGACCATCTCCGGGAGGGCAAAGACCATGATCCTCGGGTCGAACGGGGAGAATATCTATCCCGAACAGATCGAGGAAGTCATCAACTCCCAGGACTATGTACTGGAATCGCTGGTGACCCAGGATACGAAGACCAAGGGGCTCGTTGCCCTGATCCACCTCGATTATGACCAGTTCAGGGATTCGCTCAAGGAGGGAAGGATCATCAGGGAGCTCCACCACCTCGAGCAGCGTCTTCTCCACAGGGGGGAGGAATCGTTCGAGGAACAGGTTAACAGATACCTGCAGGAGATGCTCACTGCTGTGAACCGGCAGCTGTCTGTCATCTCGAAGCTCTCACAGGCAGTTGAGCAGAAGGACCCCTTCGTGAGGACCCCGACCCAGAAGATAAAACGGTTCCTCTACGAGATATAGCAGGTTCTCAGGAAGGATCATGTAACTCTTCACGGCATAACCAATTCTCAAAACTACAGTTGACAGTTCAGGCTTTCTGTTGTAAGGTTGAAGCAATAAGATAAATAGGGGGTTTTTATGGCCACTGTAGTTTTGAAGGACATCACAAAGATCTATGATGGTGGTGTCAAAGCGGTTGACAGCGTCAATGTCAACATCGAAGACCAGGAGTTCGTCGTACTCGTAGGTCCGTCAGGTTGTGGTAAATCTACTACATTGAGAATGGTTGCAGGGCTTGAGGATATCTCAAGCGGTGAACTGACTATCGACGGGAAGGTCGTCAATGACGTACCGCCGAAAGACAGGGATATCGCGATGGTATTCCAGAACTATGCGCTCTATCCTCATATGAGTGTGTACGACAACATGGCATTCGGACTCAAGATCCGGAAGTTCCCGAAAGAGGAGATCGAGCAGCGAGTAAAAGAAGCTGCAAGGATCCTCGACATCGAGGAGCTTCTTGACAGGAAGCCGAAGGCACTTTCCGGTGGACAGAGGCAGCGAGTCGCTGTAGGCCGAGCGATCGTCCGACAGCCGAAGGTGTTCCTGTTCGATGAGCCACTCTCGAACCTGGATGCGAAGCTGCGAGTCCAGATGCGTGCAGAGATATCATCTCTTCACAGCAGGCTGAAAGCTACCATGATCTACGTCACACACGACCAGGTCGAAGCTATGACCATGGCGGACAAGATCGTAGTCATGAAGTTCGGCGTCATCCAGCAGATCGGAAGCCCGCTCGAGCTCTACAACGTACCGGCTAACAAGTTCGTGGCAGGGTTCATCGGGTCACCACCAATGAACTTCCTCAATGCGAAGATCGTCATGGAAGGCGATACCATGGTTGCAGACGAGGGAGACTTCAGGATCAAGCTCAACGATGCACAGAAGAAACTTCTCAAGGACTATGTCGGTAAGGAAGTCGTCTTCGGTATCAGGCCTGAGGACATCTATGCTGCTCCCAAGGCAGTAGAAGATGAGACGATCAACGCTGAAGTGACTGTAGTCGAGCCGCTCGGAGCTGAGACTCACGTATACATCAATACGAAGAGCCACCAGCTGATCGCACGACTCGAGCCATCCGTGATGGTAACGGTCGGACAGCAGGTAAGCTTCAAGCCGGACCTGGATAAGGTCACCTTCTTCGACGGGGAGACTGAGATCGCGATCCGATAACAGTCATAGATCCATTAGGAGAGACCAGTCATCGCATGATGACTGGTTTTTTTTGGCTCAGATAAAACCCTGTGTGCAGCAGGATAGCTGGTTGATACGAAGAACGGGACCCTGGTCATCCTCACAACCAGGGTCCCGTTCACTATACCTTGCTTGAATTCCCGCTACTTCTTCAGTGCGAACGTATCCTCTATCGCCTGGTACATGACCTTCAGGGCATGCAGGTACTCATGATCATAGACACCGATGATGCAGGTGATCATCGATCCGCCATAGCTCAAGTACCTGATGGCGATCCCCTTGGTCGCAAGAGCTGAGGAGACCACACCGAGAACGCCCCTTGCCTCGTAGAGGCCCTCCCCCACGAGTCCGATCATGGCCAGTTTCTCCTCGGTGCAGATCTGGTCGGGTTCGAGCTCTCGCTTG
>CAXXSP010000009.1:0-9165 GCA_963676605.2 Sphaerochaetaceae bacterium | reverse complement strand
ACCGCAAGATCAGGACGCAATGCCATATTCATCAGGAAGGTATCCAGTCCCTGCAGAGCACATGCCCTTTCAAACGGGAACATAAGCCAGGGGATCCCGATTGAGGAGTAGGTGGAATCGGTGGAAATGCTCTCAGCCTCCTTCCGCACATTCCCGACCCTATAGGGGTCCTGCATATCAGGCCATCCTGTGTAGGAGTCAAGTTCATCCACGCTTGTCACGTCTTTCAGAGGATGAATTGCCGGAATCCAGTTATCAGGTCCTGTTTCTATGCTTTCCACTCCCCAATCATCGATATAGTTGCTATGCGGTATCCTATTCCTGTTCAATTGGTAATTGCCTTCCGGGAACCGATCCGGCACGGCACGAACATCAGTACGAAGCCGTATCAGCATCTCTTCTGACGGGAGTGCCGTTGCCAGTTCCGGCCAATCATAGATACACTTCCCGGTGTTCTCGATCCCTGTTATCCTGCACAGTTTTTCGTAGACACCGCTTTTTATTCCTGTTGCATTAGACACCCCGACGATGATGGGAGGCCTGTCCGGGATCCCCCCATCCAACACTGTCCGTACTCTTTCTCTTGAATTCATCGTATTCCCTGTCCTTATCCTGCATTCCACAGCATACGTTCTTATTCTCGAATCATGATATTCCAAAAGGGGAATTCTCAATGACCGGATGCGCCTAATAACCCTCACCCCTTTCGGGTTCTTTGTTGTCACAGATTGCCGGGAGAGAGGAGTACCCGTTCCCGAGTCTGTCAGCACCCATATCAACATATCGTTTTGCCTGGGCATAATCCCTGATCCCCCCTGAGGGTTTCACCTTGATCCTCCCTTTTGCGGTATCCAGCATCGTCTGCACGACTGCTTCAGTCGCTCCCCCGGTTGAGAAGCCGGTCGAGGTCTTGATAAAGTCAGCGTTCGCCCTGATCGCTGTCTCGGTAGCTTCAGCCACTTCTTCCAGGGTCAGCATGCAGGATTCCACGATCACCTTCACCGGGATTCCTGCAGGTCCCGCGACATCGGTGACGCATCGGATATCATGTTCGACCAGGTCCCAGAGACCGGACCTGATATACCCGTAGTTCGTGACCATGTCGATCTCCATGACACCTCTGGCTATATACGCTTCGGCCTCCAGGGCTTTCACTTCGCTCACCCCGCATCCATGCGGGAACCCGAGCACAACTGACACCCCGGTATCAGTTCCATCACTCATCCTGACTGCCAGATCGATATCACACGGCCTGACGCATACGGTCTTCGCATGGTAGTCGATCGCCATCTGAATGGCTCCTGTCGCCTCTTCTCTTGTCATTTCCGGTTTCAGTACGGCTGCATCCAGGTATCTGCAGATTGTTTTCCCCATTTGGTACTCTCCTTTTTCTCAATGGATATAGTATGCATACATGACTGTCTCCTGAGTCACGAAATCCCAGAGTTATATGAATCTGTGAAAATAAATACTAGTTTCTAGGGACAGGCCCTGTTGATTCCCGTATCGCCAGTTCCACCGGGAGAGTTATCTCGTCCGTGTTCACTGTCTGACCCTTATCATGGATAAACTGATACAGCAGCCCGAATGCTTTTTCCCCTAATTCATACCTAGGGACAACCATCGTTGAAATAGGGGGATCAGTGAACATCCCATATTTGATCCCGCCCCAGCCTATCAGAGATATGTCCTCAGGCACTCTCAAGCCTCTTTTCTTGACAGCCCGCAGTGCTCCAATAGCACTCAGGTCAGCTGCCCCGACAATCACCGTCGGGATCCTATCAGGATCGGCATCGAGGAATTCATCAGCAGTCCGCTCGCCCTGTTCCATGGATAGATCAGAATATTTGTACTGAATATAGTTGCTAAGGCCATGGGTTTCCATAATACTCGTATACGTTTTGATCTTGATGGCATTGGATCCAGAATTCTCAGGGCCCGCAATCATGGAGATTCTCTTATGTCCCAATCCAAGAAGGTAATTCATCATAATTACTATCCCGGACTCTATCTCCAGCTCGATTCTGTGAAACCCGTCCTCAAAATTGTCCTCAGATATGAGGATGAACGGTATCTCCTTCTGCAGTTCTTTGAGCTTGCCTAATAACGGTTCAACGATCTGGAGAGGAGTCGAATAGATAATGCCGTCTATACTCCTGTTCTGCAGGATATTCAGGTTCTCTATGATATTCTCCTGTTTCCAGTCACCGTTGCAGACCATGACAGAATAATTCTCTTTTCGGGCGTATTCTTCTATGCCGTGCAGTACATCATAGATATACGGACTGGTTATATCTTCACAGATCAGCCCGATTGCCTGGCTTTTTTTTGCTTTCAGCGTCTTTGCCGTGATGTTCGGTTCGTATCCGAGTTCCTGTATAGAACGAGTCACCGAAATCCTTGTCTCATCGGAAACTCGATTCAAGCCGTTTATGACCCGAGAGACCGTACTGATGGCAACCCCTGCATGCTTCGCTACATCTTTAATGGTTACAGTACTCACGCTACACTCCTACCTTAGCTAACTAGGCAACCGACGATACCTGTTTCAGGATACCAAGGATAAGCTCAACCATATCATCCTGGACCTGTTTCCCCACCTGGATCACCTCGGAATGATCCAGGGGCTGATCTAGGATCCCTGCGGCCATATTCGTCGCGCAGGAGAGGCCGATGACCTCCAATCCCACATAATTCGCGACAATGACCTCGGGAACAGTCGACATCCCTACCAAGTCCGCGCCCAGTATCCGGGCCATCCGGACCTCTGCAGGAGTCTCATAGCTGGGGCCGTTAAATGCCATATAGACACCTTCTTTCAACGGCTTCACGTTTTGGACCAAGGCCCTGAGGTTCCTGGAATAGGGATCGCTCAAATCAGGGAATCTCGGTCCCAGCTCATCGGTGTTCGGTCCCATAAGGGGATTCATCCCCATATAGTTTATATGATCTTTCAAGAGAATGATATCCCCCGGGACATACTCCAGATTCACGGCCCCTGCAGCATTGGTAATGATCAATTTCCGTACCCCTAGCCGCTTCAGCAATACAACGGAGAGAACAAGATCATCCGTATCCTGTCCTTCATAATAATGTATTCTTCCTGCCAGGACCACAACATTACTGCCGATCTTCATGATGCCGGAATGGCCTGAAACGGAACCGACCGGCATCTCCTCGATATCTGCATAGGGGATCTCGAGACCGTCGATATGTTCTGCGACACTGGATAGCCCGGAACCGAGAATGATCCCTATTCTCGGTGCAGCATCTGTCTTCTTACGGATTGATGCAAGCGCACGATCCACCCGGCTGCTGAAACCTTTCTTCATAGTATACCTTACCTTTATTTCGTGTCCACAAAATGACGACCGACGAATTTCGGAGCCCTGATGTTCCGTACAGCGATGATCAGTACAAGCAGCGTGATGATATAGGGGATCATCTGAATGAACTGGGATGGGACCCCATACCCCTGCAGATTGATCTGGACAGCTTCAGCGCACCCAAAGATCAGGCTGCTGAACAGGATACCGAGCGGAGAATAGTTACCCAGTATGTTGATGACTACCGCGATATAGCCTCGACCTGCAGTCATCTCACGGACGAAGAGATCAAGATGATCAATAGACAGGAATGCTCCGGAAGCCCCGGCAAGGATTCCGCAGACAGCGACTCCAAGATATTTGTACGTATTAACCGGTATACCGGCAGTAGCGGCTGCATATGGGTTCTCCCCTACTGATGTGAGATGGAATCCCAGGATCGTTTTTTTGAAGAGGTAGATCGACCCGATGACCGCGATGACTGCCAGTATCGATATCGGGGTGACCAGATTCAGGAGGTTACCGCTGCCGAACAGGGGTTCGAAGGATGCCGTCTGAGGAGAGTTCCCCCTGCTTCCCCAGAACTCCTGCAGCAGCAGCGTAGTGATCCCTATCGAGAGGAAGTTGAGCCCGACGCCGCTTATGATATGGTTCACATGGTACCGTATCGTGAGCAGGCCATGCAGTAATGCTATGGCCAGTCCAGACAGGATCGCGAACAGGAGCCCCATATAGGGATTCCCGAAATAGAATGCCCCTGCAGTCGCACCGAAGGCCCCTGCAAGCATCATACCCTCAAGCCCGAGAGCCATGATACCTACTTTCGCTGAGAACATGCCCCCGAGAGCAGCCAGCAGCAGAGGGATGGTCATCCGCAATGTCGTTGATCCTATAACCGTTACTACCTCAAAGAACTCCATCTGATTCCTCCCGTCGATTCCTGATTTTCCTGAACGGTCCTGCTACAGTTTCCTTGATCCCGATCATCATGTTGGGTGCAGCTACGAAGATGATGATCAGGGCCTGCAGGACCTGGACGAAATCAGAAGGCACTCGTGAAATTCTCTGCACGACCATCGCCCCGTTCTTGAAAATACCGAACAGAACCCCTGAGAAGATGATCCCTATGATATTCCCCGATGCAAGGGCGGAGACGGCGACACCGGAGAACCCGAACCCGTTGGAGAACCCGTCGATGAGCCGGTAGTTGATCCCCATGACCTGGAACGCCCCGGCAATCCCACCGATCGCACCGCTGAAGACCATCGACATGATGACCATCCTGTCCACTTTGATCCCGGAAGCACGGGCGGCGATCTTGTTCTTCCCGACAACCCGCAATGTATAGCCGAATACGGTCTTCTTTATGATGAAATATGCTATGACAGCAATAAGTATGGCAAGAACGAACGTGAGACTGAACTGGGTCTGCGGTATGACCCTCTTAATGATTGCTGTGTCCTGCAGCCGGGCTGTCTGTGCGACAAGCTCACTGGCCTTTAGCGGATAGTTTACCAGATAACTGCAGAGACTCACTGCAATGGAGTTGAGCATGATGGTAGTGATCACTTCATGCGCATTGAACTTGACCTTAAGATACCCGGCGACCGCAGCCCAGAGCCCGCCGCCTAACGCAGCTGCAAGGATCACTGCTGCATGGTGTATGATCCCTGGAAGCGGTATATAGATACCCACGATCGCAGCAACCATCGCCCCTATATACATCTGGCCTTCCGTACCGATGTTTATCATTCCTGCCTTGAATGCCACGGCGAAGGACAATCCTGTCAGGATAAGGACAGTCGATTGGCTCAGCGTCTGGAGAAGCGCATAGAAGGTCCCCATAGCTCCGGTGATGATCGCCATATACACCGACAGAGCCGAGTAACCGAAGAGTGCCATGAACAGGCTGCTGCACAGTACTGCTGCGAACAAAGCCATGAGCGGAAGCAAAAACTTGTTCACCTGTATATGATTACCTAATTTTTTCATACCTCACTCCCCGTCAGGACTCATATGGGCGCCAGTCATGTAGAGCCCCAGTTCCCTGTCAGTGACCTCTTCCGGATAACATTCCTTGACGAACTCTCCCTTGAACATGACAAGCATACGGTCACTGAGGCTCTTCACTTCATCTAGGTCAGCTGAAATCAGCAGGACTGCATTACCCTGGTCCCTGAAATCACGGATTGCCTTATGTATGTATTCCATCGCCCCGACATCGACCCCACGGGTAGGCTGGGAGATAATCAGGACTTTTGGATGATTGCTCAGTACCCGTGCAATGATGAGCTTCTGCTGGTTGCCCCCCGACAGGGTATCGACCTCAGTCTCACTGTTCGGGGTCTTGATCCTGTACTGATCGATCAGCCGCTCAGCCCTTGCGGTGATCTTTTTACTGCTCAGCAGCCTAAAAGTCTTCAGGGATTTCTCATTATGATACCCCAGGATGATATTCTCACTGACAGACATATCCTCAACGAGCCCTTCCAGGTTACGATCTTCATAGACGAAACCGATCCCCTTCCTGAGAACTGCTTCAGTCTCGGCGGGAATCGGTTCGTTAAGGATACTCACTTCCCTGCATGAAGATTCCCGCAGCCCGGCCAAGACTTCTACCAGTTCAGTCTGCCCGTTCCCGTCAACTCCTGCGATCCCGAGTATCTCGCCTTTCCTGATCGATAGGGAGACATCACGCAGGGAACAGCGTTCGGCTTCCTCGGTAGTGATCCGGTGAATAAAGAAGTAGGGATCACCGATGGAGACTGCAGGCTGCCGCTCATACAGGGACACTTCACGACCGACCATATATTCAGCGAGGTCATGCCGTGTCTTGTTCTTCGGACTGATGGTATCTGCGACATTGACTCCATCCCGCAGGACCGAGATAACATCCGCGATCTCCAATGCCTCATGCAGCTTATGCGTGATGAGAACGATCCCCTTCCCCTGTTCCTTCAGGGATCGGATCATCTTGAAGAACTCGACCACTTCATTCGGTGTCAGCACAGCGGTGGGTTCGTCAAGGATGAGTATCTCGGATTTTCCTGTACAGGAGTTTCAGGATCTCGATCTTCTGTTTCTCCCCAACAGAGAGGTTCTTCACTTTCAGGGAGAGGTCAAGATCTATGCCGACAGAGTCAGCAAGTTCATCAACGAGCAGTCTCATCCTGGCACGATCGAACTTAATGCCCTGTTTCGGCTCGAATCCGATGACGATGTTCTCATACCCGCTGAACTCGTCAACCAGCATGAAGTGCTGATGCACCATACCAAGGCCCAATTGAATGGCCTCGGAGGTGTTCCTGATCACCACCGGTTCTCCATGGATGAGTATGCTGCCGGTATTCGGGACATACATACCGTAGAGGATCTTCATGAGAGTGGATTTACCTGCCCCGTTCTCCCCAAGGAGAACATGGATCTGTCCCTTCTCAATACGAAGATTCACCATATCAAGGGCTTTCACGCCGGGGAAGTTCTTAGATATTCCTTGTAACTCAATCATCCGTCAACTCCAGGCAATACTGCCCTCAGTATAAAACCAAGGGCAGTTTGACACTATCTATTTGTACCTGTTATCTGCCAGCCACCCATCGACATCCTCGATATTCTTCGGAGGAATGATCTTCCCGGCAACAAGGTCCAGTCGAATACTTTCGATCTTGCTGACAATATCTTCAGGGATCTTTACGTTACTACCCTCATTCGAATAGCCTACAGCAGATTCCTTGATTCCCCAGACATCAATACCTGCTGACCATGTACCGTCAACGAAGCTCTTGATATCATTATAGAGAATCTCATTCACGTTCCTGATAGCAGTCGCAGGAATATAATCAGGTTCCAATCCATTCATGTTGGCACCCACACCGAATGCATAAGCTTTCGCCTCAAGAGCGGCATTGATGATTCCCAATCCTGAACCGCCGGCCAGCAGCTGGATGAAATCCGCGCCTTTCCCATACATCGACATTGCAATCTCTTTAGCCTTTCCCGGGTCATTGAAGGAACCGACATCTGCTACCAGAACCTCTATTTCTGGATCAACATATCTTGCACCGGCTGTATACCCGGCAATACCGTTCCGCAGCACAGGCAGGTCCATACCGGAGATGATACCAATCTTTTTGTATGTAGCCTTGACCATGGGGAAGCCTTTCCTGCTTGTCATAAAGCCTGCCAGGACACCAGTCAGAAACGTCTGCTCTTCAAATTTAGTAAAAATACAATGAACGTTGGGCAGGTCAAGAGAACCGTCAGTCAGTGTGAACTGCTGATCCGGGAAGTCTGCAGCCACGATCTTCAATGCCTCGATCTGATCAGAACCGATCGCGATGATCAGGTCATAATCCCCAGAAGCGGCAAAACTGCGCTGCTGCATCTCGTAGTCGCTGATCGTCTCCGGCTCACCATAATCATAGGTTATTCCCAATTCCTTACCGGCAGCGACAAGGCCGTCATATGCCATATCATTGAAGTTATTGTCCCCAAGCCCTGATGTGGTCAGGATCAACCCTACCTTCAGTACATCCGCATCCTCTTTCGCAGCCTCCTGCTTTCCTGAAGCGAAGAGACTCCCTGCAATCAACAGGACCACAGCAATTACCAATAACACCTTATTACGCATAACTCTTTTCCTCCATCGTCTTCCTATGATTTTCAACATAGATTTCTATATCATACAGATCCGTTTTCTGTAGGATGTTCAGATATGTCTGTATCTCGGAGCCATTATTCTCCATGCTCCAGATAATCTACCAGCGCCTTCGGGAGATTATCCCGAAGAAACTGCTGTTGGTCAGTTTCTGACCCAGTTTAAGCATCCCCAACCCCTCTATTCGCTCCCCGGAATCAAAGGGATCCTTATATTCATCAATCTTCTCAAGTAACAGCTTCTCAAAGGCTTCCGCTATATCCCGGTAATCCGGGTCATTGATGCAGTTTACCTGCTCATTCGGGTCATTCTCCCTGTCTATCAGCAGTCTGGCTTCCCCATCCAGCCAAGCATTCTTTGTCCTGGCATAGGTATACCTCTCTGTCTTTATGCCTCTCCAGAAGCCAACCCAGGCTGACCGTGTCGGCATCCGGTTCCCAGGTTCTGGAGATACACCGCGTCATTGGGAATATCAACTTTCCGAGTAATCGACTCTGAGTAGTCCGTGCCCTGACATTCGGGAGATTCGATTTCACACAGTCCGAGAATGGTAGGCATGAAATCAATGGAACCGATGAAACCCTGGTTCCGGAAACTTCTCTGCTGCAATCCTGCATCTTTAATTATCAGGGGAATGTGAATAGATTCATCATAGGGAGTACCCTTCGCCGCACGCATGTTCTCCGGAAGCCAGTCGTCATCCGGGTGGCCATAGCCGTGAACACCCATGTGATCCCCATGATCTGAACTGAAGACGATGATGGTATCATCATACAAACCCCGATCTTTTAGGTACTGGATCAAACGACCGAATTCCACATCCATCGCAGTTATCATCCCGAAATAATCCGCAGTATCCCTTCTGATCTGGTGCCGTATCTTATACGGGACACTGTCCGGGATGGGCATCTCATCGGGGTCATACACATCGTACTGCTGCGGATACAGTCCGAACAGCCTCTGTTCATTATTGATGATGGTATCTTCCCCCCAGGAAGAGTGCGGGACTCCCCAGGCAAGGACAAGAGCAAAGGGTTTTCCCGTATCCCGCTTATCAAGGATCTCCATTGCCAGGTCAGTCTCCCTGGTCGGGGAGAAGTCCCTGATTTCATACGGACCGTCTTCATTATGCCAGTAATCTACTTTGTAGTAGTGGTGCAGACAATTATGTGCAAGCATATC
>CAXXSP010000008.1:0-14423 GCA_963676605.2 Sphaerochaetaceae bacterium | reverse complement strand
CATACGAAGGGGAAATATCGGCATCAGCGGCAGGGATCGGCCGTATCTCCTGTACCTGGCTGTCATAGAGCTCCTTGAGCAGCAGGCCGTGAGACCGGTCATACTCGAGTAGGGTGATCCTGCCATCCTCTACGAGGAAGTCAGCCAGGTAGGAGTACCCCTTCGCCGAAGCGGTGTAGACCCGCTCCCGGGGACTCTCCTCCCGGGTGTCCATGAGCCAGGCAGAGAGCAGGTCCGTCTTCACTGCCTCGAAGAGTCCTTCCGGCGTGGTGAACCTCCCGGTCACTGCGGAGATCGCGATGGTCGGGGAGATATAGGGAACGGGGAAGTTCCCCATGGTCCTGAGGAGCTTTCCTGCTGCATCGATCCCATACTCGTTGAGCAGGTAGCCCATGAGGTAATACCCGTAGACATAGTGGTTCGGCATATTATGGATGTAGGAACCGTTCGTCAGCTCCTCCCAGGTGATGAAGGGGTGCTCGAGGAGCAGGGCCCTGAAGCGCCTGGTGAACTCGGCCGAGCGGCCCCTGCCCTCCTCGGAGTAGATCGTCTCCGAGACGACGGCATCCCCCTCGAAGATCCAGGAGGGCACATAGGCGTGGCTCAAGGCTGTCATGAGCTGCATACCGCCAAGGACCCTGGCAAGGTCCGTGATCCCGCTCGATACCGTCTCGTACTGGACCATATGGCGTCCCTCATGGAGGGAGAGCAGGTGGAGCCACTCCGGCGCGGGGAAGAAGTCATCCAGGGGCGTCGTCTCCCAGACCGTACGGGCTACCGGGAGCGAGACATATCCCGACGCAGAGGAGGAGTCACTCTCGAGGAGTACCGGCCAGGTGAACTGCCTTCCTGTCCCAAGGATCGACCGGTATGCATCGAGGATGCCGCTGAGGTCGGAGGCCGCAGCACCTGCGATCTCACCATAGGCCTCCTCATGGATGAGGTGGATCTCTCCCAGCGTGGTCTCATACAGCTCTTCAGCAGGGAGGGCTGCTGCAATGAAGAGGAAGAACATACATACCCAACGTCTCAGCGAGTTGCCCATAGCCTGTCTCCTAGTGTGCGAAATCGTTTTATTCAACATCAGTATAACTGAGAAGGCTGACTATTGACAGACAGTTTCCTATGGATTAGGTTGTAGGTTAGATTCCGGTCGGCTGAAAGCCGCCAAGAGGGGAAACGGGTGAGAGTCCCGTACGGTCCCGCCACTGTAAAGGGGAGCCGTCCTGCCTGTCCCGGAGCGATCCGGGAGTCCACTGTTCATTCGTGAACGGGAAAGGATGCAGGACCGGCGATGACCTGAAGTCAGGAGACCTGCCGGAATGGCCAGCCATCGCAGATGGCCGTCAATCGTCGATGACGAACTCACGGAGCATGAGTTACGGGGCAGCCCTCAGCTTGTGTTCTCTATTGTTATATGGAGACATATTCTATGAAAAGACGAGTAGTACTGGTTCTCATGATCATGATGATGATCGCCGTACCGCTGACTGCCGGAGGGGTGAAGGAATCACCCATCGAGCATGAGAGCGACACGGTCTATGTCGACTCCTACCAGCGAGTCGTTCGCATCCCTGCCGAGGTCACACGGGTCGTGTCGCTCGGGCCGAACATCACGGAGGCGATCTTCGCCCTCGGGCTGGGGGACAACCTCGTAGGCCGGACCGACTACTGCGACTACCCTGCAGCGGTATTCGATATCGCATCTGTCGGCACGATCACCGACCCGAACATCGAGACGATCATCGAGCTCGATCCCGACCTGGTCATCGGGTCCATCCACACCGAGAAAGAGACGCTCGACCGTCTTGAGGATGCGGGGATCACCACCGTCGGCCTCTACTCAGAGGAGAACTTCGCCGGTGTCTACCATACGATCAGCGACCTCGGGAAGATACTCCGGGTCGAGGAAGAGGCAGACAGGATCGTCACGGAGATGCAGGATACCATCAGCTATATCGAGGAGACCGTGAAGGGTGCAAAAAGCACCTTCGGTCTACTACGTGGTAGGCTTCGGTGAGTGGGGGGACTTCACTGCCGGGGGCGACACCTTCATCAATGACATCATCACCCTCGCAGGCGGAAAGAACATCGCCGAGGATGTCTCCGGCTGGTCCTACAGCCTCGAGAAGATCATCGAGAACGATCCAGACATCATCATCTGCTCAGAGTACTGGGGCACCCCTGAGATGTTCGCATCTACTCCCAGCTATGAGGACTTGCGTGCAGTCACCGAAGGGAACCTCTACCCGATCGACAACAACATGATCGATCGCCAGGGTGTCCGGAATGCTGCAGGCGCCCTGGTCCTCGCGAAGATATTCCACCCGGAGCTCTTCTAGGTCATGAGCAGCCGCAGGGGAGCAGCACACAGCGGACGAACCTCATTGCCGCTTATCATCGGGATCATCGTGCTCGTTTGCGCCTCCCTGCTCTCGATCTCGTTCGGGACGGCGAACATCAGCCTGGCTGATACGGTGAAGGTGCTGATCTTCGGGGATCAGGCGACAGATGTCTCCCGTTCCTATATCTACATCATCCAGTCGATCAGGATCCCGCGTGTGATCACGGCCGTGATCGTCGGCATGGCCCTTGCGGGCATCGGGAGTGGTCTTCCAGTCCCTCTTCCGCAACCCCATGGCTGAGCCCTTCATCCTCGGCGTCTCATCAGGAGCTGCCTTCGGGGTCGCCTTCGCGGCCCTGGTCGGGGCCTTCGTCCTCGTTCCCGGCTCCTGGGGTATCCCGCTCTTCGCCTTCATCGGGGGGATCGGGGCATCGGACGGTCATCTACCTCCTTTCAGGGGGAATGCGGTCGACCTCGGTAACGCTGCTCCTCTCCGGGGTGGCGATGAACTTCCTCCTCTCGGCCATGATGTCCTTAAGCATGTACTTCAACCGGGAACAGCTCGAGGACATCATCTTCTGGACCATGGGATCCTTCTCCTCGGCAAGCTGGGAGAAGCTCCTCTTCATCTCACCGGTCATGGTCATAGGGCTCATCATCCTGCTCTTCTACCATCGGGAGATGGACCTGCTGCTGCTCGGTGATGAGGCGGCACGCTCCATGGGCCTCTCCATCAAGCGTACCCGCGTCATCCTGCTGGTGATCTCCACCCTGCTGACCGCGAGTGCCGTCGCCATCAGCGGCGTCATCGGGTTCGTCGGCCTGGTCACCCCCCATATCATGCGGATGATCGTAGGCCCGAGCCATAAGCGGCTGCTGCCGCTGGCTGTCATCCTCGGCGGGCTCTTCACCCTCCTTGCCGATACGATCGCGAGAGGAGTTCTCGAGAACTCCGAGATCCCGGTCGGGATCATCACCTCCATGACCGGGGCGCCCTTCTTCATCTACCTCCTGCGCAGCCAGAAGAAGGAGGTGTTCTAGGTGAAAACATGAGCAGATCATCAGGATAGAGGACCTCTCCTGGTCCTACCATGAGGACCGGCAGATCCTCTCCGACATCGCGGCCTCGATCGGGAAGAACACCTTCACCACCATCCTCGGCCCCAATGGGTCCGGGAAGACCACCCTGCTCAAGCAGATATTACGGATCCTCCCGGTGGAGAAGAAGACGATCTTTCTCGCTGATACGGATATAACCTCGCTCGACCGGCAGGAACTCTCGAGGGTGATCGGCATGGTGCCGCAGAACGAACGGAACCCCTACCAGTTCAACGTCGAGGACATGATCCGCCTCGGCCGGTATACCCACCGGCGGGCTGACTCCGCTGATGGGGACGCCGGCGAACAGGTCATACGTGACGTCATGGACCTCACCTCCATCACCCATCTGAAAGACCACCTGATCACCGAGCTCTCAGGAGGCGAGTACCAGCGGGTCATCATCTCCCGGGCCCTTGCCCAGGAACCGAATATCCTCGCCCTCGATGAACCGACGACCTACCTCGACCCGCGCCACCAGCTCGACATCCTCAAAACTGCTCAAGGAGCTGATCAGGACCGAGAACCTCACCGTCGTCTGTATCCTCCATGACCTCAACTCCGCACTCTCCTTCAGCGACCAGGTGATCCTGCTCCATGACGGGAAGGTGTTCGGCCATGGGGGCCCCGGAGGAGATGCTCACCACCGAGAACCTGAAGGAGGTCTACGGCATCAACACCGCGCGGATCACCAACCCCTTCACCGGGAAACCCTTCATCATCTCCGATACCAGGCCCGACCGGGACTGATCGGCAGGATCCACTATCTCCCCTCCCTTTTTTAACATTCCCTATTATTCCCTTGCTACATATTTTATGGAATATTATGGTATTTTTTACTTGACATATACCACAACTAGTCCTATATTATTCCCTATTAGACCATATTAAGGAATATTGTATGACAGAGAAATTCTATTCAGTCGAGGAGATCTCGCAGATGCTCGAACTCCATCCAAAGACCGTCAGGCGCTTCATCCGGGAAGGGAAGATCCCCGGGAAGAAGCTCGGGCGTGAGTGGAAGGTAGCACGGGAGGACTTCATCGCCTATGCGCATGGGGAACTTGCCGGCACCGGAGAGAAGGAAGTCCGCACCTTCTCCCCCCCGGCACAGAGGATCTCCGTATCAGCGGTCATCGAACTGCATGAGAAGGATTCCGAGGAGGCCTCAAGGCTCTCGAACAGCCTCATCGCCATGCTCAATGCAAAGGACCCTGCATGGGGGCCGGCTCGGTATGACCTGATCTACCACCCGGAAGACGGGAAGGCACGATTCGTCCTCTACGGCTCACCCATCTTCATATCGGAGATCATGAAGCTATTCGCCAATATCATATAGGGGGATCAGTATGACCGAGATCTACAAGAGCAGCGAAGGTCGTGAAGCTGTCAGGTCAGCCTGCAGCAGGATCTATGAAGCCTGGCCGTTCGAGCATACGGTACACCTGATACAGTCACAGCGGTACGGAACGACCCATGTCATCGAGATGGGGAACCAGGCAGGTCCGATCCTCCTCCTGCTCCATGGGACTTCGAGCAGCAGCGCCTCCTGGCTGGGCTACATCCCCTCATTCATGAAGGAATTCCACCTCATCCTCCCCGATCTTCCCGGACAGCCGGGGCTGAGCAGCTCGCTGCGCCCGTCATTGAAGGATGGGCAGATGCTCGGCTGGCTCGAGGAGGTCACCGACAAGCTCTGCCCTCCCCGATTCTCGGTCTGCGGGATGTCGCTGGGAAGCTGGGTCGGGACTCAGTATGCCGCGAGGCACCCTGAGAAGGTCGAAGCTCTCTGCCTGGTAACCTCCGGGGGGTTCGCCAAGCCGAAGGCAGGGTTCTTCTTCAAGGTCCTCCCCCTTGCGATGCTCGGGAAGGCAGGCGTGAAGCGTATCAACAGGCTGATCGCCGGAAAGGTGGAGCTCTCCCCGGAAGTGGAGGCCTTCGGGGCCCTGGTTGCGGAGCATATGAAGCCGCTCACCGAGCAGATCCCCCTCTTCACTGACGGGGAGATCTCAGCCCTGCAGATGCCGGTGTGCTACATCGGCGGGGAGAAGGACCCGATGCTCGACACCAGGGGGACGATGCTGAGGATAGCATCACTCCTGCCCCATGCGCAGTGCTCTTCGCTGCCAGGGGTACACCACCTGGTCCTCGACCAGGGCGAGAGGATCGCACGATTTTTCAGGGAGAATCAGCAATGAACATCACGAAACTGCACCACGAAGGGAGATCGATCGCACGAGTGACCGCTGATGCAGCAATGATCGGTGATGTCGGCTCCGCCCTGGACCTCATGGCTCAGGTACGGTACGAGACAGGCAGCAGCCGGATGGTCCTTGATGCGCACATATTCCATGATCGGTTCTTCGACCTCAGCACGAGGCTTGCCGGGGAGATCCTCCAGAAGTTCACGACCTACTCGATGCGGCTGGCTGTCATCGGGGACTTCTCCCGCTATAGCAGCAGGAGCCTCCAGGCCTTCATCCATGAGAGCAACCGGGGTGATGCTGTACTGTTCGTCTCTGATGAGTCCGAGGCGCTCAGGAGGCTCTCGTCCGGGGAGTGAACCCCGCTATTCCAGGGAGCCGGTGATCAGTGCAGGTTCCACGCTTATGTGCTCGGCGTTGAGCATCGAACCGAGGCGTTTCAGCGAGGAGAGGATCATCATCTGTTCCCACTCCTCAAGTTCATCGAAATCGCGGTAGAAATCCTCCTGCAGCAGTTTCGGGTCACTTGCCAGGATGGATCTTGCCTTATCTGTCAACATGATATGGACTTTTCGCTTGTCAAGGCTGCTGCGCTTCCGCACTGCGAACCCCTGGGTCTCGAGTCTGTCCAGGATACTGGTGACCGTCGCCTGCGACAGGCTGATATTCCTGGCGATGCAGGAGATGGGGGCGTCAGGGTTCTCCGATATCTCCTTGAGGACCAGGAGCTGCGGTCCTGTGAGCCCATAGTGCTTCTTCAGCTTCTTTGAATGGATATCGATCGCACGATCGATCTTTCTCAAGGCGATAAATACTTCTTCAACGATTCCCTGTCTCATACATACCTCACTACACTTGATTAGTACACAAAACAATAAAAAATGCAATATTAATTTTATTGCTTTGATGTGTAACTATTTTAATTCTGTTAAAAATTGCTCCATTATAGCGTATTTCTGCCATTACAATGCAGATTTTATTATTACAGGGCAAATAGTCTTCCTTCTACTTCCTTGACATATTCTCATATTTTAATTACTGTTATAACTATATAATGTAACAAGAGGTAACAAATGAGAAAGATAGTAATTGCTTTACTGTTAGTAGTGCTTATTTCACCTGCAGCCCTGTTCGCACAGGGCCAGCAGGAAGCAGAAACGACCCAGACGATCGTCTTCGGCGATCTCTCCTGGGACAGTGTCCTGGTCCACAACCGGATCATGGGTTTCATCATCGAGAATGGCCTCGACGGCTATGAAGCTGACTACATCCCTGGGGACACCCTGCCCATCATCAACGGTATCATCCAGGGAGATGTAGACATCGACATGGAGTCCTGGCACTCCAATTTCCGGGATGCCTATGACAAGGGTATCGCGACCGGGAACCTGGTAGACCTCGGTAAGAACATGCCTGATGCACCGCAGGGTTGGTGGATTCCCAGGTACCTTGTCGAGGGACCGGATGCCGTCGCCCCAGACCTCAAGACGGTCGCGGACCTCCCGAAATATGCGGACCTCTTCCCGGACCCAGAGGATCCAGGCAAGGGCGTGGTATACGGCGGAGTAGCCGGCTGGGCTCAGGTCGATATCTCACAGGCTATCTTTGACAGCTTCAATCTCGGGGAGACCTTCAACATGGGTATCGCCGGATCAGGTTCAGCACTTGCCGGATCCATGGTCGGGGCATACACCAAGGGAGAACCCTGGTGCGGTTACTACTGGGCACCTACGGCAGTCCTGGGAAAACTTGACATGATCCGTCTCGAAGGCAGTGAATATGAGGCTGCTGATGTCAACATCCTGGTGAACAAGTCAATGCTCGAGAAGGCCCCCGATATCGTGGAGATCCTGGAGAAGTATTCAACCACTGTCGACCAGAACAACCAGTTCCTGGCAAAGATGGCTGATGAAGAATGGACCACCGAAGAGACAGCCCACTGGTTCCTCGAGACGCAGGAAGCAGTCTGGACCCAATGGGTATCCGATGACGTTGCAGCCAAGGTAAAGGCTGCACTATAGGAGCGTTATGGACAACAGTACAGACACACATCCTCAACTTATCATACAGGATGTCTGGAAGCTCTATGGTAAAGACCCCAACCGGGTCTTTACCAAGAAGCTCGAGAATAAGTCTAAGGATGAGATTCAGAAGAAAACCGGCTGCATCGTTGGTATGAGGAATATCAACCTGGAGATCCATAAGGGGGAGTTCTACATCCTCATGGGTCTTTCGGGAAGTGGGAAGTCCACCCTGATCAGGGCACTGATCAGGCTGATCAAGACCTCAAGGGGATCGATCACGATCAACGGGAAGGACATCACGAAGATGAACAACGAGCAGCTCCTGCAGTTCAGGAGGGACACCTTCGGGATGGTCTTCCAGCACTACGGGCTGCTTCCCCACATGACCGTCCTCGATAACGCCGCCTATGGGCTCAAGATCAAGGGCATGCCAAAGGGTGAACGCTACGCGAAAGCGATGCAGACACTGGAGACCGTAGGACTCAAGGGCTGGGAAGACTATTATCCCGGCTCCCTGAGCGGCGGGATGCAGCAGCGTGTCGGCCTGGCACGTGCATTGGCGAATGACCCTGAGATCCTGCTGATGGATGAGCCGTTCAGCGGGCTCGACCCACTGATCAGGAGACAGATGCAGGATGAGTTGGTAGAGCTCCAATCAAAGCTGAAGAAGACCATCATCTTCGTTACCCATGACCTGCATGAAGCGCTGAAACTCGGTGACCAGATCGCGATCCTGAGAAATGGTGAAGTCGTCCAGGTGGGGTCCCCTGAGGAGATCGTCACCAATCCTGCAGATGATTATGTGAAGGAGTTCGTTCAGGATGCATCCCCTGCCAAGGTACTGACTGCCGGGAACATCATGTCGGACCCGATCATGCTCGCGTATGCCTGGGAAGGACCCAAGACGGCCCTCACCCTGATGCGATCCAATAAGAGAAAGGCTGCCTTCGTGGTGAACCAGGGACGTGAACTTCTCGGCGTGATTCGCGAGAAGGACCTTGAATCACTGCTGGAGCTGGAAGTGAAACCCAAGACCATACCCATGAGCTCGATCAAGCAGGTCACGACCGTGACGGAGGACGCCCTCATAGAGGATATGTTCCCGATCGTCAGCGAGAACCCCTGGCCTATCCCGGTAGTGGATGAGAAGAACCGGTTCAAGGGGATCGTCACGACCGACCAGATCTTTGAGTCGTTGACTCCGGCAGGAGGTGAGAACCATGCTTGAATTCCCTGAGATTATCGACATACCGGTGGCAAAAGCCATTGATGCAGGTATGAACTGGCTGCTGCTGCATTTGGACGGGTTCTTCGACGTTGTAGGCTCGATCATCCTGCAGGTCGTACTTGGTTTCGAGAAGCTGCTGCTCTTCATCCCCTGGTTCATCATCGTATTAGCGGTAGGACTAGCCGGGTGGAAACTGCTGGGAAAGATCAAGACCGCGATCGTGTTCATGGCCATGATGTTCATCATAGGATCCTTTGGCTATTGGGACCTGGCTATGAGGACACTCAGCCTGGTGCTGGCTTCAGTATTCTTCTCGCTGCTCATCGGGCTGCCGACCGGCATCAAGATGGCACGCAGTGAACGTGCGGAGCGTTTCCTCCAGCCGCTGCTCGATGCCATGCAGACCATGCCGAGTTTCGTCTACCTGATCCCTGCACTCATGTTCTTCGGGATGGGTAAGGTGCCTGCCATGTTTGCTACGATCATCTATGCTGTACCGCCGGTGATCCGGCTGACGAATGTCGGGATCCGGACGGTGGACGTGGAGGCGGTCGAGGCCGCGAAAGCGTTCGGGGCGACCCCGCGACAGATCCTCTTCGATGTGCAGCTCCCGCTGGCGAAACCCTCGATCATGGTTGGGATCAACCAGACAACCATGATGGCACTGGCTATGGTCGTGATCGGGTCGATGATCGGTGCGAAGGGACTCGGGATGGAGGTCCTCCTCTCGATCAGTCGTATCGATGTGGGCAGGGGCTTCGAGGCAGGGATCTCGATCGTCTTCCTTGCCATCATCATCGACAGGATCACCCACTCGTTCTCCAGCAAGAAATAACGTCAATACTAAGGAGACGGCAGCTGCCGTCTCCTCTTGTTTTTCCTACCCGCTAACGCTTCCCGGTGAGCTTGATGATATGATACCCGAACTGTGTGTGGACCAGACCGCTGATCCTGCCTACCGAGAGTCTGCTGCAGGCCTGTTCGAAGGCCGGCACCATCTTCCCCGGGCCGAACCAGCCAAGGTCTCCGCCTTTCGACTTGCTCGGGCAGGTCGAGAAATCGCGGGCAAGGGCCTCGAACCGGGCCCCACCCTTTATTTTCGCCAGCAGCCGTTCTGCCAGCGCCTTGTCTTTTACCAGTATGTGACTTGCTTTCCATTCCATAGCTCTAGAATCTAGCAAATTACGTTTATCCTGTCACTACTATTGACCGCCTGATGAGAAAACCCTACTATGCTCTGTATGAAGATAGCACGAGAACCATACGGAACATTGAAGGACGGCAGGGCCGTCGATGTCATCACGCTGGAGAACTCGAACGGGTACTCAGCGCAGGTCATCACCTACGGTGCCTATCTGGTATCCTTCAAGGGACCGGACAAGGACGGGAAGATCGAGGAGCTCACCAGGAACTATCCTGACCTGGCTGCCTATGAGGATAAGACGAACTACCATGGGGCGACAGTCGGCAGGTATGCCAACCGAATCGGGGGGAACACCTTCTCGATCGACGGCACAAGCTATGACCTCACGCCCAACAATGAGTTCTTCCAGCTGCATGGGGGGCCGGACGGCTTCAATACGAAGATATGGGAAGCCTTCCCCATCCGGTATGAGGAACGGGCCTCGGTGAAGCTCACCCTCACCAGCGAGGACGGCGACCAGGGGTATCCGGGGACTCTCGATGTGGCCCTCACGATCACCCTTACCGAGCAGAACGAGCTCTTCTTCGTCTATGAGGCTGCAACCGACAAGAACACCTATGTGAGCCTCACCAACCATACCTACTGGAACCTCAGCGGGAAACCCGGCATCAAGAAGATCGATGACCAGCTGCTGAAGATCCACTCAGAGAAGACCGTCGATATCGACGTGCATCAGGTACCGACCGGCAAGTTCAACCCGGTTGAAGGGACGATCTTCGATTTCACCGAACGAAAGCGGATCGGGGATGATATCATGAAGATCGATGCCGACCCCGTCGGCTACGACCATAACTTCTGCCTCTCAGACCGGAAAGGCGTCCAGGATGCTGCGGAACTCTATGACCCGGAGTCAGGGCGACTGATGAAGGTCCTCACCGATGCGCCGGGACTGCAGTTCTACTCGGACAACCATGACACCGAACACCCCCATACCGCCCTCTGCCTCGAGGCTGGGGAACTGCCCGATGCCATGAATCATGAGAACTTCTACTCTCCCCTGCTCGAACCGGGCAAACTCTACCGGCAGGTGACGATACACAGCTTCTTCGTGATCGAGTAGGGATAAGAAGCATACGCTTTTCAGGACTGAGACCCGCATAAGCGGTTTCAGTCCTGAAGTGTTTGAACCTCTTCATACACAGTAATCTCCTCGCCGTAGTGCCACCTCAGACAATGATCCCGAACAGAAACATGCGGTTAGAAACATTTACTCTGTTACAGTCGGTGTGATACACTCTAAGCAAAAGAACTTAGTAGCGTACGTAACAACAGCTGATCATGCCCCTGAGACATCAGTTACAACGCTTACTACAGGGGAGGTCGTATGAAACATTTCCGGACCATTGCCATCCTGCTTGGTATCATCTCGGTAGCAGCCTTATCCTCTTGCGACTTATTTCAGTCTTCTGCAAGCAACGATCCTTTCTTCGGTAATATGCTGGAATTCGATACCTATGGTCATGTAGAACAGCATGTCACCTACTCGCTCTATGACTGGAGGAAATGGGATACGGATGAGTACAAGTACAAGACACGCAGGATCCTCCTCGAACCTGACGGGTCCTACCATATAGCTGAATACCTCTATGAATCGGCAGATGACGACCTGAATGGCAACGATATACAAGGAGAGGGAGAGATCGTCAGCTTCAAGGAGTGGGGCAGCTATTCCTATGATGCTGATGAGTATATGCTTACCTATAACCGCAGCAGTTATAAAGCCTTCTATGATGATGCCTATCCTCCTGCATATACCGAGGAACCCGCTGCGCATCTCTTCCCAGCAGGGAGCTACAAGACAGAGACCGTGGTCTTGACCGAAAGGAGCTATGCAAAAGCATATGTGCAGGACAACCTGAACTGGACCTACTCCTATACCGATAAGAGAAGCCAGAAAGATGTCTATCAGGAATCCTTCAAGGTAACCTCGGGCGTACTCAACCATTCCTACAGCTACTGGGAGAACTATATCGATACTGCAGATCCCGGAGACCTCCATGCTGAGGAGATCTGGAATGTCGAGATCATCAACACCAACCCCATCGAAGGATTCACCTCTCCTGACCCCTATGTCCAGGTCAACGGCATATACTCATCATTCAAGCAGCGCAACTGGGACGCGTCTGCCGAATCCCTGGGAGCATGGGTTGATGATCCGTATCAGGCTGTCCATGGTCCCTACAACAAAGGGTTCTATCGTTTTGGGGATGTTTTGGTATATGATGAAGATATCCTGGATCTGAATCGGGGAAGTCTCTGAAGGGTCGATTCACTGTGACAGCAGCATCTCCATGTAGTATCTTGGCTCATGGGCCTCAGAAGGGATGCCGAGTTCATTCAGGAAGGAGACGATCTGATCCTTTGCTGCTTCGACTGTCTTCTCATCATCGGTCTCGGAGAGGATCTCCACCTCGATGAACCAGCCGAGGGGCGGTACCTCCCATAACCCGACGGTCATACCGTATCGAGGGAACCTATGATAGCCCTCGCTTCTCCTTCCTCACATAGACCTCATAGCCAAGGGACTCTGAGAACTCTCTGGAACTGCTTCAGGGTCTGAGACCTCATACTCGATCTCGTCATTGACCTCCAGGGTTCCGATCCTCTTACGCTGCTTCCTTGTCACGATCCCCTTTCCTCCTGACAGGCGAAGCCTGAAGAGGCTTGCATCCCTCCCCTGGTCAGGAGAGAAGTAGTATGTATCGCTGGTATGGATCGATCCCAGAGGGCACAAGCCTTCTATCGTACGCTTGAGCTCTTCATGGTTCGCCGCATGTGCCTTGATCTCGATCTCTTTCATCAGTCCTTCCAGGGGAAGATCATCCCTTTGAGGGTCCGGTGGCCGACCTTCTCCTTCTCCTCGAAGAGCAGTCCGACCCAGGGTATATGCTTCCGGTCAGCTTCCGGTTCCGACTCAAGGTAGTCGTACTTGAACATGAGCAGCTTACAGGCTACCTGGTGGGAGAGGAGGATACCTCCCGCACTCGGGATCAGCAAGGCCGCGAAGATAGAGATGATGAAATTGATGATCGTATAGAACAGAGAGGAAAATCGAGAACCCGGTATTGTCCAGGAAGACCAGGAATGACTTCTTCAGTGCCTTGAACGGCCTGTCCTTAAGCTGTGCACTGATGGGCAGGAAGTAGAGCAGGCTGATCATGGTCACGATCACGATCCAGAAGAGGACCGCGGTGACGGCGATCCCGAGTATATTGCTCATGCTGAGGTAGAAGGGCATGATCACGATGAACATGATGAGGATTACGGCATTCAGTCCCGCCAAGAGCAGTGCGTGCTTATAGGCATCCTTCACTGCCTGCCAGAACTCGGCGAACCCCGGTCTCTGGTAGTTTGCCTGGTGCATCGTGAAGAAGGACGCGCCTCCCAAGGCGAAGTGCAGCAGGACGAACCAGATAAGCAGCAGGATGATGCCGAGCGGGACGCTGAATTGGATGAGGGTGAATGCCCCGTAGCCTGCCGCAAGGAGGGCTACGAAGATCAGATTGACCAGCACCAGTGAGATGAGGTTGTCCCATCCGTCAAAGAATGCCTTCTTGATAAAAAAACCTGTCATGTGTAAAATCCTTCTTTTTTCGCTACCGATAATCTACTCAATAATCGGGAAAAAGGCCAGTAGGTTCTCTCAGGTAAGGGAGGCCGCGAAGATGAGTCCCTCACCCTTCCCCAGCCCGAATCGTGATGCGTCGATGGGGAACTTCCCCATGAGCTTAAACCCATGGCTGAGATAGAAGGGAACCGCCTTCGTGTTGAAGGAGGTGGTCCCGAGATGGACCCCGGGAACCTGAACGTTCCTGCAGTTCACCCAGGAACCGCTCCATCAGCCTCCCGCCGATCCCCAGCCTCTGGTACTCCGGAAGGATGTTTATATGGAGGTGGGCTGGATAGGATGACACTTCAGGAGGGAGTTCCTCCCAGAGTCCCGAGATCTCCCGGTGGAGGTCCTCACACACCCACCTGGCATACTGGTCATCGTAGAGCAGGCCGTTTTCCCTGATCCAGGTGAGCCTTCTCCAGACCTTCGGCAGGATGAGGTCACAGAACCGTGCCCGCTGCCTGACAGTATCGGCAGTACCGATGATATAACCGGCAACTTCACCGTCCACGACAGCGGCGAATGAGAGCTCAGCCTCATAGGTGATGTAGTACCAGGAGTAGAGATAGCTGAAGATCAGCCGGTCGGGAACGATCCCCCTGCCGGTGAGGTCCTCCCCATAAAGACCGGTCCTCCAGGTGATGTCTATGACTGCATGCCGGTCAGCGGGGACGATGTTCCGTATCTCAACTGGCTTCATGCGGCTCA
>CAXXSP010000007.1:0-3802 GCA_963676605.2 Sphaerochaetaceae bacterium | reverse complement strand
GGGTATAGAGAAAACGGCAAGGTGAAGCACCGTACTGTTAAACGTATCGGGTATGTCGATGAGTTCACCCATCTCTATGATGATCCTGTCTCCCATTACAAACAGGTCGCCAAAGAGGAATCCGAAGTATTGAAGGAACAGCGAAAGATTGTCACGATTGAACTTGCTCCTGAAGCGCTCCTCCCCTTCGCTCCTGAGACTGACAGCTATGACTGTGTTAAGAACATCGGGTATGCCGCAATCAGCAAGGTATTTCATCGGCTCGGTATTCATACGTTCTTCGACGGCCGCCGTAAGAATCTCGACATCTCCTACAACCTGACCGCAGTCGTGAAACTGTTAGTCTATGAACGCATCTTAGCCCCTGACTCAAAGCGTGCAACCTGGTTTAGCAAAAACAAGTACTTCGACAAGATGGACTTTGATCTGAATGCCGTGTACCGCTCCTTGAGTATGCTTGACGACTACCGGGATGCCTTGCTTCAGCATCTGCATACACGCATGGTGGATCTGTATGATCGCGACTCGACCTTACTGTTCTATGATGTGACCAACTACTTCTTTGAGATCGATAGTGAGGATGGATTCCGTATGAACGGGCCAAGCAAAGAGCATCGGAAAACTCCCATCGTACAGATGGGGCTGTTCATGGATGCTGCAGGCTTCCCCGTTACCTATGATCTGTTTGACGGCAATACGAATGACTGTCTCACCTTTACCCCCATGAGTGAGCAAGTAAGAAAACAGCTTGAGATGGAGCACATCATCTTTGTTGCAGACAAAGGGATGATGAGTGGAGATAATATTGCTGAGGTGGTTACCCACCATAACGGCTACATCTTCAGCAAGTCGGTCAGAGGAGGTACGCAACTGCTGAAGAATACGGTCCGAGATCTGCATGGCTACCTGAAGTATGATGCATTGGGCAATCGGATCAGTGATACTGATACCAAGACGCCGGTCTCCTTCATGTACAAGGTGCTCGATGAAGTCAAAGATACCTACGTGAAAGATTCTGAGGGGAATCGGCGTGCGGTGAAAGGTGTGGGCCATTACCAGATCGTCTACTGGTCTGCCAAGTATGCACAGCGAGCAAAGCATGATCGGCAGGCTACGGTCGAGAAGGCGCTTGCTGCTGAGAAGTCGAATAGTAAGGATGTCATCAACAATAATCATGGGAAGAACAAGTATCTGAAGACTCAAGTGATTGACAAGAGTGAGTGTCATACAGACCCCATGGGAGACAGGGACGTAGCCTAATCGATAGAATGCTCGGCAGGAGGCATTCTATGAAAAAGAAGAAACCATATACCCCATACACCCACGACGAACGATTAGCCATTCTTACAGCCTACGACAACAGCGGACAATCCCTGCATGATTTCTGCGGGCTGACTGGTGTCAATAAGCGGACGGTCTCGAACTGGCTGAAAGAGCGGAGGCACCAGACAGGTCTCTTTGCGCCTGAAACAGCCAAGCAGCAATCGTTCGTACCCCTGCAGATTCCACAGGATCCCCAGTGCGTACCATGTTCCACGAATCAGGAAGTAGTACCATCACCAACGATTACCATCACCCGTCAGGATTGGCAGATCGCGATCCCCGGCGGATGTGACCGTACCGATGTGTATCACATCCTCAGTGCACTGGAGGATCTGTATGCAGTTTGACATCGCTTCCTGTTATATCCGTCCAGGATATACCGATCTCCGAAGAGGGATCAATGGGCTGATAGAAACCGTTATCGGAGAGATGGAGTTACATCCGAACGGCGGCGATCTGTTTCTGTTCTGTGGACGGAATCGTCGAATGATAAAGATGCTCTACTGGGCAGGAGACGGTTTCTGGCTATTTCAGAAGCGACTGCATGCCACCACATTCCCATGGCCGAACTCCGAGATGGATGCGCTGAAGATCAGTGAGGCCGAACTCTCGCTGCTGCTCAAAGGGATCGATCTGTGGCGTGCTCACCCGATTCTTCTTGCTGAAAAACGGCTTGAGAATGTGTGTTAAATCTTTATAATATATAGACTAAAAAGCTCGTTTATGATACTATATCTCCATGAACGAACATGAGTTACTACGTAAAGTTTCCGAAGAGAATATAGCCCTGAAGGCCAGAGTCGCTCAGCTGGAACAGGCTCTGGATCATAGTAATACCGTCATTGCAGACCTGTCCGCCCGTCTGGATATCGTTGACCGGCGGGCTGCTGCAAAGGCTCATCGAACCTTTGTCACTAATAGCGAAAGATTCTCATCTCCTCCCGCGATTGAAGAGCCGGAAAATGAGATACCTGAAGACTCCCAATTCAATGAAGCTGAATCAGATGCAGACCAGACGGCCGCATCACAACCGAAGAAACCTCGCAAACCTGCGGGACGCATCCCCATCGATCCGAATCTTCCCAGAGAAGATATTATTGTCACGCCAAAGGAGTTCGATAGAATCTGTACATCCTGTGCGAAGGAACTCGTGAAGATCGGGGAAGATGTTGTCGAGGTCCTCGATTACGTCCCTTCCAACCTGAAGGTCAAACGCTATATCCTCGAGAAGTATGCCTGTCCGTCAAAGGATTCAGGCGTTCTGCAGGCACCGGCACCGAATGATCGTATCATACCCCGTAGTATCGCCGGTAACGGACTGCTTGCTGCCTCCCTGTCAGATAAGTTCATCTACCATCTGCCGTATGCCAGACAGAGCATCCGGTTCCGCAATATTGGATTCCCGATCAGCAGACAGAATCTCTCCCGTTGGCAACTCACGGTCTCAAGCCTCCTTAATCCGCTGGTTACGCTGATCGAACAGTACATCCTCGCGAAGGATGTGATCCACTTGGATGAAACGACCTTGAAAGTCATGGGAGAAAAAGGTCGGGAGAATACCAAGACCTCCTACATCTGGCTGCGAGTCTATGATGGGCCAGATCCTCCAGCCGTCAGTTATCGATACTATCCCTCCCGGGGAGCTGAAGTGGCAGAGGAATTGCTGGAAACATACTCCGGTATGATTCAAACTGACGCCTATGCGGCCTACAAGTCACTGGTCAGGAATCGGGATGGAGAACTCAAACAGGCGTTCTGTCTCGCTCATGCAAGACGGAAGTTCTATGACATCTTCCTTGGCTGCGGCGGTAAACGTAAGAAGAAACCGAAGAAAAAGCCCAATCCTACTGTCGACTCTTTGAGGAAGGCAACCGAAGTGATTCTGACGGACATCTCCGCGATCTTCGCACTCGAGTCTGAACTCAGAGCCCAGCTTTCTGTCGGGAAGATCACCGAAGATCAGTTCCTCTCGAAGCGAAAACAGCGGGCAGCGCAGCTGTTCAAACAGCTGCGGGGCCACCTTGACGGATACAAGAAGACGGTGATCCCACAGACCCCCTTCGCAGGTGCGATCAACTATACCCTCAACCAGTGGGATGGTCTTCAGACCTATTTGGAGACTCCCTTGTTGACCCCAGATAATTCGAGAGCCGAACGAGCCGTATCGCCTGTGGCGATTGGTAGAAAGAACTGGAATGTTAGCGGGTCGCCGGCTGGTGCAAAAAGTTCGTGTGCCATGTATACGATCCTGCAGACGGCAGTATTGAACAAGCTGGACCCCGGAGCTTACCTCCACCATGTCTTGGATGCGGTAACACCGCTGGTGAATCTTCCCTACAGGGGGAACGAAGAAGCTTGGGAGAATCTGCTTCCCTGGAAGATAGACCCCGATTCGCTGGCCTGGCCTGATCGGCTACAACGAACATAAGCTGGACCGCAACCAACCATCTTCAACCATCTCGCTCTAGCAGATCCTATG
>CAXXSP010000006.1:0-1805 GCA_963676605.2 Sphaerochaetaceae bacterium | reverse complement strand
AACCCTTCTTTGATGAATAGGCAGCAGGATGCTTGACCCCAGTGAAACCCGATTGCTTCACCTGCTTCGGGAGGGCTGCGGTATGCTCCATCGGAGACAGGTTCGAACCATTCATTCTTTGTTTCGGTCCCCGGTATGTCTATCGATATATAGCTGAACCAGCTGTCAGCTTTTGCCCCATGCCAGTGCCGGGTACCTGCTTTTATATAGACGAAAGAACCCTCGTAAAGGCTGACAGGTCTCTTTCCCTCTTCCTGGTACCAGCCTTCGCCAGCTGTGCAGAGTAGCATCTGTCCCCCGCCGCTGATAGCCTGATGGGCATGCCAGTTGTTCCTGCAGCCGGGCTCGAAGGTCACATTCACCAGGAACAGGGGGTCCAGCCCCGGTTTCGTCAGCGGGTTGAGGAACGAGTTCCCCATGAAGAATTGTGCGAATCTTGTGTTTGGGACACCAGTCCCGAACATGTTGGCTTTCTCGAATGCTGCTATATCCGTGTATTTCAAATTTCTTCTCCTGTGGGAAGAGGATCAATCTCACCAGCTTCCTGTATGTGCACCAGCCTGGTGCATCAATAGTGTTTAACGTCGTTATTCAAGGTACTCCGTTTTCTCCTTGCATGATTGAAACATAATACCTAGAGCTAACTCAAGGTCAAGTATGATAAGCGTTTTCTTTCATCTTCTCATTCATTTCAGTGTTTTCTGCAAATTCCCTGCTGATCCTGCAGCTCCTCCCACTGCTGGGCGATGAGTGCCGCCTGAACACGGTCACGCAGCCCGATGGTATTCAGGATCGAGGAAACATAGTTCTTGATAGTCCCTTCAGACAGATAAAGGGATTCAGCTATCTCATGGTTGGTATATCCCTTTCCGATGGCGCTGAACACCTCTTTCTCACGGGACGAGAGTCCAGCGATACTCTCAGCGATATGCTCCGGCAGCGTGCTGATGGAGAGTCCCTGCTTCTGTACTGTAGCCAGCCTGTCGATCAGGGAGATCATGATGCTGTCGGACATCTGGTAGACGCCGTTGTAAGCCTGCCGGACTGCCCCGGCCAGGTCCTCCGGGGGCATATCCTTCATCAGGTACCCGACTGCCCCGGCCTGGAGGGATCTGATGATGTATTCCTCATCATCGAAGGTCGTGAGCATGATGATCTTGCCGGAGAAACCCTTCCTGTGAAGCTCCTCTGTCGCCTGGATCCCATCCTGGACAGGGCATCCTGATATCCATCAGGATGATATCGGGGCGTGCATCCATAGCTGCCTTTGTGCCGGTGACTCCATTGTCTGCAGTGCCAATCACCGTTATCCCATCCTGTATATCCAGGATCGATGCGATCCCTTCCCTGACCAGGCGCTGGTCGTCGACGATCAATACCTGTATCTTATCCATGTTCATATCCTATGAGACTGACTGGATCCCGGGGCAGTTCCGCGGTGAGCGTGCACCCGTTTCCCGGGGAACTCTCAACCTTGAAGGTCCCCCGAACCAGCGTGACCCGGTTCTCCAATCCTTCGAGTCCAAAATGGGTTTTGCTGGCTATCGTATCCGGGGCGAAACCTACACCGGTATCTACCAGTTTGCAGGTCATGATATCCTCCCCGAAGGAGACCTGCAGCTTGACTCTGCAGATACCAGCATGCCTGAGGATGTTCGTCACACCTTCCTGTACAAAACGGAAGAGCGTGATGAGGACTGCATAGTTATACGCGTAGTGATCTCCCTCAATACGGTACTCAACGGTATACCCTGCCTGTTTGAGGCTTTGTCAGCAGGATATCTATCTCCCTTTCGATGGAGAAG
>CAXXSP010000005.1:0-9671 GCA_963676605.2 Sphaerochaetaceae bacterium | reverse complement strand
ATGATGATCACTACTATCAGCAGGTGGGATCTCTGTTCCGCATCATGAAAGACGATGAGAAGAAACGGCTGTTCGAGAATACCGCACGCAACATGGAAGGAACGACGCTGACTGTGAAAAAACGGCATATCAGGCACTGTTATCTTGCAGATGAACAGTACGGGATAGGAGTCGCAGGTGCTCTCGGTATTCCGATCGGGGAGGTCGATATGAACGATACCTACGGGGCAAGAGGATAACATCATTCCCCGGCAGCAGCTGTTGCCGGGGACCTGTATTTCTCGTTATTCACTCAAAAAAGAGTCGACCGACTCGGCACACTCGCGCCCGTAGTTGATCGCTCTGACGACCAGAGATGCTCCGATGACAGCATCACCTGCGGCGAAGATCTTAGGTTTCGATGTACGGTACCTCGAATCGACCGCGATCGAACCTCTTTCGTCGACAGCAAGGCCGAACTCTCTCACCAGCGGAGACTCTCTGTAGGGGACGAATCCCATACTCAACAGTACAAGATCCGCATCCAGAATGAACTCGCTTCCGGGAATCTCGGTGAACTCTCTTCCCTTCCATTTCAGATTCACACAGGAGAACTTGTTCACCCTGCCGTCTTTCCCGATGAATTCCTTGGACCCGACACTCCACATCCTCGTAGCACCCTCTTTATGGCTGCTGGAGGTTCTGAGGATACGGGGCCATTGAGGCCACGGGTTATCATCCTGACGCATCTCGGGAGGTTTAGGCAGCAGTTCGATCTGAGTGACCGAGGCACATCCTCTTCTGATGACCGAACCGACACAGTCGGAGCCGGTATCGCCGCCGCCGATAACGACGACATTCTTTCCTTTCGCATCGATATAGTCTTCAGGAGCTATTGTGTCACCCAAAACAAGTTTGGTCTGCTGGGTAAGATATTCGAGAGCAAAGTGAATGCCTTTGAGTTCTCTGCCCGGAATCGAGATATCACGGGCCAGAGGGGTTCCGCTGGCGATCACCACCGCATCGAATTTGCTGAGAAGATAGTGAGCAGAAAGATCCGTACCGATCTCGACCTCTTTCTCGAAGATGACCCCTTCGGCTTTCATCTGAGCAAGTCTCCGGTCGATCACATCTTTTTCGAGCTTGAAATTGGGAATCCCGTACATCAGAAGACCGCCGATCCTGTCAGATTTTTCGAATACGATCACTTCATGTCCTTTTCTGGCAAGCTGCTGCGCAGCTGCCAGTCCGGTCGGCCCCGAACCTACGATCGCAACCCTCTTTCCTGTCTTTATCGGTGCGATCTCGGGTACGACCCAGCCCTCTGCCCATCCCCGCTCTGCAATATTGAGTTCTATCTGTTCACAGGTGACAGCTTCGAAATCTGTAGCAAGCGTACAGGAAGTCTCACAGGGTGCAGGACAGATTCGTCCGGTCACCTCGGGGAAATTGTTAGTCGATTCAAGAAGTGTGAGGGCTTCCTTCCATTGTCCGTTGGCAATCAGTTCCGAATAATCGGGAATCCTGTTGCCGAGAGGACATCCGTGCATGTGGCAGAAAGGGACACCGCAATCCATACAGCGTCTTGCCTGCTCGACCACTTCACTTTCAGAAAGCGGCCCGTTTACCGGTTCGAAGTCGCAGATGCGTTCTTCGACATCTCTGTAAGGAGGTTCTTTTCTCTTTATCGTTCTGAATCCATCTAATTTAGGCACGGTACACCTCCTCGGTAACACTCATCGTTTCATCGTCCCTATTCTCATTCATCTGCATTCTCTCAAGTCCTTTTCTGTATTCGATCGGTACAACCTTGACGAATTGAGGATACTGCACTTCCCAGTTCTCCAGAATATACTGGGCAAGATGACTGTGGGTGTAGGTGAAATGTTCGCTGATCAGGTCCTTGAGCGTCTTCTTATCCTTATCGTCCCATACACCTTCAAGTTCCACCATATCAAGATTGCATCTGGAATCGAACTGTTCCGAAGGATCATATACATAGGCGATCCCGCCGCTCATTCCGGCGGCGAAGTTCTTACCCATCTCGCCGAGAACGACGACTGTCCCTCCTGTCATATACTCACATCCGTGATCACCGATCCCTTCAACTACGGCGGTAGCTCCGCTGTTTCGTACGCAGAATCTCTCTCCCGCCATTCCGTTGATGAATGTCTTTCCTCCGGTTGCTCCGTACATCACCACATTTCCGCAGATGATGTTCTTTTCCGGTCTGATCTTGGATTTGTCAGGAGGAACGACAACGATGGTTCCGCCGCTCATCCCCTTGCCGAGATAATCATTCACCTCACCTTTGAGTACCAGTTTGATACCCGGAGCAAGGAATGCACCGAAACTCTGTCCGGCTGATCCTGTGAGGTTGAACGTCAACGTCCCCTCTTCAAGACCTTCTGCTCCATAGGCTTTGGTGATCTTCCCGCTCAGCGCCGAACCGATCGCCCTGTCGGTATTGTTTACATTCAGGTTGAAGGTCATCGCCTTCGGTTCCTGCCAGAAGTTCTTCATCCTCTTTTCTATGGCCTTGTCGAAACGGCTGATTCCGGGCCGTTCACCCTTATTTTCGAAGTGGAGGGGAACACCTTCTCTGATATGATCGGAAGCGAGGATCGCATCGAGTTTGACCTTTGATGCTTTCTTCTTGTCGGCATTCGGGACGAATTTCAGTCTGTCTACCCGTCCGACCATCTCATCGACGGTTCTGAATCCCAGATAGGCCATGTATTCTCTCAATTCTGCAGCCACGAACTGCAAAAAGGCAATGACGAAATCAGCCTTACCTCTGAACAGTTTCCTCAGTTCCGGATCCTGTGTCGCAACTCCGAACGGACAGGTATTGAGATGACATTTTCTCATCATGATACACCCGAGCGAGATAAGGAGGGATGTACCGAAACCGAATTCCTCGGCTCCGAGAAGAGCCGCGATTGCAAGATCCTTACCGGTCTTGAGATGCCCGTCTGTCTGGACGATGATCTGGGAACGAAGCTTGTTGACGATCAGCGCCTGCTGAGTCTCGGCGAGTCCCAGCTCCCAGGGAAGCCCGGTATGTCTGATACTTGTCAGCGGTGATGCTCCCGTTCCACCGTTCTGTCCTGAGATGATCACTCTGTCGGCTTTTGCTTTCGATACACCGCTGGCGATCGTACCGACACCAGCCTCACTGACCAGTTTGACAGATACTTCTGCTTCGGGATTAACGGATCTCAGATCGTAGATCAGCTGTGCCAGATCTTCGATCGAGTAGATATCGTGATGCGGCGGGGGAGAAATGAGTGTCACGCCCGGTGTGGTATGACGGATCTGTGCGATGTATTCGGTCACCTTGTTCCCCGGTAGCTGTCCCCCTTCTCCGGGTTTTGCTCCCTGAGCCATCTTTATCTGGAGTTCGTCCGCACTCATGATGTATTCGGTTGTGACTCCGAAGCGTCCCGAAGCGATCTGTTTGATCCTTGAACGCATCGAATCACCATTCTCCAGCGGTTTTATCCTGATCGGATCTTCACCGCCTTCCCCGCTGTTGCTCTTCGCATGCAGGCGGTTCATCGCGATAGCGACCGTCTCGTGAACTTCCTTACCGATAGAGCCGATCGACATGGCCGCCGAGACGAACCTTCTTGTGATCGCCTCGACAGGTTCGACCTCTTCTATCGGGATCGATGTACCTTCTTTGAAATCGAGAAGACCTCTGATCTCTCCGTTCTTCCGGTACGAATCGTTCATAAGGGACGTGAACTGCTTGAAGATCGTATAACTTTTCTGATGGGTTGCCGATTGAAGAAGACTGATGGATTCCGGCGACCAGTAGTGAGGTTCACTGTTCTTCCTATATCGATAGGAACCGCCGGGACTTCTCAGCTTGACTTTCCGTCCGTCTTTCGGATAGGCCTGTTCATATCGCTGTTGAATCTCCCATGCAAGTTCCTTAAGCCCGACACCGCCTATTCTCGAGATGGTTCCTCTGAAGTAGGATTCTATGATCTCTTCTCCGAGACCGACAGCCTCGAAGATCTGGGTGTTGAAGAAACTGTGAAGTGTCGAGATCCCCATTCTGCTGAATGTTTTCAACAGTCCTTTCTTCACGGCGTTGACGTAATTGTCTCCGGCCTCTTCAGGAGTGAGGTCGCCGAGAACACCTTCTTCGGCCAGCTGTCTCACACTCGCGAATGCGATATAGGGACACAGTGCATCACAGCCGAAGGCGAGATGAAGTGCAAAATGGAATACTTCCCGTACTTCACCCGTTTCAACGATGATACCGATCTTCCCTCTCAGTCGTTTGTCAAGCATATACTGATGCAGGGCCGAGATCGCCAGAAGTGAGGGGATCGGAGCTCTTTCTGGTCCCGCACCTTTGTCGGTGAGGATCATGAGGCTGACTCCCTCATCAGCAAGTCTTTCGGCTTCTTCACAGACTCTGGTTATGGCATCCCTCAGAGCCTCTGCGCTGCCATCCGGAGTGAATGTGATATCGATATCGCTGGCAAGAAGATCTTTGTTGGGGTTGTTCCTTATTCTCGCCACATCACGTGTCGAAAGGACCGGGTGTGACAGTTTGAAGGAACGGTACTGTCTCTGATCGATATCGAGAGGATTGCTCTCATTCTCGATGAAACTTTCAAGGGACATCATCAACTGCTCGCGCAGCGGATCGATCGGAGGATTTGTGACCTGTGCGAACATCTGCTTGAAATAGGAGAACAGCAATTCGCTGTGATCGGATAACACCGCGAGCCCCGTGTCGTTTCCCATCGATCCGATGGCTTCCTGTCCCCGTTTCGCCATAGGGGTGATGATGGTCTTCAGATCTTCGTCGCTGTAACCGAACAGAACCTGTTTCTCCAGAAGTTCCTGAGGTTCGATCGATGAAACACCTGAAGGCATGAACAGACCGCGCAGTTCCAGCCGTGATTTCTTCACCCATCGTCTGTAGGGATATTCACGTGAAAGTCTTGATTTTATGACATTGTCGGGTATGATGCGATGCTGTTCGAGATCGACAAGAAACATCTTTCCCGGATGCAGCCTGCCTTTCATTCTCACTTCTGCAGGATCAAGATCCAGAACTCCCGCCTCGGAGGCGAGAACGATCAGACCGTCTTTCATGACAGTGTACCGCGCCGGTCTGAGCCCGTTTCTGTCCAAAGTAGCTCCGATGAACCGTCCGTCTGTGAATACGACAGCCGCAGGGCCGTCCCACGGCTCCATGATCGGCGAATGGTATTCATAGAAGGCCCTCTTGTCGGCACTCATCTGGATCTCGGGAGAATAGGCTTCCGGGATCATCATCATCATAACATGGGGAATGCTCCTGCCCGCCATGGTGAACAGCTCCAGTACGTTGTCGAAGATCGCAGAATCACTTCCGGTCTCATCGATGATCGGAGTGATGGTGTCTAAATCATCACCGAGCAATGTAGAGGACATGAAGCCTTCTCTCGCCTTCTGCCTGTTGATATTTCCCCTGAGAGTATTAATCTCGCCGTTGTGGGCGAGATATCTGAACGGTTGAGCCAGTCGCCATTGAGGGAGGGTGTTCGTGCTGAATCTGGAGTGGATGATACTGAACGCACTGATGAAATCGGTGTCGCTCAAGTCAGGATAATAGGTGTCAACCTGTTCCGGAGTCAGCATTCCTTTGTAGATGAGAATCGTTGAAGAAAGACTGCAGATATAGAACTGGTTGGAAACACCTAATGTCGAGAAGATATTCTTCTCTATGAATCGGCGGAGAACGAACAGCTGGCGCTGCAGTTCATCCCCTCTGTATTTGTCGTGTGTGATGAACAGCTGAAGGATCTTCGGCTGGGTGGCAAGTGCCAGCTCTCCCAGGATCTCGGATCTGACGGGTACTTCTCTCCATCCGAGAGGAAAGAAGCCCCTGTTTGTAACAGACCTTTCGATTTCCTGCTTATAGCTGTCCCCGTCGGCATCCTGCGGAAAAAAAAAACATACCGACAGCATAGCTGCCCGCCTGGGGCAGCTTGAAATCTTTGATGACCTTCGTAAAGAACTTGTGTGGTATCTGAACCATGATACCGCTGCCGTCGCCGGTCTTGTTATCCCCGCCGACAGCACCACGGTGTTGCAAATTATAGAGCACTTTCAATCCGTCACGGACGATCGAATGTCTTTTCTGTCCGTCCAGATGGGCGATGAATCCTACGCCGCAACTGTCATGATCGAATTCTGATCTATATAAACCATAGCTCCCATTATCAATAATCTGTGTACGAATCTGTTCAATCCGCTGGTCACCTGTAGGTTCCTGCATATATTCTCCTCGTATATAATCTCAAATCTAAATTCTACAAACGAAACAACAAATCTTCATATTTCGGATACGGCCAGTATGAAGAATCGGTAAGTTCTTCGAGAGTGTCACCAAATCCTCTTAATGTCTCCATCGTCTTGACGATCTCGTCGTGGGTGAATTTCGCCATCTCGAGTGTTGATCCTTCTGAAGCTGCAAGCTGTTTGATCTTAGAATCCAGAACTTCGACTTCCTTGAGAGTGGAATCGATGGTCTCGGAGAGTTTCTTTGCAAGAAGAGTCAGCTGGGTCGGTTCGAAACCGAATCCTTTCTGCGCCGTGATGCCGCTGAGAAGTTCGCTCAGATAGCGGTTTGCTGCCGGAACTATCTTTCCTTTGGCCATCTCGACCATGAGGCTCGCTTCGATATTGATCTGCTGCATGTAGATCTCAAGATAGATTTCCTGTCTCGATGCGATCTCATGAGATGCGAAGATCTTGTGTTTCTCGAACACTTTGACAAATTCTTCGTCAGTAAGGTGACTGAGAGCTTCGACGGTGTTGGGAAGATTGGGAAGACCTCTCTTCTGTGCTTCTTCCACCCACTCTTCGCTGTAACCGTTTCCGTTGAAGATGATTCTTTTGTGGTTGCAGTAGAACTCTTTGATGATCGCTTTGGCTTCAGCCATGACATCACTGCTCTTTTCAAGACGGTCACCGACTTCGCTCAGAATCTCGGCGACTGCTGCGTTGAGCATCGTGTTCGGACCTGCAAGGGACTGTGATGAGCCGACCATTCTGAATTCGAATTTGTTACCGGTGAATGCGAACGGACTCGTTCTGTTTCTGTCGGTATCATCGATCGGGAATGACGGGATGGTAGTCAGTCCCAGTTCGACAAGCTTGCCGTCTCTGCGTACCAGAGGAGTTCCGTTGCCGATGCTCTCGAGAATCTCGGTGATCTTTTCGCCGAGATACATCGACACGATGGCAGGAGGAGCTTCATTGGCGCCCAGTCTGTGATCGTTGCCCGAGTTCGCCGCTGACAGTCTCAGAAGAACAGCATATTCATCTACAGCTTTGATCACCGAGGTGAGGAAAAGGAGGAACTGGACATTCTCTTCGGGGCTTTTTCCCGGGCTCAGCAGGTTCTGACCATCGTCAGTGGAAATTGACCAGTTGTTGTGTTTACCGCTGCCGTTGACTCCGGCAAAGGGTTTCTCATGCAGAAGTGCAACGAGCTTATGATGTTTCGCGACATTCTTGATGGTCTCCATGAGAAGCTGGTTGGTATCGGTTGAGATGTTGGCTGAAGAGTAGACCGTAGCGATCTCGAACTGGTTGGGAGCAACCTCGTTATGCTGAGTCTTAGCCGGTACTCCGAGTTTCCACAGTTCGCAGTTGAGCTCTTTCATGAACAGTCCGACGCGTTCTTTGATGGCTCCGAAATAGTGATCATCCATCTCCTGACCTTTCGCACTCATCGTTCCGAAGACTGTTCTTCCTGCAAGACGGAGGTCGGGACGCTTGTCATAGAATTCTTCGTCGACGAGGAAGTATTCCTGTTCGGGACCCACGTTGATACAGATCTTCTTCGTTGTAGTGTTCCCAAGAGACCTCAGCACTCTGAGAGCCTGATCGTTCACAGCAACCATTGAACGGAGAAGAGGGACTTTTTTGTCGAGTGCATCGCCTGTATAAGAGAAGAATGCGGTCGGGATGGTCAGAGTCTTCACACCGCCGACTTCTTTGATCACTGCAGGTGAACTTGTATCCCATGCTGTATAACCGCGCGCCTCGAAAGTGGCTCTCAGTCCGCCGTTAGGGAAAGAAGAGGCATCAGGTTCACCCTGGATGAGTTCCTTGTCCGAGAACTCGAGCAGCATCGAACCGTCAGACTTGGGAGAGATGAAGGAATCATGCTTCTCAGCTGTCAGACCTGTAAGAGGCTGAAACCAGTGAGTATAGTGGGTAGCACCTTTTTCAAGGGCCCAGTCTTTCATGCTTTTGGCAATGACCTCTGCTGCTTTTGATGAAAGCAACTGTCCATCATTCTGAACAGCAAGTAGTTCTTTATAGACATTGGCCGGAAGCCTTTCTTTCATTACTGCATCACTGAAACAGTTGTCACCGTACACTTCAGATAATGGGGTCTTTGAAAAGTCGATCTGGTTTGGCATACTTCATTCACTCCTATAATTCTTCTTTTAGTATTATATTGAATATATGCAAATAGCATGCCAAGTATATATCTCTTTACTATGTATATATTTATTAAATTTTAAGGGGATGAAAGACCTACCATATCGTAGGAATCCCATCCCCAAAGCTACATAAATGTAGGATTTTCCGATTATCTGAACGCCCTCTTTCCGGTGTATCACCGCATCGTCTTTGCGATTGAAAGAGTAGAGATCTCACAGGTCTCTGATGGGAATTGTCCCTTTACCCAAGAGCGTCCGTGTAAATCGAACCGGTTACTAACCGATTGCGGCAGCACCTTCTTCTCTGTTTCTGATGCGAATCGTCTTTTCGATCGGAAGCACGAAGATCTTTCCGTCTCCGATCGATCCCGTTTTGGCACCGAGAATGATCGCATCGATCGTATCATCTACAAAGGTCTCATTCACAGCGATCTCGATTCTCACCTTCTTGAGAAGATTAACCTCGACATCGACGCCGCGATATACTTCGGTATATCCCTTCTGCTGACCGCACCCCATCGCGTTCGTCACGGAGATCTTGAAAATCTCCTTCTTGTACAGCTCCTGCTTTACTGCAGAGAGCTTGTCCGGCTGTATGTAGGCAATTATCAGTTTCATTATTCTTTCTCCTTCTTAACTACATCGTTGTGAAGATCTGGAACCCGCTGTAGGCTTCAGCATTATGTTCGCTCAGGTCGAGACCCTGAAGCTCTTCAGTCTCAGTAACTCTCAGTCCTTTGAACTTCTTGATGACGGCGAAGAGAATACCTGTGGTGATAATAACCCATGCCGCGACTGCCACTACACCGATAAGCTGAACGAACAGCTGATGGAAACCGCCACCGTAGAACAGCCCTCTGATATCATCTGTCGCGCCGAACAGTCCTACGGCAAGTGTTCCCCACACACCGCAGATTCCGTGAACACTGATGGCTCCGACAGGATCATCGACGTGGAATTTCTTGTCAATGATTTCTACCGAGTACACTACGATCAGACCTGCGATCAGACCGATAAGAACAGCACCTGTCGGTGTAACAACTGCGGTCGGGGCTGTAATACCTACCAACCCTGCCAAGGCACCGTTCAATGACATACTCACGTCGGGCTTTTTAAACTTCATCCAGGAAACTGCCATTGCGCCGACTGCCCCTGCGGAAGCGGCAATTGTCGTTGTTACAGCAACGCTTGCCATTGAAAGGTCAGTACCGCTCAGAGTAG
>CAXXSP010000004.1:0-9631 GCA_963676605.2 Sphaerochaetaceae bacterium | reverse complement strand
CCCGGCAGTCTACATGACCGAAGATATAAGTCCTGCAGGTCTTATGGCGGTCTACGAGGCGCTTGGGCGTACACCTTCCGGATCTGTTGCGGTAAAACTTCATACAGGTGAGGGGGATGGCAGCAATAACCTTGAGCCGGAATTTATCAAGGACCTTGTATATGCGGTTGACGGCACGATCGTGGAATGCAATACCGCTTACGGTGGATCAAGGGCAAGCACTGCACTTCATATGCAGATAGCAAAAGATCACGGATACATCGACCTTGCTCCCTTCGATATCATGGATGCGGAAGGCGGTATTGAGATTCCCGTCGAAGGAGGAATACATCTTCAGACGAATCAAGTAGGTTCACATTTCACAGACTATGACTTCTTCATCATTCTTTCCCATTTCAAAGGTCATATGATGGGTGGGTTCGGTGGAGCTCTCAAGAACATGGCGATAGGCATCGCTTCTGCAGAAGGGAAATCACTCATCCACACAGCAGGAGAATCGAGAACCGGTATAGGCTTTCAGACTCCCGTCGACAGTTTCACCGAATCCATGGCTGAAGCGGCAAAGTCGGTCTCAGACTATCTGGATCATGGAAACGATATCCTCTATATAAACGTGGTGAACAGGATATCCGTGAACTGCGACTGTGTCGCGAATCCTGCTGAACCCGATATGCATGACATCGGAATCTTCGCCTCTCTTGACCCTGTAGCACTTGATCAGGCATGCGTAGACCTCATCTATGCAGCAGAGGATGGTGGCTCTGTGGTCAAGAGAATAGAGTCGAGAAATGGTACGCATATCCTTGAACATGCCGATGCCATAGGATTCGGAAGCCGTGAATACCGTCTTGTGAGCATTGATGACTGAAATTCTGCAGCGGGAGGCAATTTACCTCTGGTACTATATTACCGTGCTATTCGAACAGATTTTCCGGTACTGGGCAGGAGGTGTCCTGATAGGATCGGCGATCTCCGTGTTCGCAAAGCAGAGCATCCTTCGGTGGTTCTCAGATCTCCAGGATAAACCAATCGGTATACTCGGTATTCTGCCGGCAAGTGCCCTGGGAGTGCTCTCCCCGCTGTGCATGTATGGAACTATTCCCATCGCTGCATCCTTCAGCCAGAAAGGGATGAAGGATGACTGGCTTGCAGCGTTCATGATGAGTTCTATTCTTCTTAATCCACAGCTCATCATCTACAGCTCGGCACTCGGAACACACGTCATGATCATACGCGTCATCTCTTCCCTGATTGGAGGGATATTGGCGGGAATCATCATCAACCTGCTCTACACCTCCCGAAAAAAGGTATTTTTCACATTTTCTTCCATGATCTCATGCAGCAGCAGGGATACGGCAAGAAATCCCCTTGTCCGCTATCTGAAGAATGTGTGGCGAAACATAAGGGCAACACTTCCCTACTTTCTTTTCGGCATCATACTCACCGCGGCATTCCAGCGCTATGTTCCTGATACATTGACCACTGCACTGTTCGGGAGAAATCAGGCTTTCGGTGTCCTCATGGCCGCAGCTCTCGGCGTGCCGCTCTATGCATGCGGAGGAGGTACGATTCCCCTTCTCTTTGACTGGATGGCACGCGGGATGAGCCTTGGGTCGGCAACAGCCTTTATGATAGCGGGTCCTGGAACAAAGATTACAAACCTCGGTGCCTTGAAAGCGATCCTCGGGTTCCGTCGTTTCGGACTGTATCTTATGTATATCATTCTATTGTCATGGATTATGGGACTCGTTATCAACCTGATGTACTGAATCGTTATCATCGACGTTACCATCGGAAGTCATGCATAAAAGGCATGCGTGATCATTCAATATAAGTATTGGGCGTACAGCCTATTTATTGCTACATTGTGATGAACAAACCTAGATCTTACGTTACGTCTAGGATAACTATACCAGGACTCTGATACCTATGTCAGAAAATCCTGAAAAGAGACAGGCATGGACCTATCCGGAAGGATGGACTAAAAACTGCCTGAAAGGAGTTTTACAGATGAATAGGAAAAACATACTCAGTATCGGAAACACTACCTTGAAACCGCTGATATTTGCCATTCTACTGCTTACTTTCCTTGTTCCTTCCCACCTTGCTGCAGAAGGAATCGCCGAACAGATACCTGCGGAAAGCGATGCGGAAATTACTCTGATTTCAGAGTTGGAAATTACCGCGCTGCCTTCCGATATGCAGAGCATCGTCGCCATTTCAGCATTCATTGCGAACGGGGATTCGCAGAACCTTGCCCGGGTTATCGGCGAGGGGCTTGATAACGGTCTTACTGTCAGCGATATCGGAGAAATCATTCTCCAGTCCTATGCGTATGCAGGGTTCCCCAGAGCACTGAACGCACAGGGAGTCCTCGGCTCTGTTCTGGAGGAAAGAGCTGCCGAAGGAATCACGGATTCCTACGGAGAAGAACCTGCGGCTCTCCCTGAAGGAGTGAACAGATACGCTCTTGGTGTGACGAATCTCTCAAAGCTCATGGGATTCCCCCTCAATCAGAAAAAAGCGGAGACGAACGGTTACAGTGATGCGATGGATGCTTTCCTGAAAGAACACTTGTTTGCTGATATTTTTGCGAGAGATACTCTCACTTTTGATCGAAGAGAGCTTGCCACTGTCAGCATCCTCGCCGCTCTTGAGGGAACAAACTCCCAGCAGATGTTCCATATGAGTGCAGCGATGACTTCAGGAATCACTGAAGATGAAATGAATGACATGGTCTCTATCATTACAAATGAACTCGGGAAGGAACGAGGGGAAAACGCGGCAGCTGTTCTCAGTCAGGTTCTTGAGCGAAGAGCAAGCATGCCGGCAGCTCCCGCGGCTTCTGAACCTGCCTCATCCTACCCATACATCCCAGAGATCTTCCCTCTCGGACAGCCGAGCGGCAATGAAACCATATTCACAGGAGATACCTGGGTGGGACCCCTTGTACCGTTTGACAATCCTGCAGGACTCCCGATTGTCAATGTGACCTTCTCTCCAGACTCTCGAACAACCTGGCATGCACACAGTTACGTACAGGTACTGCTCGTCACCCTCGGTTCTGGATATTACCAGGAAGAAGGAAAGGAGGCACAACCTCTTAAGGCGGGAGACTCAGTAGTTATTCCCGCCGGAGTCACTCACTGGCACGGCTCCGCTCCCGGAGAATGGTTTGCTCACATCGCGATCATAGTTCCTGTTGAAAGTGATGCTCAAGATCTGTGGCTCGATCCTGTTGCAGAGGCTGAGTACTCGCTCCTGTAGTCCCGATATCGCAGGCATCGTAGAATATCCGGCTCTGAGTGCACATCGCGTTCAGAGCCGGTTCCTTTGACGGACGAAACTCCTGTCTCGTGTATGCTCATTCCCAAAACAAAAAACAGAAATAGAAAATCGCATATTGCCGGAACGAACTGAAAAGTTGTACACTTTGATTGCAAGTAAAGCTGGCTCTAGGTCTAGCACAACAAGGAGAGCACGATGAATTATTCCATTGGTCAGGTCGCAGAAAAGTTCGACTTATCTATACACACTTTGAGATATTACGAGAAAGAGGGTCTTCTTCCTGCTATAAAGCGTACAGGAAGCGGAATCAGGCAGTTCGATGACCAGAGCATCGAAGACTTGAGACTTGTCGAGTGCCTGAAGAAAACAGGCATGCCGCTCAGGGATATCAGGACTTTTCAGGAGTGGACTGAAGAAGGTGAGAGCTCTCTCACCAAGAGAAAGGAACTGTTCGAAGAAAGAAAGCAGGTAGTCCTTAAGCAGATTCAGGAACTGCAGTCGGTGATGGATCTGGTAGATTTCAAGATCTGGTATTATGGGGAAGCCGCGAAGATTGGATCTGAGCAGAAGTTGCTTGAGAAAGGGTTCGATAATGTCCCGAAAGATATTCAGGAGCTATATATTAAAACTCATTGACTGCAGGTTTCAATCATTGCGGTTAAAAGACTTCACCTGATTATATTTCCATACCAGAGCAGGGCTATTCGTCCTGCTCTATCGTTATTGTCCCGGACATATTTCGGATATGATCACTTCCGGATACAGCCAATCCGAGTTCATAGAGGCCCCCAGCTTTTCCGAAATCCTCGTAGAACATGACCACGTCTCCCCAGGGAGCGTAATATGCGAGGGTGCCCGCCCTGGCATCGGCCTGCGGGGTTCCGTCAGTAGTGAGTTTCTCCGGAGGATAGAATATCTTCTCATCATTGCTGAAATTCTGAACCTCGACAGTAAGAGGGAGCTGAAATAGCAGCTCCTTTGCCGCTCTGCTTTCATTCAGCCTGAATATCGTCACCTTTCCCTGTGATATCACACGAATCTTCATAGAAGTCTCCTCCTCAGCTGCAGACATCTGGTGTCCATGCCCTTCTGTCTGAGACAACACCTCAGGTTCGGACTCCTTCACTGCACTCGCGCTCATAAGAGCCGCTGCCAGTACCATCATAATGAAGGGTATGTATCTTTTCATAGATCACCTGTTTCTTGTTTTTCACGAGCCGGGTATTCGATTATTCCACGTGAAAGGCGAGAAAGAGCCTTCTCAAGAATGCTTCCTGGACAGGCCGTGTTCATTCGGAGAAATCCTTCCCCGCCGGTTCCGTAATGACTGCCTTCACTCAGGTATAATCCAACCCGTTCTCTCAGGAAGTGCTGAAGATCCTCACTGTTCCTGGTGATCTTCCTGCAGTCGAGCCAGAGAAGATAGGTAGCGTCGGAGGGGACGACGTGAATATCCGGGATATGTTCGGCGATATAGGATCGTACAAGTCTTTTGTTCCGATAAAGATATTCTCTGAGAGCATCAAGCCACGGTCCCCCTTCTGTGAAGGCACTCGCTGCTGCAACAGCGGCAAAAGCATTCGGCTCTGCCACTTCATCTGTATTCAGGGCACGGTTCACCTTATGTCTCACATGCTCATCAGGAATACATACGGCCGCACTCTGAATTCCCGCAAGGTTGAAGGCCTTGGTCGGAGAAAGGCAGGTCACGCTGTTGTCCCTGCACTCCTTCGAGACAGAAGCAAACGGTATATAGGCGGCTTCAGGATCAGTAAGATCACAGTGAATCTCATCGGAGAGGACGACAACATGGTGCTTCCGGCACAGACGCCCGATCTCTGCGAGAGTCTCTTTATCCCAGATCTTTCCTACCGGATTATGAGGATTGCAGAGAATCATGAGTGAGGTCTGCGGACGGCTCAGCTTCTCCTCAAGATCGGCAAAATCGATTGAGTAGCTTCCCTCCTCATAGACAAGAGGGCTCTCGAGGATATGTCGGCCGTTATTCACGATTGAATTATAGAAGATATTATAGACCGGGCTCTGAATGAGCACATGCTCCCCGACGCTCGTGAGTTTCCTCACGATACTGGAGATTGCAGGAACGACTCCTGTGGTGAAAAGAAGCCATTCCTTTCTAATATCAAAATGGTGCCGGGCAGACCACCAGGAAGCATAAGCATTATACCAGGAGTCAGGCACTTCAGTATAACCGAACACGCCGTGAGCCACTCTCTTCATGAGAGTCTCCCGTATCTCCGGCGCAGTATGAAAGTCCATATCGGCCACCCATAGCGGAAGTTCGTGTGCTCCGACCGACCATTTCATGCTGTCCGTACCGGTTCTGTCTACCGGAGTGTCGAAATCATAGTTCATATATCAGATTGCTTCCTTCATTGTCGCATCGGAATCCCCGGTGATGATTTTCGTACGTGAAGGATCAATCTTCTTATCATCAAGAATGAGCTCTCCGATGCTCCCTGCTCTGATGATGCCTTCTGCAGGATTTTTTACGCTCTCTATGCTGCCATTCACCTCAACATCAACTGTCGAATACTCGAATGCGAGATCGGTATTCATCAGGGTACAGTTCCGCATGACAAGATTCTCTATATAGCAGAAACCCTGCAGACTTTCGACGGTACAGTTGATGAGGGTAAGATTCTTTGCATTCCAGCCCAGATACTCACTCGAAATATATGAATCATAGACGGTCACATTCTCGCTGTTCCAGAATGCATCTTTCGTTACAAGCCGTGCATTGCGGATTTCCGCATTCTTCAGCCCATCGAAAGAATACCCGCCGACTAGAGTGAGCCCGTTCACCTTCATGTGCTCACAATTCATGGCGAAGTAATCACCCTTCGCAGTGACCTGTTCAAGGGAGACATTCCTGCAGTTCCAGAGAGTTTCAGCTGCGTTGGTGAGAGAAACGTTCTTCAATGTCACACCGTCACATCTCCTGAAATTCTTCGGAGCCTCGATGATACTCTCTTCAATCGTGATAGTATCTGTGTACCACACACCGGCACGCCCCATCTCAAACCACGTACTGTTCTTCACTATAATGTCTTTCGCGTACCACAGCGGATACTTCCATTTGAAGGAGCTTCCTTCCACTTCGATGTTTCTGCTCTCTTTGAGAGGCGACTCACCATTCTGAAAAATCGAATCTATTATATGAAGATTCTCTCCCTGAAAGAGAGCACGCTCCCCTTCCATGATTTTCTGCTCAATCTTTTTCTTATTCACTTTCTATACCTTATATAATTTATACTAATTAGAGCTAACTTCAGGTCAAGTAGCCTGAGCGTTTTTTATAGAATTCCCCAGCTTCATACAGTAGTGGATGACGCAGGTTTCATAGTGCTGACTCCGAACACAGTCGTGAACAGGAGAAGCAGCCCGGCGATGGCAAGACTGATCGTGAGGCCCGTCTCATATCCGTTCACAGAGATAATGGTGCCGAAAAGAGCAACCCCGAGGGCACCTCCGATCTGACGGCTTGTATTCAGGAGCCCTCCGGCAGTTCCGGATATCTCACTGGGCACTGAGTTCAGGAGCAGCGATGTCGCCGAGGGCATAGCCATTCCTGCTCCCAGACCGACAGGTATCATGCAGAGAATCAGTACAGGGACAGATGCATACCGGGAAAATGCACTGAGAAGAAGAAGTCCGCTGAACATGGCTATCTGTCCGAGAGCTATGGGGAGCCACGGTCCTCTTTTCTCTGCAAGTGAGGCCGCCAGTATCGGCATGATAATGGAAAAGCCCGTTACGGGGATGAAAGCAAGTCCTGTCTCCAGCACTGACAATCCTCTGAAAACCTGCAGGTAGAGACTCAGCACGAATACCATACCGAAAAAACCGATCATGAAGGTGAATCCTATCAGCACTGTGGCCGTGATTGTTCGTGAAATGAACAGATTCCGAGGAACCATGGGATTCCTCTTCTTCATCTGAACCAGTAGGAAAAACATACCAGTGATTAAGGCTGTCACAAGAGGTACAAGCACGTGCGCATCGCTGAAGGTTCTGTTTCCCATCTGTATCAGTCCATACAGGAACGCAACAAGAGATATGAAGGAAGTTATCTGACCTAAGAAATCAAAGGGCGTTGAACGGCGATAGGACGTCCCAACCCTTCTCAGAATCAGTAGTATTGCAATACCGACCGGAAAATTCACGAGAAATATCAGGCGCCAGCTCACTGCACTCAGAAGTCCTCCGATGAGAGGACTTATCGTTGAGGCGACAGCTCCGCCGGCAGCCCAGAACCCGACGGCTCGGGATTTCTCTGATGGATCGGTGTATGCCTCTCCGATGAGGGACAGGGATGCCGGCGTCATAAGAGCGGCACCGATACCCTGAAAAAACCGTGCGGATACGAGAAGAGATATCTCTGGAGCCACTGAACAGAGAAGAGAACTGAGGGTGAAGATAGAAACTCCGGCAGAGAATATCCGCTTTGAACCGTATCTGTCGGTCAGGCCTCCAGCGAACAGCAGCAGAGCTGCGAAAGGAAGTGTATATCCGTCAACAACCCATTGAAGTCCACTCATCCCAGCTCCGAGAGACGCATCAATCGCAGGCAGCGCTACGCTCACAATAAGAGCATCAAGTGTAATAGTGAAAAATCCAAGTGTAGCAGCAGTCAGCGCTGGTTTCGCTCCGATCATATCTTTTCTATCTTCTCGTTCTTCTTTTCGTTGCATGTGGATTCTGCACGTGCGTCTGTATGTAACATATTCGTCTTATCCTGCTGTCACTGAATTATTAAATAAAGAATAGTACCTTTCTTCCGTTCCTCACATGAAAAATATACTGAGGAGCCTGGGATATGCCCAATACTTTCTTTTCATAGAATCATATGCCTTGCAGGCATAAAGATGATGCTATAGTCTCTGTAATGCTGGAAAGCCGGAAAGACTACCTTCCGTAACAGGACAGCTTCGCGACGTCCGATGCAACAATAACGATCCCTGCTCGGGATTGTAAGACGGAACTGTTAAAAACTTCCCCTGAGATATTGACCTAGAGTAAGGTTTAGCCCGTATCATATATAAGATGTGCATGAAAAACCCATGAAACGGACGACGACAGAACGTGGATGTCCGTCTTCGACTCGGATCGGTAAAAATTATCATCTAAGGGAATCCGATACTATACACAAAGGGTATAAGAACATACTTACTCTGTAAGCAAACGAAGTGACCGGTGTTCCTCGACAGGGTCAGGAGGTATCCGAAATGAAAAAAATCCTATCAGTTTTTATTGTTCTCGCTGTTATTGTGAGTTCCATCCACGCAGGAGGGACCTCTGAAAGCGCCGATACTGGACCTGTCCATGCAGAAACGGCGGCTGAACGGATGATTCTTGTCGTGGGCGGTACGTTCTTCATGGGAAGTCCGGAACAGGAACGACAGCGACAGAAAGATGAAATATATCATGAAGTGAGTGTGGGCAGTTTCTATGTAGACCCGTATGAAGTCACGCAGCGTGATTATGAGCGACTCACGGACAGCAATCCCAGCCGGTTTGCCAAAGAAGATCTTCCCGTTGAAAATATCACCTGGTATGATGCAGTTGTCTACTGCAATCTCCTCAGCGAAAATGAGGGTCTCCAACCGGTCTATTCCATACAGGGAAACACTGTCACCTGGGATCGCAGCGCGGATGGATACCGTCTGCTGAGCGAGGCTGAATGGGAATACATGGCAAGAGCCGGCTCCGTCACGCCTTTCAGTACCGGGCAGCATGTTCATAGTGATGATGTGAATTTTCACGGAACCTACCCCTACCTCATTGAAGAGAACTATACAAACCGCAAGGACCCTGAAGTGGTGACGAGCAGATACAGGGGTGAGACGACATCTGTGGGATCTTTCCCCCCGAATGACTTTGGTATCTATGACACCCTCGGCAATGTATCTGAATGGTGTTTTGATTACTACGGTCCTTATGACACCGGGCAGATGAGAGATCCTTCCGGCCCCCTGTCCGGGATGCTGAGAGTGAACAGAGGTGGCGGATTCAACGATTTCGGCAAACATCTGAGGAGCGCCTACAGGTCTGCAACGAACCCTAACGATCCGGATGATAATCTCGGGTTAAGAATCGCACGCAATGCTGAAGCAATAGATACGAGTATTGCTACCGTGTACGCTCCCATCATAACGGCACCCGATAATCCCGAAGTACTTATTGCCTATTTCTCGCATACCGGTAATACGGAGAATGCAGCCGAGATCATTCAGGAGAAAACGGGCTTTGACCTTTTCGAAATAGAGCCGGCAGTACCATACAGAGGCAATATCTACGACTTGTCCCAGAAAGAACTGAA
>CAXXSP010000003.1:0-51097 GCA_963676605.2 Sphaerochaetaceae bacterium | reverse complement strand
TTCATATCACCATCCACCGCCATCACCGTCGTGGGAAGCTGGTCGAGAATCTCTCTGTTGAGATCGCTGATCCCTACATCTGCTGTCTTCTTTGCCATTGCCATAACACCTCCGATATGAGTCATGATCAACATACTCTGTTTCTTCTCACATTTCTGCTGTCATCAGTATATCTATTATTCTAGGGCACCCGAGTTCAGGATGCAACAGATAAAATGTGGGTATTTTTACTGATAAATGGGTGTTATTATATAAAACAACAGGAATTATTCATGCATAGATACTGCTTCTGTAGAAGATAGGTCCTGTCGGGGAAGCGGAACGTGCCAGTTTTTCTGTATGGCATCTTTCAGACATACGACACGAATCAAGCCTGAGGTGATAGACTTGAGCACCCTCGATGCACGGTGTATGAAGGATGTTCGGTTCCTGCCTGCTTTTATGAGAGGAATGACAAACTTCAAACAAAATGTAATAAATACAATAAAAAGCTTTGCTCTCTATATCTTTGTCATATATATTAATATATCATTGTGTAATAACTGATGTTTCATTCAGCCGAAACATCTACCGGTTCTGCTGCTTGTACGTGCGTATTGATCTACTTTGGAACCTGATAAGTGTAGGAGCCATTATCATGGATAGTATAACGCGGGAATCCCGTATGCTGAGCTTTGCGAAAACGTTCTCAGAGCTGGACAGGGAGCAGATCAGGCAGTTTGCCGGCATACTCTTCAATATTGCAGAGAAGGTCGGATTCGAGAACAACGTCAACAATATTCTTCGTACTGCAGGAGAGTACCTGAATCTGAGCAGGGCCTATATCTTCGAGGATGACCTGACCCACAACTTCACTTCAAATACCTTCGAATGGTGCAATGAGGGAATAGCTCCCGAGATTAAGAACCTGCAGAACATTCCTTATGAAGTCATCTCCTACTGGCCCGAGACCCTGAAGACAGAGAGTATGATCGCCACGCATGATATTCACACCCTGCCGCAAGAGGTGGTCGAAATCCTTGATCCCCAGGGGATCAAATCGATCGCGGTGTACCCGTTGCGCGTGGATGACAACGATCAGATGATCGGGTTTTTCGGGTTCGACGAGTGTGCGAGAGAGAGAAAGTGGAGTGAGAGTGAACTTGTCTACCTGGAGATCATTGCGAAGATCCTTTCCATCCTCTATGACCAGATACGGCAGGAAGTGCGTCTCAAGCAGCTCTTCGATGACAATCCCCATGCACAGATATTCTGCAGGGAGGAGGATTTGAGCATCGTTGATGCCAACGATGCCTTCCTCGCTCTCTGCGGATATACCAGAGAGGAGATACGCGGCCTTTCCGGCTGGGATTTCGAGCTCTTCGATTCCGATTCCAGGAAGGAGGAGCTTATCGCATATCTGAAGATGTATGATTCCTTCAAGATGTTCGAAAGCAGGATCTATTCGAAGGATGGAAAGGAGTTCACGGGGCTCTTCGCCGGCCAGATGATCGAACTCTCCGGAGTCCGTTCCTGGCTCATCGTGATCACCGATATCACCGAGAGAAAGCTGCTCATTGCCGATATTGAGGAACAGAAATACCGTCTCCAGCAGCTGATTGATGCCACGGGTGCCGGCACCTGGGAATGGGAAATCCAGACAGGCAGGGTCCAGATCAATGAAGAGTGGGCTCACCTGATCGGCTATACCCTCGAAGAGCTTGAACCTGTCACGATCGATACTTGGTTCCGGTTTGTCTACCCGGGGGATAAGGAGAAAAGCTCACGATTGCTGGAGGAGCATTTCAAGGGCATCACCCCTGTGTATGACTGTGACCTCCGCATGAGGCATAAAGACGGCAGTCTCATATGGATCAATGACAAAGGAAAGGTGAGTGAACGCGATGAGGAGGGGAATCCTGTCAGGATGTTCGGCACCCATACCGATATCACCATGCGGAAGCAGGAAGAACTCGCTCTTGAGAGTTCCTTCAATTCCCTCATGGAGGGATCGAAGAACACCTCGGAGTTCCTTTCTCATGTGACTCACGAGTTCAGAACCCCACTGAATATCATTCACAGTCTGAACAAGCTTCTGCTCACGACAGAGATGAGTGAGGTCCAGAAGAACTACCTGAGAAAAATCGAGAAGTCGGCGAATGAACTGTACGGTTCGATTTCAAACCTGCTTGATCACACGAAACTGGAGGCGGGACGGTTCATGTCCCATCCCTCTGACACCTCATTTCATACCCTTCTGGAGGAGGTGGTTGAATCGTTCGAATTCACCGGCAGGGAGACCGGTCTTCCCCTTGTCAGCGAGATTGATCCCGGGATTCCCGAATGGCTCTACATCGACGGCGCGGTCCTGAAGCATATCATCGAGAATCTCATTGCGTTCGCCTATAAGATCGCCCGCAGGGGCAATATCCGGTTCCTCGCCGGGAAGGTGAGTTCAGCTCAGGGTGGAGACCGTCTGGTCCTGAAGATCCTGACCAGGGGTATCTCTCAGGATCCGGAGCTGTTCAAGTCGCTCACAAGTGAAGGATTCCTCACCTATGAAGGCGGTCTCGATATTCTTACCACGAAGGAACTGGTACAGTTCCTGTCGGGGAATATCACAGGGGAGAGGATCGGCTCTGACACCACGCTCCTCAGAGTGAATCTTCCCCTTATTCCCGGACGGAAGCACACTACCCAGTCTCCCCCGGAAGTCAGGGAAACGATGGTGTCGTCAGATAGGACGGAGACTGGAGACGAGATGCAGATCTCTCTAGCAGATGTGCCTGCGATAGAGAGTACTCTCCTTGCCTTCAGGGATGTAGCCTCACTGAATGATCCTGTTGCCTGCGCCGAAAGCTTCGAGCGGCTGCTTGAAGATGAGAGAACTGCGCTGCTTCTCGATTCACCGCTCCGCCAGGAGATTGCGGGAAGCCTGAAGAGGTATCGATTCCAGGAGATTCAGGATACGGTCACTGACCTTCTTGAAAGAGTTAAGGGGAGGATGCAATGAAGAGTGAGCAGCCTGAGAAGAAAACAATCCTCATCGTCGATGATGTCATCGAAAATATCGATATCTTTATCGGTATCCTCTCTGACACCTACCGGATCAGGGTCGCGACCACAGGAAAGGAAGCCATCAGCCAGGTGAAACAGGAGAAGCCAGACCTTATTCTTCTTGATTTCATGCTCCCTGATATGAGCGGGTATGAGGTGTGCAGGGAGTTGAAGAACTCTGATGATACCGAAGAAGTCCCGATCATCCTGACCTCCTCCTTCGCGAATATCCGCAATGAGGAGCTCGGCCTTCAGATCGGGATCTCAGACTTTCTCTATGAGCCATTCAGTCCGGAACTCGTGAGAGTCCGTGTGCACTCTCATCTCGAGAAATACATGAAGCATCTGGAACTCGAAGAAGAGGTCTCACGGAGAACCAGAAAGATACAGCAGGTACAGGATGCCATGATTGCTTCCTTCGCCTTCATGACCGAGGCACGGGATCAGGATACCGGAGACCATATCTTCCGTACTCAGCTTTATTTTGAGCTTATCGCGCAGGAGGTGTTTTCGCTGAAACCTGATCTGTTCTCCTTCAGTGCCATCAAACCGATGGCGCTCTCAAGCTCTCTTCATGATATCGGGAAGATAGGGATTCCCGACTCAATCCTGCTGAAACGGGGACCCCTGACACCGCAGGAGTTCGATATCATGAAAGAGCATCCGACGATCGGCGGAGATATCCTGAAGAAGACCTGCAACTACCTGGGAACAAGATCAAACGACTTCCTTGTCTATGCCCGGGAAATCTCTTCCTGTCACCACGAGAAGTGGGACGGGAGCGGGTATCCGAAAGGGTTGAAGGGGGAGGAGATTCCTATCTCTGCGAGGATCATGGCCATTATCGATGTCTATGACGCCCTCCGCTCTGAACGGCCATATAAACAGCCGTTCTCCCATGAGAGATCAATGTCGATTATCTTCGACGGAGACGGCCGGGTGATGCCCTCGCACTTTGATCCCCTGATTCTCAGAGCCTTCAGGAATCTGGCTCCCCTTCTTGAGAAGATCTCCTCCCAGGAGCATCCGAGCCTGTCGGTGGAGGAACTGACGGAATTCTCTGTGAATTTCTGAATGCAATCCTGCAGATAGAGCGGAAGAAACACACTTTTCTCTCGGAATTGGCGAAAATCGCTAGAAAAAACCGTACATGTATCAGATAATGATGAGAACTCCACGAAAAAGTGCCGAGGGAATGTGTTCCCGGGACCCCGCTGCGGTGTGTGAATATGTACTGCTGCAGGTACATGTTCCCCACATGGTGAGAGATTCCAGTCATGAAAACCAGATAGGTATGTGTACGTAGACCATGATGAAACCGATTATTCTGCTTGTTGAAGATAATGCCCCTCTGCGATCCGCCATCCTTGATTTTCTCACCAGGGAACAGTTTTCGGTTATCGAAGCTGATTGTGCAGCGAAGGCGGCAGAGCTCTACAGAAAGCATCATCCCCAGTTTGTCCTCCTCGATATCATGCTCCCTGACGGGGATGGGTACGATCTCATTCCTTCCATGCGTGCGCATCATGATGCCTACATCATCATGCTCTCCTCCCTGAACGGCATACAAAGCAAGAAGATTTCCTATGAGAAGGGTGCAGATGATTATATCTGCAAACCCTTCGATATGTGGGAGCTGAAACTGAAGATACAGGCCGCCGCAAAGCGGCTTTCCGTGTCTCAGGGCATCTGCCGTGTAGGAGATATCTCGCTCAGGCTCTCAACCGGAGAGCTCACCTGCGGTGAGAACTCCATCTTCCTTCCTCCCACCCAGAGCAGTCTTTTGAAGGCCCTGATCGATGCGTTTCATCAGGAGACGACACTGACGGTGGAGGCCGTCTCCGAGGGTGTGCTCTCTACCGCTGTACACTCCCGCCGTCAGCTGAACACCATGATCACCAGACTGAGAAAATCCCTGAGCGAGTGCGGGAGTCGGGCATTACACATCGAATCTGTCTACGGGAAGGGGTATTATCTCGTAGTTCTCGACGGCAGGAAGGGATGATGAAGACGCAGGAAACTTCCCGGTCTCACCACCTTGCGATACTCATCGGGATATCCATAAGTGTCCATCTTCTCGTCCTGCTCCTCATGAATGTCCATAACACCCAGGTGAATGCACAGTCACTGATACACCCGACGGTGATACAGCTCGATGAGATCCTGCCGTCAGGAGAGGGAGATCACACAGCCGTCTCTGCCCTGAACCCTACGATGTTCGCCTCCCTCTCTCCCGGTTCCGATACCCTTCAGATCATCTATCCTGATCTCTCTTCAGACGGGGAGAGCTCGATACAGATCATCTCCTCAGAGGGTGAACCCTTCTCCATTCTGATAGAGGACACCCATGCTTCCTTCACCCTGCGGGCGGGGGAGAGGATCGTCGGTCAGAACACCTCTGCCGGGCTGCCCGGCTACACACCGAACAGGGCGTATGCAGTATTCTCTTTCTCCCGGGATGATTATGAAGTTTCGACAGAAGGGTATACGATGGATCTGGGTGTAAGTGCACAGTACCGGACGACAGGGATGAGAGACAACGCGTACTTTCTGATCTCCAGCACCGATGCAGTCAACTTCTACATCATCAAGAGACTGATGGCCGCCTCGATCATTTTCGGCGGCTACATGCTCCTGCTTCTGGTCAGTGCCGTCATCTTCTTCAGGTTCCCTTCGAACTATATCCTGGTGACAATCAGTATGGGCCTGGTCATGACCCTCAGGTTCATTCTCCTGGGAGAATACCCGCTCTTCGCCTCTCTCCAGCTGCAAGACCCCGCACTCCTGTTCCTGAGCGATTATTTCCTGGCAGTCATGATCTTCCTGCTCACTCAGCTGCTTGCAGCGTCTCTCTCCCGTTTCCGTATTCCCAAAAAGCTGACAGCTCTCTACAGCCTTCTCTTTGTCGTCGTGGAAATGTTCGCAATCATGAAAGGGTACCTGTACGTGACCTTCGCAATGAATCTGCTGGGCATACTCGTCACCATCTTCATGACCTCAAGAACCCGCAGCGAATACCGGGGATACAGCATACTCATTCTCATCACCTACTCAATATTCAGCACGAGCGTGACCCATCAGATCCTTCTGTATATGGGACAGTCTGTCCGGGGTGTCTCCATTGAGATGATCTTCACGAACCAGTTCAGCGCACTTGTGTATATAGGCTCAGTGCTCTACGCCGTAAGTATCACGAATATCAGGCGCCTGAGAGAACTTGAACGGGAAAAACAGGCCTTCGAGCGCAGCATCATGCTCAGGGGGATCAGCCATGACCTCAAACTCCCCATCTCAGTGATCAGGCTGAGGACCCAGATGAGAGGCTCGTACGAGCTCTCCCCTGAAGAGAGCAGAGCGTATGACTCGGTCATACTGCAGGCAACTCATGAGCTTGAAGAGATGACGGAGAATATCAACGCATACCTGCATGCCGTAGCCGATACGGAGGAGGAAGGGGAGTGCCGTATCCTCGAAGAGCTTCGAGTTATCGAGCAGCGCTATTGTCAATACGGGGATGAGCGGCAGATCAGTTTCGAAGCGATCCTTGATGAAACTGAACGGACGATTCCCACCACCTCACTGAAATTCGAACGTATGATATCCAATCTCATCGACAATGCGTTCAAGTACACCCCTGACGGAGGTTCAGTGATCCTCCGGTACACTCATGCCAGAGAGCTCCTCATCAGCGTGGAAGATACGGGGGTCGGGATGTCTCCGCAAGATATCGAACTGATCATGAAACCGTTCTTCCAGCTCGACTCGAGCAGAAACTCGAAAGGTTCAGGCCTCGGTCTCAGTGTCGTGAAGGCTGTCGCGGACAGTCTGAAAGCTGAGATACTGATTGATAGCAGACCGAGGGAAGGAACCCGGGTAACTCTACTTATCCCCAACAATAAAAAGTCTCTCTGAATTCATTCAATTCTGAAAGAATCTGTCTTCTCGCCCTGTTACTCATGCTAAATTCTCAAAACCTGCTGTGATTCACCCTTCCGGTGAATCCTGACAGTTGACGGTTTTCCCTTGTAAAAGAACGAAGAAAGTCAGCAGAAAGAAGCAGAAGGCACGGTTTTACTTCACAGCATGTCGGCACACATCAGGGTGCTGACCCTACTACAGGAGGCTCATCATGTCAGACGTACACATCTCGAGAATAGGTACCGCGGTTCTCATCATCGCAGCAATGCTCATCGCTTTTACAGGCTGTGAGGTTGATGGAGAGGAGAAATCCTCGAATGCTGCTTTGGACAACCTGATCGTATCACAGGGAGAACTCTCACCTGCCTTCAGTTCAGAAGTCACTTCTTACACTCTCTCTGTGGGGAACGAAGTTGACAGCATCACAGTCACAGGAACCGTCGCTGATGAGACCGCAGAACTCAGTTCTGTAAGCGGAACAGAACAGTCTCTCACAACAGGTGATAACACGATCACCCTCACCGTTACCGCCGAGGATGGAAGTATAAGAGAATATACCGTCACTGTCACGAGAGAGAAATCCTCGAATGCCGACTTGGACAACCTGATCGTATCACAGGGAGAACTCTCACCTGCCTTCAGTTCAGATGTCACTTCGTATACCGTCTCTGTTGCGAACGAAATTGACAGCATCACAGTCACAGGAAGCGTTTTTGATGAGACAGCTGAACTCAGTAGTGAAAGCGGAGCAGCTCAGTCTCTCAGCGAAGGTGATAACACGATCACCCTCACCGTTACCGCCGAGGACGGGTATAGTGGACCCATCTGTCAAGACAGCAAATCAAAAAAAGTAATTTGATTCATGCTGCTTCTGTATATGCTTCATCAGGGGTTTTGATCCCGTGAGCAGTATGCGGTCTTTCTGAGTTATACTTCTTGATGAACGCAGAGATTCCGTCTAGTGCTTCAGGTACAGACTGGTAGTCCTTGAGGTAGACTTCTCCGTACTTCAGTGTCCGCCAGAACCTCTCAATAGCGATATTATCTAATGCTCTTCCTTTACCGTCCATACTGTGTTTTGCCCCGCTAGCGGCGACAAGTTCTCGGTATTCTCCGGATGTGTACTGCGCCCCTTGGTCTGAATTCAATATTTCAGGAGCTCCGTAGAGATTTACAGCACGCTGATACGTTGAGATACAAAAATCCATGTCCATCGTGGTTGAGAGTTCCCAGCTGAGAATTTTCTTGCTGTACCAGTCGATTATAGCGCTCAGGTACACGAATCCATGTTCCAGGCGAATATAGGTGATATCAGTACTCCAAACCATATTAGGGCGATTGATATCGAGGTTTCTCAGAAGATACGGATATACTACATGGCCAGTTCCTTTGCCGGGTTTAGAGAGATTCTTTCCTGGAAATAACGCTCTGATGCCCATCAGAAGCATAAGACGCTGGACTCGCTTGCGATTCACTCGGATTCCTTTTCTCCTGAGAGTGTTTCGTATCTGTCGACTGCCAAGGTCTGGAGATCCCATGTGAATCTCATCAATCAATTTCATCAGAGCAATATTTTCTGGAGACTCAGGACGAGGTTCGTAATAGTAAGAACTGCGACTTACTCCTAAGAGTTCACACTGCCGAGAAATACTGATGTGTTTGTGAGGAGCTATCATTTCTCTTTTTTCCCTGCTTCCAGTCGCTGCCAGTTTTTTTTTAGCCAATCGATCTCATACTGCTGCTGGCCTATCTTTTTGAAGAGCTCTTCCTGTGTTTCTTCAAGCTGCTCAGCACGCTTGTCAGGACCCTTGGAAAACACTTCAGAACCATTTTCCAGGAACTGCTTCTTCCATGTGGTGATCTGGTTCGGATGAACCTGATACTCTGCTGCTATTTCTGATATCTGACGCTGTCCTTTGATAGCTTCCAGTACGATTCGAAACTTTGTTGCATTGCTGAATGATCGTCTCTTCTTCGACATTTCCTTCTCCATGATTCTTATCTTACCACCAAATTATCTTGGTGTCTTAAATCATGGGTCCATTATAGGGAGCACTCAGGAGTACACGATAACCGTTACACGTCAGGAACCACCAAAGACCTGGGCAAAGGCTTCCTCCTATATCCATCATACGATGTTTATTGATACAGAGGGGATTCTCTGGGCCACGGGACAAAATAGTTACGGACAGTTCGGAAACGGGACGACATCCAATGAGATCGTAACCACTCCAACCCAGATCATGACGGAGATTGCTGACGTTTCAGCCGGCAATATGTATACGATGATCCTCAAGGAGGATGGAAGCCTGTACGGTACAGGGTACAATGAGTATGGACAGCTGGGAGATGGTACAACCACCACCACCTCCACACCGGTTTTTGTCATGGAGAATGTGGCTGCTGTCTCTACAGGTGATATTCATACGATGATTCTCACGAACGACGGAAAGCTGTACGGTGCAGGATGGAATGGGAAAGGACAGCTGGGAGACGGTTCCATCACGACCAGGAAATCAACGCCGGTTTTTGTCATGGATAAGGTGGCTGCTGTTTCTGCCGGTGCTTATCATACGATGATTCTTGATACAGACGGGACGCTCTGGGCCACAGGAGGTAACAGTCTCGGACAATTCGGGAATGGGACGACAACCGATAGCTATACCCCAGTAGAGGTGATGGATAATGTTGCAGCGGTTTCTGCCGGTCACAACCATACGATGATTCTGAAAAATGACGGGACCCTCCTGGCGACAGGAAATAATTATTACGGACAGCTGGGAATTGGAAGCGGGGTAGGCATATCAACTCCGGTAGAGGTGATGGATCATGTGGCTGCTGTTTCTGCCGCTAATCTACATACCATGATTCTTGATACAGACGGGAAGCTCTGGGCAACCGGAAATAATGAATACGGACAGCTCGGAGACGGTACTAAGGAAACGAGATATGAACCGGTAGAGGTTCTTGATACTGTCTCAGCTGTCTGGGCAGGAGGTCTTACTACCCATATTCTAAAGACCAACGAATCACTGTGGGCGACAGGCTATAACTTTTATGGTCTTTTAGGAGATGGAACGACTGACAATGCCTTAACTCCGATTCTGATAGATCCTGCTGAATGATGGGGGGGCACCCGGATACAGGATAGATATACTGACAGGAGCTCCTTCGGGGGCTCTTGTTGTCTCTTCTTGAGAGACCGAGTACTGTGTTCCTGTCGATCGGCTGCCGTGAGATCCTAGAAGCAACCTCGTCGTGGCTTGGTGAAGAGGGGGTGGGAAGAGACCTTCTCGAAAAGAGGTTGAAGAGCATACCTTCTCTCCGGTATAACAGAATGAGTAGAGGTGTTTTCGGTCAGGGAGTATCTGACCCGCGGGTCAGGGTCACTGATTCCCCTACGAATATGAATACAGGGCAGGATAGACAGCAGTGGATTATATACAGGCGGCTCATGTGAATGACTTCAAGGATAAGAGAATCATGAGTGTTTCCATCCTGGGGAAAAGGGTGGGGATCATACAGGATCGGAATTCGGAATTCTATGCTATCGAAGTCGGCTGTAAGCATCAGGGGGCAGATATCACCAGAGGTCATATCTCAGGTGATGTTGCGACCTGTCCGCGTCATGGCTGGAAGTATAATCTGGTGACGGGAGAGTGTCTCAATCAGAATGCTCCCAAACTGAGAAGATACGGTCTTAAGGTGGAAGGGGAGGTGATCATGATCACTACCCACCCATTACCTGAAGTCGAGGAGGAAGATCCTCTCCTCCATTTTTTTGACTGAAGAGTTTCTGGTGAACTCTGCGTACAGAGATTTGTCGTTAAGAGTATCATCTTCGATCCCTGTATTCCTGTAGGAAGATCACGGGGGTACTGATACGTCTCTTTCTTGCATTCCCGCAGAATATAGGTTTAACTGTATCTATGAATTTTCAGGCGAAATTACGGAAAGAGTTCATGCTTTTTTTCATAAAGCTGATTTTCGTTATGGTGTTACTCTTTGCCGGTGTGACGGTCTTCGTCAATATCGTGAATAACAATACGAACAAGAATCACAGTATAGAATTCGTCAACGACTCGTTCCGTGAGCTGACCGATACCATCGCCACGCAGATACGTCTGCATAACGAAGATCCTGATTTCATACAGGCTGTCCTGGACCATCATGTAAGCAGAAAGCTGGTATCAAGCACAGACTACTCATTCTCGCAGGCAATCAATATCCGCTACAGTTATGATATATACGATATGGAGGCGACTCCCGTCTATCAGGAATCGTACCATCTGCTGCCCCAGTACAAGATCTATCTCAATATCATCAAGGACCGGATACGAAACAATTCTCCAGTGACATTCATTCTGTATCCCAGCTTCAAGACCCATACCTCTACCCTGATCTGTTATGGAGGATTGTATAACGGGGAGGAACTCATCGGCTTCGATATGTATTCGATAGAGATCAACGATCTGGATTATGCTCTGCTGCCGAATACCGGAGATTATGTTATTACTGACCGTTTCGATGGTGTCATTGCAACCAATAATCGCGATCTGCTCGAGAATAACATGAACTTCATCTATGCGAAGAATTATGAAAGCAATGCACTGGATTACAATATAACGAAGGTGAGCAAGGGGTTTTACTCCATCTACTATCTCGAGGAGAAGATTCACCTGAGCAGCACCTATGTGATAGCCTTCTCTCTTTCACTTGCGATAGCACTTATCGTGATGGCTTTCGCAAGTAGCATCATACGGAGAATAGCCACGGAGAATACGAAGAGTTTCGAATCCATTATAGCCGACACGAATACCGTTTCCATGGGGAACCTAGATCACAGAATCAATGATGCACTGGAAGATGATTTTCACAGCCTGGCGGTCAACATCAACGAGATGCTGGATAAACTGAATTATGAGATAACCCTGAATAAAGATCTGAGCGAGACGAATGTGATCTTTGAACAGAGAAAACTTGATGCTCAGTTCAATCCCCATTTCCTGTATAACTCTCTGGAAACCATCCGGTATTCCATGCAGTACGATATGAAAGGCGCAGAGAAATATATTCTGGATCTGACCTCTATCCTACGCTACTCCATATCGAACAATATCAACTACTCCACTATGGAAGATGACCTGACCTATACCCGGAAATATCTTGAGCTGTATAAATACCGGTTCGCAGATAAACTGACCTACTCGATCTCAATTTCTGATGAGGTGAAGCATGTGTCGATTCCCAAACTGGCTCTGAATCCTCTGGTCAGCAACAGTATAAAATACGGTTTCGCGAATGCTCTGCAGGTCGATATCGCGATCACTTCAGAGATGATCGACACCTCCTGTTACATACGCGTGCGTGATAACGGGACAAGTATCACCGATGCGGTGATCAGTGAGATCAATCAGATCTGCAGACAGCAGAAGAACCCTACAAACCATATAGGGGTCCATAACGTGTTACGGCGGTTTGTGATTCTCTATCCTGATACCGTCCTGAACGTGAGACGAGATGAGGACGGAACTGTGTTTGAAATTCATTTTACACCGGAGGCGGCTGCTCATGTATAACGTGGTAATCTGTGAAGATGAGGACATCATCAGAAAGGGACTGATATTCAGCTTTGATTTCAACAGCCTGAACCTGCATGTCGCCGCGGACTTTGACAATCCCGTCTCCTGCCTGGAGTATGTAGGGGCGCATCATGTCGATATCATCATCACCGATATAAAGATGCCGCTCATGACCGGGCTGGAGATGATCAGCAGGATCGAAAACAGGAAGAAGTATGAATTTATTATTCTGAGCGGGTACAGTGATTTCGAGTACGCGAAAACGGCTATTACGTATGGAGTCACAGAATACCTGGTGAAACCTCTTGACCATGGTCTTCTCGAGGTCTCTTTGAAAAAGGCCATTGCCAACCTGAACGAGAAGAGGGTGCTGAACAACACCCTTGATCAGATTGAAGACTTTCCGGAGGTGTATGAAGATCTTCAGAGTGAGGATCCTCTGCTACAGTCGATCATCGCCTGTATCAAAGGGAACTACATGCATAAGATCGTACTGGATGATGTCGCAGGTGAATTGAATTACAGTGTCTCTACCATCAAGCATAAACTGAAAGAGCACGATATCAGATTCAATGCAACGCTGAACCGCTATAGGATATACAAGGCTATTCAATTACTCAAAGTGAATGACCTTCCCCGTTATAAGGTTGCACAGATGGTGGGGTTCAGCGATTATAAGTATTTCTGCCTCACATTCAAGAAATACACAGGTTTCTCTATTACGGAGATCATGCAGAAAAACCCCTGAGCACCATTCATTGTCTTTTTTTCACCCAAACTTTATCTCTTTGTGGTATATCGCTCTGTATTCAGCGGTGTTACCATTGTGTATCACGAAAAAAAGGAAGGTAGCACATGAAAAAAGTATTACTCATGATTGCCGTAGTCTGTCTGTTGATTAATTTCAATATCACAGCAGCCGGAGCTCAGGAATCTGGACCCGCCGGTGAGGAAGAAAAGAAACTGGTGGTCTATTCTCCCAACTCCGAGGGACTCCTGAATGCAGTGGAGAAGCCGTTTGAAGAGAAGTACGGGATTGAAGTGGAAATCATATCAGCCGGTACGGGCGAATGTCTGAAGCGAATCGAATCAGAGAAGCACGATCCTCAGGGTGATGTTATGTACGGTGGAAGCTATGCTACCATTCTTGCACAGCGGGACCTGTGGGAAGATTATGTCAGCAAGAACGATGCTCAGCTGGTGAAGGCTTTCAGAAACGAGAGCGGATATGTGACAAAGAACACCCTCGATGGAAGTGTTATCGTCATCAACAAGACCAAACTTGCAGAGAAGCTCCCTGGTGTCACCATTACCGGGTATGAAGATATCATCACCTACGGTGCTCAGCTGGAAGGCCAGATTGTCTCCGGTGATCCTGCGAAATCCTCGAGCTCTTTCGCTCATCTGACGAATATGCTTATCGACTTCGGCGGATATGAGAGTGACGCGGCCTGGGCAAAGGTGACAGATATTTTCGATAACCTGAAAGTTCTCGGTTCCTCTTCCGCTGTATGGAAAGGTGTGAGAGACGGTGAATACACCATCGGTCTTTCCTATGAGGACCCCTGTCTGACACTGATCAATGACGGTGCCGACGTGGATGTCATCTACATGAAAGAAGGCGTTGTCTTCCTGCCTGCAGGTTCAGCTATCATCAAGGGCGCCAAGCACCCTGAAGCTGCAAGACTGTTCATGGACTTCATTACCTCGAAGGAAGTACAGGACGTCTACGGCATGACCCTTACGAACAGACCGGTGTATGCAGGTGTGCAGACAGCAGACTATATGAAGCCTCTCGATCAGATCAATATGAAAGAAGAAGATACCGCGTATGTTTCTTCTCATAAGCAGGAAATTGTCGACCGTTACATTGAGATGTTCACCAGCCTGGACAACTAACACATACGAATTACATGCTAAAGGAAGCTGCGGCTTCCTTTAGTTTTACATGGGGATACAGAGGATATGAGCGTTTCGATAGACATACAGCACGCACTGAAGAAATACGGGAAGAATGTAATCATTCCTGATTTAAGTCTGAAGATTGAAGACGGAGAGTTCTTCACCCTTCTCGGTCCGTCAGGATGCGGGAAGACCACATTGTTGAGAATGATCGCCGGTTTCAACACCATTGAAGGCGGGGAGTTCTATTTTGATCAGGATATCATCAATGATCTGAACCCCAGTAAGAGAAATATTGGAATGGTGTTTCAGAACTATGCTATTTTTCCCCACCTGACGGTGCGGGCGAATGTCGAGTTCGGCCTCCATAACCGTGAGTATGCAAAAGAAGAGATCGGTCCCCTGGCCGATAAATTCTTGAAGTTGATGCAGATCTATGAGTAACCGGGACAGGATGCCCGAAAATCTCTCGGGAGGACAGCAGCAGAGGGTCGCCCTGGCACGGGCTCTCGTGATCACCCCGGATGTGCTTCTCATGGATGAACCTCTTTCTAATCTTGATGCGAAGCTGCGTCTTGAAATGCGCCAGGCGATACGAGACATCCAGAGGGAAGTGGGTATCACCACGGTGTATGTGACTCATGATCAGGAAGAGGCGATGGCTATCAGTGACCGGATCGCGGTTATCAATCAGGGAGAGATTCAGCAGATCGGTACGCCTCAGGCTATCTACCATCGTCCTGTGAACGAATTTGTCGCTAATTTCATCGGACGGACAAATCTGATTTCAGCCGAATGTGCTCAGGATGAAGTGGATCTGCTGGGGCATACGATTCGCGTGAAGAATCTGGATTACACAGGAACGGTCAAGGTTTCCATCCGTCCGGAAGAATTCATGCTCACTGATGATACGGACTCGATCAAGGCCGTTGTCCGGGACACGGTGTTCCTGGGTTTGAATACTCACTTCTTTATAGAACTGCCCAACGGCCAGATAGTGGAAGTGATCAAAGAGAGTATGATTGATAATACGATCGAACCGGGTACCGAGATGTACCTCACTGTCAATACAGAAAAAGTGAACGTATACACGGAAGACGGTTCGAAAAACCTGGTGATACAGCATGAGAATTAAAAAAATCAAGAATCAATCTGTGGTCGACTTCGACCCTGAGCCTGATGATCTTATATACGATATTTTTGATTATCCCCCTGTTTATCCTGCTCTCTGATTCCTTTATCGACAGCTCAGGGCACTTCACGCTCGAAAACTTTCAGAGATTCTTCGGGAAGAAATACTATTATTCAACGCTGTTGAATTCATTCAAGGTCACCATCTCGGTTACGGCCGTCGCCGTAGCACTGGGAACCGTGCTGGCTTACTTCTTCGCACGGTTCAGGATCAGGGGAGCGAAGACGTTGAGGATTCTGATTATTCTGTCCAGCATGTCCGCCCCCTTCGTCGGTGCGTATTCCTGGATATTGCTATTGGGGAGAAACGGAGTCATCTCCAGATTCTTTGAAGGAGCCTTCGGTATCGCAACGCCTGATATCTACGGATTCAAGGGCATATTGCTTGTGCTCTCATTACAGCTCTATCCCCTTATCTTCCTGTATGTTTCAGGAGCCCTCCACAACGTGGAGAACTCACTGCTCGAAGCCTCCGAGAACCTTGGATGTACCGGAGTGAGCCGGTTTTTCAAGGTTATCGTCCCCCTCATCTTCCCGACGGTTCTTGCCGGCGCTCTCCTTGTTTTCATGAGATGTTTCAGTGACTTCGGAACTCCCATGCTCATCGGAGAAGGGTACCGTACCTTTCCGATCACCATCTATGACGCCTATATGTCAGAGCTCGGTGGGAATAACAGCTTCGCAGCGAGCATCGCCATTCTGGCAATCATCCTCACGCTCATCATTTTCCTGATCCAGAGGTATATAGCGAATAAGAAAGCGTTCACGATGACCAGTATCAATAAGATACGGCCGGTCCGTATCAGCGGGATACGGAATGTCCTGATTCACATCTACACCTATACGCTGATCACCCTTTCGATTGCTCCTCAGGTCTATGTCATCTACACCTCCTTCAGGAATGTGAACGGGACTGTCTTCACCAGCGGCTATTCCTTTGACAGCTATGTGATAGCTTTCTCGAAGATGGGAAGTGCCATCCGCAATACGATCGTCATTCCGTTGATAGCGTTGGCCCTGGTACTCACCATTGCCGTATTTATTGCCTATCTGGTGGTGAGGAAGAGGTCCAAGATCACAGCTATTATCGATACGGTGTCCATGATTCCGTATATCATACCCGGCATCGTCGTCGGTATCGCTCTGGCAAGCACCTTCAGCAAACCGCCGCTCGTGCTGACCGGCAGTATGACTATCATGGTGATTGCACTGATCATACGACGTCTTCCGTACACGATCCGTTCGAGTGTTGCCACGCTGCAGCAGATTCCGATTACGGTCGAAGAAGCCGCATTGTCACTCGGAGCAAGTAATATAAAGACTTTCTGGAAGATCACCATTCCTATGATGTCTGCAGGTATTATCTCAGGAGCGATCCTGTCCTGGATCACGATGATTTCCGAACTCTCCTCGGCGATTCTGCTCTACACAGGAAAGACGAGAACGCTGACTATTGAAGTGTATACCCAGGTACTGAGAGGAAATTACGGTGTCGCGGCAGCTCTTGCAGCCATCCTGGCAGTGCTGACAACCTTATCGCTAGTCCTCTTCAACAAGTTCAATAAGGGGCAGGACCTGTCGATGTGACCTCAGAGAACGGATGGTATCACACATGATGACGAATGCACCCAGTCAACGTGAGTGATACGTAGTTCCGACTGCGCTGTTCGTTTCTTTTGTCAGGAATAAGAGATAGTTCAGGTTCATCAACAGAGCATACTTCTCTGGTTTTTTCCTTCTATTCGAGAGGGTAGTCTACCACAGAAGATGTGAGGTTTTGAAACATGGTTTTTTCTGCTCTGATAAGACCCGCGATAGCTGATACATCTCTTATTTCCTTGTAAGAGGGAAACATTCGACACATAGTTTCCTTGTGAAAAGGAAAAATTCAGTGAAATATATCCCTGAAGGACATGAAATCTGTCCTGAAAAATATACCTTAAGGTCTGTCAGTCGTTCCTTCTGTGGAATGGCAGGGTTACTGCATGAAAAAATATGCAACATACATGAAATGCTGCATGATAGATCAGGAGGTGCAAACTATGGAACATCTGCAGGTGAAAGATATAGATGACGCATTGTTATGAATCTATCAGGAAGTTAGCATTCCATGAGAGAAGATCGATAAGTCAGGAAATGGTTCACATCCTCGAGACGTATCTTTCTATGCCGGGTATAAGCATACAGAATCCTACAGATGAGTTTCTGCAGTTAGCCGAAAGCTGGGATGATGAGAGAGCAGCAGATGCTGTCATTGATGAGATCAGGAAGAGCAGGAAAAACTCAAACGATGCGAAGAATTGCAGGTTCGAAGAGGCAGATGAATTATTTGATTGATACAGATATGATCATCTACAGTTTCAAGGGACATGAGAATGTGAATGCTGAATTCCATCTGAGACGTTCTTCTCCGAAATCGATTTCTGTTGTAACCTGCGGCGAACTTATCTACGGAGCGAGGACATCACAGCATGTCGAAAAGAACCTTGCCAGAGTCTATAGGATAGCTGAAATATTTCCCGTCATCCCCATCACTCCTGCTGTAATGGATGTCTTCGGGGAACTGAAGGTATCTCACCAGCGGACGGGACCCGTTCTTGATGATATGGATCTCCTCATCGCATCAACGGCATTGACTCATAACCTTATTCTTGTGACGAACAATGAGAAGCATTTTTCAGGGATCAAAGGACTGGACATAGAAAACTGGTCAACAGAGAGTGCCTTCAAACATCCCGAGTTGTAACCACAAGGATCATCCGTGTGAGATGAGGTGCCATGAAAACTGATGATGCTATCATTGATTATCAAGGTGCATAGATTCGTGATGCTGCATACAAGAAAGTAATTTAGGTCGATGGAAGAGCATATCTTCCTGATACAATGTGATAATCGAGGTTGACATGTTATTAGAAAACAAAGTGGCTCTGGTTACCGGTGCCGGAAGGGGCATCGGTAGAGCAATCGCGATAAGATTTGCACAAGAGAAGGCGAAAGTCGCTCTCACAGGAAGAAATCTTGAAATTCTCGAGAAGGTCAAAAAAGAGATCGAAGAGCTGGGAGGAGAGGCTTTTGTTGTCACAGGGGATTTGAGGGAACCTTCTCAGGTCGCTTCGATCGTACAAGCTATTACGGAGAGATATGGAAGACTTGATATCCTTGTCAACAATGCAGGTATATCGAGGGAGATGAAACTCATTGATATGCCTATGGATATCTGGGACGAGATTCTGGAAGTCAATCTCCGGACTGTTGCTTTGCTGACGAAAGAAGTACTGCCGATCTTCAAGCGGCAGGGTGAGGGCAATATCGTAAATATCGCTTCGGCCGCAGGCCTGCGGGGTCTTCCCGGCAGTACAGCGTACGCCTCTTCAAAAGCAGCTGTCATCGCATTGACGCAGGCTCTCGGCGATGAGATGCGCCCGGATAATATTCGGGTGAACGTCATCTGTCCCGGTCCTGTAGATACCGAACTGTTCCAGAAATCAGAACGCAGGCAGTTTATCCTGAATGCGGGCGGAGATCTGTTCCAGCCGGAGGACATTGCCAATGGGGCCCTCTATCTCGCTTCATCGATGTCTAAAGGGATGAGCAGCCAGGTGCTGACCATACGTGGTTTCAATCGCTGGTAGGTAGGGGGGAGTCTCTCTGACGTGCGGAGGAAACTGTCCCCTGTGCAATCAATTCCGCTGTTAGCACCTATGATGATCTCTTTCAGAAACTGGATACAGCGGTGTTTTTTCAGTTCAAGAGTGCAGCATCTACAATACGATATAGCAGATAAGAGCCTTCAGAAGTCCCTGAAAGGCTCTGTTTCCTTGTATCCTTACAACCCGCTGTGCTTCATCGCTTCGAGTGCGAATACCTTTTCCTCGTCAGTCGGGATAACCCAGGCCTTCAATCCCTCAACACAGGCACTCTCTGCAATCACAACTTCCTGATTTCTGCTCATGATCGCCTTTTCATCAATGTCCCATCTGAACATCTTCATGAAGAAGAGGACCCTTCTTCTCACATATCCCTCATTCTCTCCGACACCGCCGGTGAAGATAATTCCCATGGGATCTTCCATGGTTCCCAGGTATTCACTGAAATACTTGGCAATGCGGTAACAGATCACATCGAGCGTGAGAACGGCATCCGCGTCGCCGGCTTGTGCAGCTTCACGTATCTTGTAGATCTCCTTCGTTCCTTTCCCGTACAGCCCCCATGCACCCGATTCCCGGTTGAGGATACGTACAATCTCTTTCACATCCACCTCAAGCTTTGCAGCCATCAGTTCAATCATGCCGGGGTCCACGTCCCCCGATCTGGTTCCCATGATCAATCCTTCGAGGGGAGTCACTCCCATGGAAGTATCGACTCCTATGCCTTTTTCCACCTTTGCCATGGAGCAGCCGTTACCAAGATGGGCTATCACCATATTGCATTGTTCCAGCGGAGTGTCGGTAAGGCAGCTGAACCTCTCTGAGATATAGGTATAGGATGTTCCGTGGAACCCGTACCTCTGGATACCGTATTCTTCTATCCATTCTTTAGGAACACCGTAGTATTTTGCATAATCGGGCATATTGGCATGGAACTGAGTATCGAATACCGCGACATTAGGAACCGCTCCGAACACAGGATCTTTCAGGGAAGCGATGATGATCTGGTGGTTTGCAGGGTTATGAAGCGGAGCAAGGGAAGAGCACTCGAGAATCTCCGCCTGAACCTTTCCTTCTATTCCGTCAATCAGAGCTGATTCGGTGAAATCGGTTCCGCCGTGGACAACACGATGCCCCACCGCTGTGATATTCAGGTCAGGGAATTCCTTCCCGATGATCTCTGTGATGGCATGCAGGGCCGAGCTGTGATCATCAAGCACCATCTCCCATCTCTCTTTTTCTCCGTCAGTTACAACATCCACATATCCATGGGGAGTTCCGAGCCCCTGGCAGTTGAAATCTACAACCGAGCTGACTCCTTCTTCTGATACTTCCTTTACTGCAACCTTTATTGATGAGCTGCCTCCGTTGAAACAGATAACATGGTTCTTACTCATAGCATCTCCTTTTTTACCTCTTTTCCAGTAAGTATATACCAGAATTCAGGAAAGGGTAAGGATAGAATCTTTTCCTTCTCCCATCCTGACCTTACAGCCTTATTGTTTCCTCTTGTTTGAGTAGGCTTATACGAACAGGATAAGAAAAAAGAGACACACGTGAGATCCCTGTATGAGAAGCAATTCTCATACAGGAAGAAGACATACATGAGGAAGGGGAATACCATGCTCCTTAGCTCATGTATGCATGGAAGAAGGCCCCCCCTGCATCTTTCGATAGAAAAAGGGGAAGCCTTCTATTAGAACAACTACGCTCGCTCGGTGTAGGTGAACACACCAGATCCAATTCTGATGAGTCACTTGTATCGGTTCCTTGCAGGACTTGTCACAGCATACTATGTCCGTTCTCAACGATCATCGAAAAAGAGATGGTCGCAGATTCAGGATCTTGGAAATAACCGCTTACATCAGGTACCTGGAACGAGACAGGATAATCGTAAGTGAATCTGCATACATTTGTTTCGGAGTCTACGAACAGTGTAAATTCCATGGAGTCGAATAATCCATCTTCAGCTGGAACATAGCTGCACAGGTAGGTGATGTCATGATAGGTTCCCTCATAATTATAAGCATTTCCATCCTCGTTGGTATATGTTCCATCCTGGAATTTGATATCCACAGAAATTTCGTAATCAGTATAACCCGTCTCACCGGGCTCAAATTCGACGGAAAACTTTACGCCTGAATCAGTTGTATACTCGCCTTCTGCATCACCGAGATCTTGCCACAGATAACTGGCCTCTGCCGTGATTATGCCATCAATAATTTCATCAACTTTTGAAGTAGCGTCATCAAGCATGGCCTGTGCATCAGCAGTATACTGTGCTTTATACTCACTATACGTCATAGAGAATTCAAAGTCTTCCCACTCTGAAGAAGTGTCACAACCGACAAATAGAAAGAGGGCAGTGAATGCGGCAGCAATCAGGAGGAATAGGTTCCGTTGTAATGTCATAAGTAAAATCTCCTTGGTTTTGTAATGGTTCAGGTAACGCCTGAGGTAATGAAGTATAGGAGTGCTTCTTCTCTCCAGGTATCCCCCGAACGGGTGGAGTTTGCAAAAATAACCCGTTCGGGGGTGACTTTTATACGTGAGGTGCAGTAGAGTCTTCTTCATGAACGTACTTGCATTCCTATCAGGCCAAAATTCTATCCGCTATACGAGGGAAGAATTGAAATTTGCGACTCTCGGTTATCTCTATTTTTTGCTCAATGAAGTCTTCATTGGAAACGATATAAGAATGATAGACTCTTCAGTGATGCTTGTCATCGTCCTTTGTGCTCGTGCACTGGCGAGTGTGCTCATGGTTGCTGTGATGTTATCAACATTCGTCAATCGGATACGCTCCTGGTACGGAATTCTTCATCCACTCGCATTTTACATGATGGTTCTGGTTGAATTTCTTGTTTTCTCATCAAGGCAAGGCCCCTCCACCTACATTATCTTGCCCGCTTTTGTAAATATTTCGATTGTTTATTTTGTTATTCCGGCGCGGATGCGTTTGAAGATTGTTGCGACATGCCTCGCGATGATACAAGGGCTGTTTTTTACGTTCAGGGACCCGTCACTTCAGGGATACTCGAAACTGATTATACTGATGTGCTACTTCGGTCTGCAGTTTGTCGGCATCATCTATGGATCCCGATTCGAAAGGTTACGGAAGACGGAGAGGGCTTATAACGCCCGTCTTGCTGATGAAAATCGGTTCAGAGGGATTATTCCCGATAGTTTCTGTAATGGGATTTTTCTTCTAAAAGAAGGTCATGTCGTAGATCTGAGTCAGAATATGGTGGATTTGCTCGGCGGAAACCGACAGGAAATTATCGGGAAAGACGCATCAACACTTTTCTCTGTGACTCAGCGTTTCTCTTCCTGTTTTTCATCGGTGCCGGGGGAGGTTCCCTCTGTTACGGAGGAGGGGGAGCTGTTACGATTTGATGGACAGAGAATTCCGATACGTTTGACATTTGATATAGTTCTGGTGAATGGAATCACATACCAAGGCCTCATCGTAAAAGATATCACTGACGATCTGATTGAAGGAATGGGAGGACGGATGCAACACGGCAATATTTCTTCGATCGATGAGGAGCTTCCCCTGACAAGACGGCAACGGGAGATCGCAGCCGAACTGCTCCGCGGTCTGACGCGACAGCAGATAGCGGATAAGCTCTATATAACAGAGGATACAGTGAAAGGTCATATCACAGCGATTTATCGCAATCTCGGAATCCACTCTCGGGTGGAATTGGCTCGACTCCTTCTCAAATGATTTCATCCTTTACTGAATCACTGTCTTGAATAGGGTTTGTGTTTGGGTTCTCTTCTGGTTGAAGTAAGATTCAATGGGGTTGTTCTTCTATGTTTACCTGAATATCTTATTGTATAAACTGGAATGATGAAGAGTAGGAACACAATCAGGTATAGGGTTCCTTCTGATTGGGAAGTCGAGTGCTCTCATACAGAGAAGAAAAAGGCAGGGTGCATACCATTGGACTATATCAAAGCGGCTCATGTAGATGATTTTAAGAATAAGAGAATTGTGAGTGTTTCCATTCTGGGTAAGAAAGTGGGAATCATTAAAGAATCGGATGCAGAATTCTATGCGATTGAAGTAGGCTGCAAGCATATGGGAGCCGATATCACCAAAGGGAATATCCTAGGGGATATCGCAACCTGTCCGCGTCATGGATGGAAATTCAATCTGGTGACTGGAGAATGTCTGAACCATAACGCTCCTGCCTTACGAAGATATGGTCTGAAAATAGAGGGAGAGGCTATCCTGATCACGACCCACCCGTTACCACAGGAGGAAGAGGATGATCCTCTCCTTCACTTCTTTGACTGACTCCTATCCTAAAACCTGATACGATAGGGACATTGTTCATCCAAAAGGAAAGGATCTTCGGTGGTAAATGCTTTACTGGTTCCCTGAACTTTCAGGCAAGAAATAATCCCTGGCGCTTCCGACTATCGTGTGGGAGAAGGGGAAAATCCAGCTTACCTAAATGAAACAGGATAGCTGTCTTGAACCTCTCCCGATTACGAAAACCACAAGCGATTTTCTTTATCCGCTGAATGCGGGTGTTCTTAGCTTCAAGCATACTGTTGTTCACCTTCAATCGTATCGCATTCAGTATGCCCCAAAGATAATTACGTACCGTATTCCCAACTTTTATCATAGGCTGTAGCCTGCAACGGCTGATCCAACCCAACAGCTCCTCCCACTTCTTCTTTGCTACGCCCATGTACGTATAGTTCCAGAGCATAGAAGCAGCTTCTTTCATCCTCCAGGCACGTGCCGTCTTCAGGTTCAACCTGGTCAGCTTCAGGAACTCTTTCCGGTATGTCGCTCTATTGTCCTTTCGATTCGAATTCGTCAACCACTGATGCTTTGTTCGAAACAGTGGGCTTTCTGCTGACAACTCCCGATGCTCACTTGCTCGTACTTTATCGACACCCTTCGCAAAATGACTCGCTACATGAAATCGGTCAAAGCAGATGAGGTCCTCCGCATTGGGAAATGCTCCTCTTACTGCCTTGATGAACGGATCCCACATGTCCATTGAGACGCTCTTCACAGCGCTGAAATCACAGTATTGCTGATCTTTGAACCAGGTTTCTAATGTCTTTGACTTGCGGTTATCTAGCACATCTATGACAGCATCGTTCACTTTATCCAGAATGACTGTCACATACTCGTGCCGCTTCTGAAACGACGTCTCATCGATCCCTATGTGTTCAGGGTTCTTCTTCTTTCGTCGTCTCAAGCCTCGCTCGACAGCTCTCTGCATGATACCGTCTACCTGATCCCAGCTTAGAGAAAAGTTCTCTGCTACTGTCTTGATAGAGTCATCCTTCAACCAGACCAGTACCGCCTGCTCAAAGGCTATCGTAAACCGGGAATTCCTTTCTGCAAAGTTCACCGGCAGCTGTTTGACACCATGATCTTCGCATCTCACCCGAGGAATCATTCCCTCTATCATCGTCTTATGATTACAGGAATCAAGATGTCTCCATACTCGTTTCCGATGATCATGCAGCTTGGCTGGTTTCCCACATTCCGGGCAGGCTAACGGGACCTCTGATGAATGCTCGACATGCACTGTTACAACCTTGCTCGAGGCGTCCCGCTCTATTCCTACTACCTCCCAGGGCAACTCAATGTCCAACAGATTCTCATAGAATTTCTCTAATGTTTCACTCATTCCCCAAGCTTATCAGCTTTTGTCAAATTCCTCTATCTTTCCACCTTCTTTCCTGAAGCGCCTAATCCCTTTGTATATTTCCCTTGAAAACTGATGATCAGATCATTGATTTTCAAGGCAAATTGGAGACAGACTATGAAATCTGTTTTTCAGTGAGATCATCTTAGATGAGTCGATAATGAGGACACGTGTACATTGCTGATCGGCTGAGAAGGGGTTTAGTTAAAGGAGATCCGAAATAATATTTTTATTGACATACTTGTAAAGACAACTTAACATCATGATAAGAGGTATCCTTTTCGGACTACCTGATCATATAAAAAGGAGAATTGTATGAAAAAGTATTTTACTGTCATGATTCTTATTCTAATCATGATTGCTCCTCTGTTTGCCGCTGGGGCAAAAGAAGAAACCGAAAGCTCAGCATATCCGGGCGACATGGATGCGTGGGCACGTGAAGCCAAACTCGGAATATATGAAGGAGAGCAGGACTGGGATGAAATCATCGCAAAAGCAAAAGAAGAGGGAGAGGTTATTGTCTACAGCGCCTCTTCACGTATGAGTGCTGTAGGAGAAGCCTTTAGTGCTGTCTATCCTGAAATTACAGTAACTTCCTACGATCTCGGTTCGGTAAAAACCTTTGAAAAAACGATAAGCGAACAGGAAGCGGGTATCTATAATGCTGATATCATTACCACTGGAGGAAGTGGAAATTTCATCTACGATCTTATCGACAAAAACAGAGCGGTTAATTTCGTTCCTTCGATGTATAAGGATATGATCCCTGAAGAATACAGGGAGCCAGCTCTTGTAAGAATCCTTGAAGCTGTAGTTCTGATGTATAACACAGAAATCCATGATGCCCCTCCCATAACAAATATTTGGGAACTTACCGAAGAGCACTACAGAGGGAAAATAGTTATCAAGGATCCTCTCCAGTCTCTCAGCAATCTCATGGGTGTGGTAGCGATGGCTGGACACCCGGAAGAAATGGCCGCAGCGTATGAAAGACATTTCGGTGAAAAAATTACTCTCAGTCCTGGAGTGAAAGATGCAGGATTCGAATTCATATACAGACTTCTTCACAATGATCTTATCATTTCTGATTCTGGCGGAACGACAACGGGAGCATCAGGTAAGAGAGGCCAGACCGGACTTCCTCCGGTTTCAATTACGACCTTCACCTACCTGCGCTATAACCGGACCAAGGATTATATCAACGGAATCATTTATCCGCTGGATCCGTTTGACGGGATCATATTCCCGACCTATACGGCGATAGCTCGACAGGCTCCGCACCCGAATGCTTCAAAACTCTTTACGGCATTCCTCCTTGGTGATCCTTCAATTACCCTGGACACCGTAATCCCAGAACCTTACACCGAAGGGAAAGCCCTTGAGCTTCTCCAGGGACTTGCTCCCTACTATGAACTAGGCTCTAAATCTCCCCGTAATAATATCGCGATCCCCGCAGGTGGCGAATCATGGGATGATATGGATATGTGGTTTGTAGATCCTGAGGATGACTGGTATCTCGGTCCTGAAGTTCAGGACTTCTGGATGCAGGAAGCCTCAAAATAACGAACGAAGAGTGCAGTTGAGCCGGGTCTTCCGGCTCCTGCACCCGTATGTTCATCACCTCATCTGTAAGAGAGTTATTACATGAAGCCTACAAATCGTTTTCTCACACAACGCTTGAAAAGCAAACCTGAGCTTATTTTAAGTATCGTATTTATTATCATATTCTCGTTTCTCATAGTCGTACCTTTCTTGAGGATGATCTATACGACCTTTACATTTCAGGGATATGACCTAAGGTTGAACAGGGATGCACGGGAAGGTGCTTTTACCTTCTTTCATTATATCCGTGTATTCGGCAGTGACCTCACCGAATCGTTTCTCATAAAACCACTTCTGCACAGCCTTGCTGTGGGATTCGGTGTAACCATTGTCGCTATGGTTCTCGGTTCAATATTCGCATGGATATTTGTCAGGACAGACATTCCTCATAAAAAGTTTTTCCAGACAGTCATCACCATACCCTATATGATTCCCTCATGGGTGATTGCTCTTGTCTGGTTATTGTTTTTTCAGAACACCCGGATCGGGGGGACCGCCGGAATTATACAATCTTTGTTCAATATTCCCATCCCCGACTGGCTATCCTATGGATATGTACCTATAGTTATCACTCTCGGGCTCCATTATTACGCATATACATTTCTTATGATATCAGGAGCATTGAGGACGATTGATAGCGAACTTGAGGAAGCCGGGGCTGTTGCGGGACTGAAAAGAGGTAAAGTACTCACTAAGATTACCTTCCCTCTTGTTCTGCCGGCACTTGGATCTTCATTTGTTCTGACGTTTACAAGAAGTATGGGAACCTTCGGAACTCCTGCACTGCTTGGACTCCCGGTGAGGTTTTTCACCCTTCCAACACAGCTCTATGCGATGATCAATTCACGGAATGTCGGAGATGCATTTGTTCTCGCCCTGGTTCTCATAATTCTTGCTGTCACAGCGATTCTTCTGAACAATAAGATGATCGGTGTGAGAAAGAGTTTTGTTACGATGAAGGGAAAAGGTTTCAGAGCAAACCCCATGAAACTCGGAAAATCCAGACCTTTTGTCATTTCATTTCTCTCACTCTTTCTGATTCTCGTTATCGTGCTTCCGGTAATCATGCTGATCCTCAGCACCTTCATGCTCTTACCGGATAAGTACACGCTTTCGAATATGACCACACACTTCTGGATCGGAGAGAGCAACCCTCTCATCTCGAGCGGTCAGAAAGGAATACTCAGGAATCCGGGTATCATACAAGCGATGTTCAATTCTATCAAACTCGGTCTTATCAGTGCAATTCTTAATGCATTTATCGGACTCCTTATCGGGTATACAGTCGTAAAGAACAGGGGAACGAAGATCGCGAAAACGATAGAAGCTGTCGCTTTCGCACCCTATGTATTTCCGGGAATTGCCTTCGCTGCAATCTATCTCGGAATGTTCAGCAAGTCGATCGGGCCTATACCTGCCCTGTATGGGACTTTTACGTTGATTGTACTGATCGTCGTGGTTAAGAACCTTCCGTTTTCTTCAAGGTCAGGAATCTCTGCAATCATGCAGATAGACTCATCTCTCGAAGAATCTGCAGTGACGCAGGGAATACCCTGGCTTAAACGATTTCGTCTTATCATATTGCCTTTGAGCAAAAGCGGGTTTTTCAGTGGGATGCTGCTTACCTTCATAACCAGTGTGAGGGAACTCTCTCTTGTCATCCTGTTAGTAACTCCTAGAACAGAACTTCTTACCACTATGATATTCGCTTATAAGACACAGGAACAGACCCAGCATGTAAATGGAGTGACGCTGGTCCTTCTGTTCATCATTATTGTAGCTAATGTCCTGATACGGCTTGTCTCCTTGAGATCTAAATATAAAACAATTGATATAGGATGATGTATGAATACGATTGAATTACGAAATATTACAAAGGTTTTTGGCGATGTCATCGCAGTTGACAGACTTTCACTTGATATCCGAGAGGGTGAGTTTCTGACTCTTCTTGGTCCTTCGGGCTGTGGAAAAACCACGACACTGCGCATGATTGCCGGCCTTGAAGATCCGAGTGACGGAGTGATTTCGGCTCAGCAGTCGATACTCTATTCCCGGGAGGATGGCGTGTATATACCTCCAGAGAAGAGGGCGATGGGATTCATGTTTCAGAGTTATGCCCTCTGGCCTCATATGAATGTCTACAAGAATATTTCTCTTGGTCTTGAAACCAAGAAACTGCCGAAGGCAAAGATAGATGAACGGGTCAAAGAAGTTCTCCAGCAAGTTCAAATGACCGGTTATGAGAATAGGTATCCCTCGGAGCTTTCGGGAGGGCAGCAGCAGAGAGTAGCCCTTGCACGCATGATCGCATCAAAGACAGGAATCTTTCTTATGGATGAACCTCTTTCAAATCTTGATGCGCTTCTGCGAATTGATATGCGAAGTGAGTTGAAACACCTTCATCAGGCTTTAAAAGCAACAACCGTATATGTTACCCATGATCAGCTTGAAGCACTTACTCTCTCCGACCGTATTGTTGTCATGAATAAAGGGAAAATCATGCAGCTCGATACTCCCGCAGAGATATACCACAGACCGAGAAATCTTTTTGTGGCTAAGTTCGTTGGATCTCCTCCAATAAATCTTATTCATGGGAATATCAGGAGAGAGGGTGAATCAGTATTCCTGGCAAATGAGGATCTCACTCTCGATATATCTCTTTCCGATATGGGAAAAACGTTGTCGGAAGGAAGAAACGTCATCCTGGGAGTCCGTCCAGAAAATATTTCTATTGCAGAAACATCAGGAAGCTCGAAAGGTCTTATCTGTAAGGTCTATGCAGTGCTTCCCAGTGGCAGTGAGACAATCATCACTGCCAGGACAGGGGACACAGAGGTCCGTGTGAAAGTCTCAGGTTTTGTTGATTATACGATTGACGATGAAATAAATCTCGTTTGTAATCCTTCTTCGATGCTGTTCTTCGATAGCGAAACCGAAGAATTGCTCAGTAATAGGTCATAGAAACGTATGAGCATTTATAAAGAATGTGATATCAGAGGAGTCTTTGAAGAGGATTTAAACGAATCGGAGGCACTTCTGATTGGAAAGGCGATCGGTTCCATGATAGATGGCCGAAGTATTCTCGTCGGGGGTGATACCCGATACTCTACCGATCCTCTTAAAAGATCTCTGATAGAAGGCTTGCTCTCAACAGGATCAGATGTGATCGATATCGGTACCGTGCCTACACCTGTAACCTATTTTTCGAAGAGGGAACTCGGAACCTACGCAGCGGTTATGGTGACAGCAAGTCATAATCCTGCAGAATATAACGGGTTCAAGCTTCTCATAGCTGATACACCCGTAACAGAGAAAGATATTCAGCAGATACAAGAGCTTGTACGTTCTCAGCGATTTCGTGAGGGTAAAGGCCAGTACACAAACGAAAAAATAATTCCCCGTTATCTTCAGATGATTCTTTCAGAAATCACGAGAAAGAGAAAGCTCTCAATTGTAGTAGACTGTGGAAACGGGGCTGCAAGTGTCATTGCCCTTCAGCTCTTTGAGGAACTGGGATACGATGTGGTTCCCCAGTTCTGCGAGCCTATGGGGAATTTTCCACATAGAGACCCGAACCCTTCGGTAGAAGAGCATGTGACAGCTTTAAAAGAGCGTGTAATTCGTGAAAAGGCAGATCTCGGTATAGCTTTTGACGGCGATGGGGATAGAGTTGTTTTTGTAGATGATGCAGGAAGGTATTGTGATAGTGAAGCTGTTTTTCTTTTACTGATTAACCACTATATGAGAGACTCATCTTCAGAAAACATCGTATATGATGGTAAATCCTCCTCGATAGTAAAAAAAGGAATAGAAAAAGCAGGTGCTCATGCGATTCCAGAAAGGTCAGGTCATGCTTTTATCAGGAAACGGTTTCTTGAAGAGAATGCACTTCTCGCAGGGGAGGTAAGCGGCCATTTCTTTTTCCGCGAGCTTGGATATGATGATGGACTCTATGCAGCTTTGAGAATGTGCGAATTCCTCTCTGGAAATGAGAGAGCGTTCTCCGATCTGCTCAATGATTTTGAAGCTCCACTGATAACGCCTGATATACGGATATATGAGAATGAGGAGATAAGAAAAGAGTTGCTTTCACTCGTCGAGAATAAAGGGAGAGAGTTTACCCTTTCATATCTTGATGGAGTGAGACTTGATACCCCATATAGCTGGATTGTCATACGTAAGTCGGTTACTGAACCGTGCGTAACAATCAGAATGGAAGCCGACACCCTTTCAGAGGGTAAAAAGTTTGCGCATTATCTCTTCTCTCCAGATTATCCTGAAATTGAATCTAAAGTTGTACAATCCCTGATCCTGAGGGAGGAGAAACGGAAAAGACGGGGGATGAACTGAAGAATAATTATGGACAAGGTTTAAAAAAATCTGTCAGTATAGTAAAAGGATCATATGCTAGAATCATATTCACTTCTTAAAAATAGTCCTATCCCCTTGTATCATCAATTGAAAGAGATCCTGAAGGAGATCATAGCCAGTCAATCTCCTCATACACCACTCCCGTCAGAAACTGAGTTATCTGCCCATTTCGGTATTTCGCGTCCCACTATCAGACAGGCACTCTCAGAACTTTCAATTGAAGGGTATATCTATAAATCTAAGGGAAAAGGGACCTTCGTCAGTCCTAAGAAATTTACACGAAACTTCGGCCATTGGCATGGCAGTATGGGTGAAGAGATCATAAAACTCGGATACAAGGTTCACACCCGTATTCTCACCTGTGAGCATCTCTATGCAGATGAAAAGCTCATGAATCAGTTTAATCTGCAGCATAAAGAGCACGTAATCCATATAGAAAGGATTCGATCTGTAGAAGAAACGCCTATCCTCTATATCCACTCTTTTCTTCCTGCAGAGCTTGTCCCGGGAATTGAGGGGATCGATCTTACCGATGTTTCTCTTCACCAGACTATCGAGAAAGAATTCCAGTGTTCAATCTCAAGAACCAGGCGAACGCTTGAAGCCGTCGCTGCAGGAGAGAAGGAGGCCGATTCCTTAAACGTAGACAGAGGAACCCCACTTCAGTATTTTGAAAATACGGTATATCTCACAACCGAAGTTCCCATTGAGTATTCTTACGGTTGGTACCGTGGCGATACTGTCCGATTGACGTTTGAGTATCTGAAAGAATAGAACTTTTCAGCACCGTTTGCCGGGACCTGTCTGAACCATAACGCTCCTGCCTTACGAAGATATGGTCTGAAAATAGAGGGAGAGGCTATCCTGATCACGACCCACCCGTTACCACAGGAGGAAGAGGATGATCCTCTCCTCCATTTCTTTGACTGAAGAAACTGTTCGATCTCGTAGGAGATGATGACTCTGTAGCTGAACATGAGGACAGCGTCCTATTGAGCATGTGAACAGGAACCCTATTCCACCGTTACTGATTTCGCGAGGTTTCTCGGTTTATCGACGTCACACCCTTTTTCTATTGCGCAGTAATAGGCGAAGAGCTGGAGAGGGACTATGGCCAGGATGGGTACCAGTTCATCGGGAGTGTCCGGGAGGAAGAGGGTAAGGTCGGCCACGTTCCTGAGTTCCTGATTGTTCTCAGTCGCAATGGCAAGGACCTGTGCTCCGCGTGCCTTGACTTCCTTGATATTCGAGATCATCTTCTCCACCATCTGCGACTGGGTGCACAGGGCCGTAACAAAGGTTCCTTCCTCGATCAGGGCGATGGTTCCGTGCTTGAGTTCGCCTGCCGGGTAGGCTTCAGAGTGTATGTAGGAGATCTCTTTCAGCTTGAGCGAGCCTTCGAGTGCTATGTTGTAGTCAAAGCCGCGTCCGAGGAAGAAGATATCTCCTCCGTGTGCGAAGCGCTTCGCAAGGGTACGTATCTCTTCACGGCCCGCGAGTATCGTTTCAATCTTTTCGGGGATCTGTTCCAGTTCTCCCAGGTACTGGCTGATTTCGTAGGGGCTCATCGTTCCCCGTACGGTCGCAAGATGGACGGCAAGGAGGTGAATGACTGACAGCTGTGCGATATAGGCCTTCGTTGAGGCAACAGCGATCTCGGGGCCTGCCCAGGTGAACAGGACACTGTCCGCTTCACGGGCTATGGTCGATCCGACGGTATTCACGATGGCAAGGACTCGTGCGCCTCTGCGTTTCGCCTCTCTCATTGCGGCAAGGGTATCTGCAGTCTCTCCCGACTGGCTGATGACGATGACGAGGGTGCGTGCATTGACCAGAGGGTCTCGGTAGCGGAATTCGGAAGCGAATTCGACTTCTACAGGAAGCCCTGCCATGTGCTCGAACAGGTACTTGGCGACCATGCCGGCATGGTATGCGGTACCGCAGGCAGTGATGAAGATCTTGTCGATGTTCTCTAGAAACTCTCTGCTCGTAATATATCCATCGAGGATGATCGATTCCTTATCTTCTGCAATCCTGCTGCCGATCGTGTTCTTGATGACGACAGGCTGCTCCATCATCTCCTTGAGCATGAAGTGATCGTAGCCTGCCTTCTCCGCAGCCTCAGCGTTCCAGGTGATCTCGGTTTTTTCCACCTCTGCGGGAGTTCCGTCTTTCATGTAGATCGACACTCCCTTTTCGGTTACGAGGGCGATCTGGTCATCCTCGAGGAACCGGAAGGTCCTGGTGTAGGGGAGGAGCGCGGTGACGTCGCTTGCAAGGAACATTTCTCCCTTTCCTTCGCCGATGACGAGGGGTGAATCTTTCCGTGCGACTGCGATCTCATCGGGATGTGCCTGATGCATCAGTGCCAGGGCATAGGATCCTCTCAGGTGTTTCACGACGTCCTTCATGGTATCGAGAAGGCTGCCGTTCCAGAGTGTGTTCGCGAGGAGGGCGACAACTTCGGTATCGGTGTCGGTAATGCAGATCACTCCCCGCTCCTTCAGCCAGGAGCGGATTTCGAGGTAGTTCTCTATAATCCCGTTGTGCACGATTGCCGTATGATGGCATGCGTCAGTATGCGGGTGGGCGTTGAGCTGCGAGGGAGCCCCGTGGGTTGCCCATCTGGTGTGGGCGATCCCTCTGGTCCCTGAGGGTTTTGTCTCCTCAAGCAGGGTCTCGAGGACACTGATGCGTCCTGCTTCCTTGAGTACGGTGAGTCCGTTTCCGTTGTGAATTGCAACACCGGAAGAGTCATATCCCCGGTACTCCAATCTCTTCAGTCCATCAACAAGAATGTCAGCGGCATTCTTCTTCCCTAGGTAGCCAACTATTCCGCACATGGAGATATCATAGGTTTATTCGAAAAGGGTGTCAATAAATGAACGGATTGGATATGACACAACGGGCACTTCAAGGCCCGCTATCCTTTCAGCGACTGAAAGACCTTCACTGTACCGGTCAGTGCGAACAGAAAGATCGTGGGAATGATGAATATGACGGGGATGATGGAATATCCTGTCATACCCATAGCAGCGATCTTTGCACACAGGGCGAGCATCTGCAGGGTTAGGAAGATTGTATAGACGGAGGAGTACACGTACCCTGCCGGTACGTTCCTGAGGGCGAGCACGGCAGAGACTGCGGCAAGGGGAAGAAGGAGGGCAAGATCCATCCCCTGAACGATCAATGTCGTGTAGTGTTCCACTTCAGCAGGGTAGAGTGTTCCGTCAAGCAGGGGAGGGACTACAATTGAGAGCCAGAGGAGTGCTATCAACGCTGTGTTCACAAGAAGAAAGATCCCCACATACCGCCGGGGGAATCTTTCCCCGGTCTGTTTTAGGAATGCTGAAGGTGTCACTGATAGAAGCGAGAGGATGAAGGCGAAGAATGAAGTCCCAGTAAGGAGCACGTAGATGAGAAAGAGTGCAGAATACATGCCCATGATCATGTAGAAGAGGTACTGGACGAAGATATAACCGAGAATTCCCGTCAGAATAATCCTGTCCGTCATGGCTTCTTTCCTCGAACGGTACAGAAAGACTGAAAGAAGGGGAAGGACCACACACAGTGTGATATAGTCCTGCCCGATTCCCTGTACGGCGACTTCTTCGCTCATATGCCGGTAGATTCCCTTCCCGTAGATTGAGATCTCTTCTCCCCGTATCGAAGTATAGGTGAACCCTCCCTCCCCGCCGTGGCTGAAGATGCCTGCGGCGGTAGCGATGGCCGCTGCAATGAGGATGATACATCCTAAGATCATGACTGTGCGCGTGTTTTCGGTCGTCCCGTTCATACGAAGACCTCCTGAATTCTTGTGAGATAGTATGTTCTGTATCGACAGGTGCTCAGTTCTGCAGGGTGTTCAGACTGCCGAAGATCATCTGCATGGCAAGCGCCATTCTCTTCTCCAGTTCCTCTTTTGTCAGGAGAGGGATCTGGCGGATAAGGGAGAGAGTCATTCCCCTCAGAGAAGCAAGGAACAGATCAAAGATTCGATCGAGCGCGGAATCATCAGAGAGGCTGAGGTAGCTTCCCAGGTCCCTTCGGGCCATCTCCTCCACCCGCCTCTGGAATTCTCCGGGGATAAATCCGGGTTCGTCCAGAAGCATCAGCACCACACGGTAGCCCTCGGGATTGTCCATGCCCATACGTAGGTGACCTGCTATCTGGAGGGTGAGGTTCTCCCGCGCCGTGGCCTCTTCTCGCGGGGTGCTCATGCGGTCCCAGCTCCTCTGATAGCCCGACTCCACGAGGGAGTGAAGTAGATCCTGTTTGTTGGCGAAGTAGAGGTATATCGTGCGAGGAGAATACTCGATGCGGTTCGCGAGCGCTCTGATAGTCAGCTGCTCGACTCCCTTTTCTCCTATGATATGAAGAGCTTCCTGGAGAATCTTCGCTCGCAGTTCCTCTTTTTCTCTCTTTCTTCTGTCCTTGCTACTCATTGTATATATAGTAAACACTGTTTACTGAAAATGTCAAGGAGAGAATAGACGAAGCGAAACATCTTTAGATTCCGAGATTCACTTGCTGCCTGTTTCTCTTGATGATTACCTCGTTTCACACTATCTTTAAACAATGGAATCGGCCGATACCTGCCGCACAAGAGGTATCAGGAGGACATGTATTAGAAAGAAGTACTTATCAGAACCTTTACACCCCTTTGTACGTCGGTTTCTTATCCTCCTGACGTGCATACTGTGTATCTCGTTCGTCTCTGCCGGCACGGTCATGGAAGAACAGAGCACACTAGACCTGGCTGACGTTCCCTTAGTCCGATACTGGAAGCCTGCTCTTCCCGATGATACCCTCGGAGTGCAGACGGTCTCGAATCTCAACGCGGGGGTGACGGTCCCTTCCAGAAAGGATCCGAAACTTCTCGTGCTTCTGTATCATAATATCGTGTTCGGCAGGACAGGCAATGTCTATAACAGAGACCTGTACAACTTCGAGCATGACCTTGCCTATCTGAAAAGGAACTTCCTCATCACCGACTTCTCTACCCTCCCTGTACAGCAGGATCATGCGATGAAGGACAGGGCGATCATCACCTTCGACGACGGAGATCTCTCCATTTATGCGATCGTCTATCCCCTGTTTAAAAAATACGGTATCGAGGCAACCTTTTTCCTTGTGCCCGAGTTCATCGGGCACGTCGGGTACATGAGCTGGGACCAGGTGAGAGAGATGAACAGCTACCGCACCGAAGGGGGGAAACAGCTCTTTCACTTCGGTTCACACTCGCTGACCCACAGAAGACTCGGGGAACTGAGCGAGACAGAAGTGATCCGGGAGCTCAGTGAATCGAAGAAAATCCTGGAAACAGAACTCGGTACGAAGGTGACCGTCCTTGCCCTTCCGTTCGGAAGCGGCGCGGGGGACCCGCAGGTTATCAAGGCAGCGAAAAGCGCAGGCTACACTGCCATCAGGACATCTACTCCCGAGGCAGTGAAGATCTTTGATATTGACATGTGGGATATCGGGGCGATGAATGTAGAGAACTACAGTACCGACAGGATGGTGCAGCATGCCCTCAAGCTACTGGGAAGGTGATAGATGAAACGCTTGTTTCTCCTTCTGTGTCTGCTGTTCACCCTCACTTCCCTCCCTGCAGAGCGAGTGAGGAAGATTGATTTCTCAGGCTTCGAGTGGGGCGTGAAGAGCTCAGAAGAGAAAACTGCCCCTGGACCGAACTATTTCAGTGATTCTCCCCGGTCTGTATGGGTCGATGACAAAGGGCTTCACCTGACGGTACAGAAGACGGGAGGTCTGTGGCAGGCAACGGAAGTCTACACGACACAGAAGACCGGGTACGGGACCTATACCTTTACCGTCGGCTCTCCGCTCCACAGGTATGAACCTCAGGTAGTTGCAGGCTTCTTCACCTGGGATCCCGAGCCGGGGGAGGCAAACCGCGAGATCGATATCGAGTTTTCAGCCTGGGGAGTCGACCAGCCGACACGCATGCAGTATGTTGTGCAGCCCTATCAGGAAGATGGACGGCTGTATGATTTCGCTCCCGACCTGCAGGGCTCGATGACGACCCACCGGATTCAATGGACTGAAGAAGGTGTCTCCTTTGCCTCCTATCACGGATCTGTCGATCCGGATGCTGCTTCGAGCGAATCAATGCTGATAGAGCGTTGGTACTACCCCGACAGTCCGAGCGAAGGGAACGCCCACTTCAGGATGAACCTCTGGCTCTTCAGGGGCGAGGAACTGGAGAATCAGATTCACATGGTGATCACGTCGTTCTCTTATTCCCCTTTGACTTGAATCCTGTTCTCACCTGTGCACCCCAGCCCCGGTCCTTTCTCATGGCCGAGAAGTAGGCTCTGACTCTCAGGAGGCTGATCAGTTGCCGTGTTCCGAAGTTCTCGATGATCGTGAGGGAGAGGAGTTTCGCAATATCTCTTCTGTCGTACATCGGTCGATCGAAATCACTGATAAAGAGGGCTGAGAGAGATACCATGATTCCCATCAGAATCGTGGCTGTGAAGAGTGCGAGGATGATAGGGAGGTTGAGCAGCCCGAGTGCTGCACTCAGGACGACCAGGAGAAGCCCCTGGGCTTCGACGAAGGGGCCGAGGAGCTCGAAGATGAAGTAGTAGGGGATGGCGAGCATTCCGAGTTTTCCGTAGCGGGGGTTGTAGAGCATGCCGCTGTGGAAGAGGACGATATCGATCAGTCCTCGCTGCCACCGGTCCCTCTGACGGCGAAGCACCTTGAATGAGGAAGGGACCTCCGTCCAGCAGTTCGCATTCCCAGCATACTGCACCCGGTAGGGAAGCTTCTTCTCCCTCATGGAGCGGGAGATTCGCACGACAAGTTCCATATCTTCCCCGACCGTGTCCTTATGGTACTTACCGCTCTTGGTCAGATATCCCCCTGTCTCGATCGTTCGTTCCCGATGGAAGACACCGAAGGCACCGCTGATGATAAGGAGCATATTCACGTAGGCCCAGCCCATACGACCGGTCATGAACGAGCGGATATACTCCAGTGACTGGAAGCGGGCTATGTATCGCGAGGGGAGAGCGATCTTCTCTATTGAGCCGAGTTCCACATCACAGCCGTTTACCGGGCAGATATTTCCCCCGGAAGCGATGCTTTCGGTCTTCGAGTCGAGCATCACTGAAACGGCTTTCAGCAGCGCATCAGGTTCAAGGAGGCTGTCCGCATCGATTCCGCAGAAGAACTCCTTCTGAGCGATATTCAGTCCGAGGTTCAGTGAGTCTGCCTTCCCTCCGTTCACCTTGTCGATGACAATCAAATTGGGGATGTTCTTGTTTGTGTAAATTCCTCTCAGCGGACGGGTTTTCAGGGTGGAGGGAACCACCCTGTCCTGTTTTTCGAGGTTGAAGTAGTCGATGAGAGTCCGGAGCGTGAGGTCACGCGAACCGTCGTTGACCACGATCAGCTCGAACTCAGGGTACTCCTGGTTGAGGAGACTGTTCGTACTCTCTATGATATTTGCTTCTTCGTTGAAGGCCGGTGCAATGATGGAGACCGAGGGGAGGAGCCCCTGTGTGAAGAGCAGTTTCGTGTCCTTTGCTCTCCAGAGCCTGTTCTGGATACGCGCCGCCTGGAAGGAGAGGGCGAGGATCAACATGTTCAGGGCTGTAAGGAAGGTTGAATAGTAGACGAGCAGGTAATTGAAACGGGCAACGTACAGATACCCGATCGCTGCGAGATCCATATTCACCAGGTTCGGGAGTTCCTTGAAGAAGATAATCAAAGGAAGGATAAGCAGGGTGAGGATGAACAGGAGCAGGAGCATAATCCGCTGCGGTTTCTCCATATGGGGAGGGGGGGGAGAACTCTTCTGTTTAGGAGAGGGGAGAGAGAGCTTCGCATAGATATCGGGATGGAGGTAGTTGAACAGCGTGAGCCTGAGAGCACGGTTCTTTTTTGCGAGCCGTGAAAGGAGTCGTATCACCTCTTCCTGTTTCTTCTCATCCCGGGTGGTGTTGAGAAACTGTACAAGACCGCTGATATATTTTGCACTGACGAGGTGTTCGATGAGTGTGACCTGATGACCGTCGAGCGGTCCGTTCTGAGATTCGAGGAGGTAGGCTATCCTGTTGTTGAGCACACGTGCAAGAATTGTCTGTACCTGCGTCTTCTGCCCTTTTTCAAACCATTCGAGAACGGTGAACAGGAGGGAAGGATCCCGTGCAGTCATCTCGGTGAGAGAGAGTGCGAGCTGGTCTCTGAGGGACTTCCTTCGTGCATAGGCAAGCATGTCGGAGATATGTTCCTCATCCATCAGTTCCGCATAGGCACGTATCACATATTCGCCGGTCGCCCGGTAGGGGCTCTTCTGGAATTCCTCACTCAGCAGGGATTCGGGGTAATGAGTGCACAGAGCCTCAAGGGCTCTCTTCCTGATCTCCCCATTCTTCTCTTTCGCCTTCTCTATGAGGTAATTCCTGAGGTCTTCACTGGGGTATTGGGCGGCATACTCGGTAATGAGGAGTCCGAGATAGATTCTCTTGATCTCAAGGCGGCTGAGAAGGTAGGGGAGGAGGATATCTGCATAGGTGATCAGTATCGCGCGGTAGCGTGTACTCATCCACGGAGTCGCCTTCCCCAGACGGCTGATCATCGGGATGATCGCCCGTTTCTCCCGTGAGCGGGCAAGGGCTTCGAAGAGATAGAGTGTAACCACCTCGTTCTTCTCGGTTTTAAGCGATTCAAGGAAGAGGTTTCTGATTCCGTCATCGCCAAGCATGTTGCGCAGGGCCGCTACTGCTTCGATTCTCCAGAGGGGGATGCGGGAGTGCATCCTTCGCTTCAGCTTTTTCACATGCGCGGTGTTCAGCAGATACTCGCGTATCTGCTCATCCTGTTCCTCTTCGAGGGTGATCCGTGCTGATATCCTGTTGTACCAGGAGAGGAGTTCTTTCGAAGGGAATGCCTGAGGTGCAAGATGCTCCTCCTGGAGTTGGGCCAGGAGGCGGTTCTCAATCCGCAGACGCCGGCGCAGGAGATGTCTCCTCGCTGAACGGGAGATGAGAATCGCGGCGACCAGAAAAATATTCGCAGCGAGAATGGAGAGAGTGAGGATGACGGCAAAGTTTGTCGACACCTTATGCCCCCTTTTCCATGATCAGCGTGATCAGTCCCACAATCTCGTACAGGGCAACAGGACGGCGGAGGAAGTGACGGATATTCAGCTCGTACGCTCTCTTGATCGTCTGTTCATTCTTGTTGATCGACATGAGGATGAAGGGGACCGTGGAGAGGGTCGCCTTGTTCAAAAGCTCCTTGCGTAAGGTGATACCGCTCAGTTTCCCCACGAGCAGTTCACAGAGGATCAGGTCGGGTGTTTCCTGGATAGCCAGTTTCTTTCCGCTCAGACCGTCATCGGCGACTATGACCCTGAATCTATCCTTCTCGAGCGTCTGCTGTATCAGATCCCTGTCAAACCCGGGATGGTCGATGAGGAGGATGGTGAAGGCCGAACGGCTTCCCGCCTTGCTCACCGAGGTGTGGATCAGTTCTCCACCGCCCTGTTTCTTCGCAAGCTTCAGGCGAAAGAGTGCGCTCTGGGTGATCAGTGTCACCATGTCCTCAATGGTGTCGGCTTCGAAGGGAGGCAGTTCCTCGCTGTGGTACAGTCCCATCGATGCAGAGATCGGAACGATAAACCGCTCATCTTCTGAAATCGTGCTTCTCAGGCTGTCTCCGCGCAGGATCGCCTCTTTCTTGTCGAGCCCTTGGCACACAAGGGCGAACAGACCTCCCGAGAGACGGCAGACCTGAATCTGTTTATACTCTATCTGGTTAAGGAGGTCTCCGAAAATCCTCATCGTCTTATCACCTTCGGCATTGCCGTAATCAAGGTTTATCCTGTCAAGGTTGTCGATGCTGATAAGGAGGACGACAAGCTGCGCCTTCTTCGTCAGAACTGTCTGCAGTTCGTCTTTCATGAACGCTTCATAGAAATGCTGATTGTAGAGTTTCGTGATCGGATCCCGGTAGAGACTTTCTTCGAGTGTCTTCAGGTTCTCCCTGGTCTCCTGAAGCGCTTCCCTCTCTCTCATGAGCTGCAGCTCGCTGCTCGCGATAAGAGAAGAGAATACAGGGGGAAGAGGCAACTCGAACTCATTACAGATCCTCTCTGTAAGGGAGGCGACGGGGTAGAGATACTCTGCTCCGCGTTTATCCTCCACGATCGAGAAGAAGGTATTCCAGAGTGCCCTGTCGGGGAATTTTGTTTTCGATATCTTCTGCTTGCTTCCGTTGATCGTGATCCCCGATCCCCTGAACACCTTTCTCACATCCTCAATCCCATGGGTCGTGATGAGTCTGGCAAGCACTCTGTCAGTGATGTGAATGATCTCCCCTTTTTCAGGCAGTCCGCGCTTTTTCGCCTCAAGGAAGAGCCCGCAGGGAAGGTTCTTGAGAATGTCTATGAAGCGTGGGATATCATCTTTGATGACCGACCCGTGCTGGGGGCATATCAGAGAGAGTTCGTACCGTGATACGATACCCATCGCATCCGCGAGGATCTCAGTGCCCGGCATGTAGACTTCATGGAAGGCGATCATTCCATCTATGTAGTTATCATCAGCATAGAGGGTCCAGTCGGCAGAGATCGAGGAGAACACGTCTCCGCTTATCAGTGCCTGCTGCTCTCTGAGGTAACTCATGATAGAGCCTGGGAAATGAAGGTAGGGGGTGAACAGAAAGCTGATCGTGTGTCCGTCCTGCATGGTGTACGCGTACTCATGATGGTTTACCAGATAGAAGGGGCTTTTGAAGTCGTAGTACTTTATGATGATAGCGGTTCTGTCGTGGCAGCAGATCACTCCCTTGAATCCCGCCTTTTCAAAATCGCTGATAGCCATGCAGAGATCAGGATCCTGATGGGAGCAGACAATTGCCTCCACCTGTTTCACCGGGATAAGAGATTGCACCTGTGAGAGGATCAGTTTCCTGCCGAGGCAGGTCCCGGTTCAAAGAGGACTGCCGTTTCCCCGTGAATCATCAGGTAGGCATTGCACTGCATCCGGTTCGTAATGGTTGCTGCACCAAGGCGCCAGAGATTGTCTGCTATCTGTACAGGGCTCTGAGTCTCATTCATCTCTACTCTCCCGTGTAAAATAATCCTGAAGTAGGGTGTAACTGTCTTTCAGACGTTCGCCGTAGACCGGCTGGTTCCAGCTCTCAAGAGCCAAGGGGACCGATACCGGTGGTGTGAGCATCTCTGTTCCTGTTTCATCGGCGACAGTGACGCTGACGAGGATCTCTTCAATGCCGGCAGTTTGGATCGTATCGCGGAGCGGGTCGGAATAATAGAGACCGGTATCATCAAGGACACGACGAGAAGAGGGGTCACTTACATTGATTCGTGTCCACGGAATACGGAGAGAGATCGTATTCCCCTCTATGTTCCAGTGGTTCGTATTCCCTTTCAGCTCCCCGTACCGAAGGGCGCTCGCATTCTCATAGTGGGCCGGGATCGGAGTTCCGTCCTCCAGGGCTCGTGCTTATTGATCAGCTTGCTCATCTCCTGGAATTCTCCTGTGGATCTCAGTGACTCCGTACTGGAGAAATGATAGGAGGTGTAGTCTGATTCCTCGATGGCAAGGAGGCGGGAAGAGGGGAAGGAATCGAGAATGACAAGGTACTCCATGCCGCTGGGGGCTTTGGTCTCAAGGTCTATCAGGTATCGCAGGTCGCCCCGTTCTCCTGAGAGGGTATCGAGTCCGATGAGGATCTGACTCTGGTTCAGGTTTATCTTCTCCCTGAAGGTGACCTCCACCCAGAGGAAGGAGGCGTCTTCCCTGAGTTCTATCCTTTCAATTAAGGTCCGATCCTTCCTGTACAGCTCCCGCCCTCTCGGGACGGAGGGCCTCGTAGGCGAGGATTCCGTAGTTCTGCTCCGGGTCAACGGCATTATGCCAGAGGATCTGACGTTCATAGGGTATCATATAGGGTTCGGTCGTCCAGGTTTTTTTCGCCCACTCATCCATCCATTCAAAGATGATTCCTCCGCTGTATCCTTCGGCTCTCATCGCCTCGAACATACGGATGATACCTTCACCCTGAGTCTTTTCATCCATACCCCCGTGATGATAGCCGTCAGGGTTCATATGAGCGTTTCCCATACCGGTCGAAAGACCGAACTCGGCGACGACCGCAGGGTATGTCCGGTGCCCTTCCATGAACTCTTTCAGGTACCCGCCATAGCGGAAACGACCCTGTTCATCCTCCCACTTATCGTAGAGCGGATCATTGTTCATGAAATCAGGATAGTTCGGGTAGATATGATATGAACCGAATAATCCCGCCTTGTTCTTCTCACCCAGGCTCAGGTGGTTGATGTCGACCACTTGTCCGGTCGTTGAATTCATTGTTCTTGATTCCGTTCTCGTCTCGTTCCGATTCGTGCTCTATATAATCGAGGATAGGCCAGTTTACCAGAGAGACCGGGTGCTGTTCTCCGTAGAGCGCCTGCTCGTAGGAGATCAGGTAGTCACAGGAGGATGCGAGCCACGATTCGGTGGGTGTGGCATCCTTTGTCGTTCCGATATACTCCCCTGTGTACCGGTAGCCAGCGTGCTGCTCATCGGTCTCTTCCACCTCGATCGGTTCGAGTTCCCGTCCCACAAGATACCCGATGATATAATCGGAGATATCAGAGGTGTAGACTCCCCAGGCTCTTCCCCGCCTTTCTGCGATATCGGCATTGCCGTGTACGGCATCAATGACATATTCAATCTCTTTCTCGAAGGCCTGTACGTACTGAGGTCTCAGGTAATCGTGTCCTTCGGGATTCTCTTCCGGCCAGATCTCCTGCATCAGGTAGAGCGGCTCTTCAGGGTGGAGGCGGTTATAGAGGGAGAAGGCGTTATAGAACTGGGGATCAAGGAGGGTGTACACGCGCAGCGTGTTCACTCCCAGCTCTCCCATCTGTGTGAGCCATCGGTAATAGAGGCTCCGGTCTCCCGGGAAGTCGGTGAACCATTTTCCCGGCATTGCTGTTCCGAGATTCACACCCTCAACGAAGAAGGGGGACCAGGTACCATCAGCATAGACAAGGAGCTCCCTGTCTGTTGCACGTGCCATCAGCGCCGTCCCCTCGATATCGACGGATTCACCCGCCAGCGGAGGAATCACCTCTGAGGATCTTGCTTCAGCTTCACTGAAGACAGCTTCGAGCAGCGGCATGTAGCCCTTCCAGAGAAAGGTCTCCTCGGGAGGGGCGAAGCGGCTCATGAAGGAAGCCATATGAGCCACCGTGCTGAACCGGAGCGGACGCGGATTGTAAGCCCAGTTCCCCGAGAAGTAGTATGCTCGGTGGTTCGCGGTCTCCTTCATCTGCACCGCAGGGAAGGAAGAGGGCAAACCGTACTGCCTGAGTTTCTCCTTTCCCGTCTCGTCGACGGAGAGGGTATACTCTGCGAGAATGGAAGTGGAGGCTTTCGGTACCGTGATCTCGAAAGGAAGCCTGTATTCAAAGGAACCCGAGAGAGAAAGCTCATCTGTGCCTGCCTGTGTGTAGGTGAAGGTTGCTTCACCTCCTTCAAGGACTATCACCTCATTATCCTCACTGATGAGGATGATCCCGGGACCCCGGTAATTCCACGGTCCCTCATGATTCTCCAGGTGACGGGAAGGAATCTCATCGAGATTTTCCAGATGGTAGATATAGAGCCCTGTCCAGCCGATACCCCTGGTTCCCATAATCTGCTGCATCTCAGAGCGGACATAGAAGGGGGTAGAATCGGCGAAGGTGTTGTACTCGGCTATAAGCGTACTGCTCTTCTCTCTGTTGAGGAAGTCTCTCAGATACGCTGTATCTGAAAGAGATGTTCCGCCCCACAGAAGGGGGCTCTCTCCCTCTTTTACGGTTGAAGGATCCTTGAATACTCCGTAGGTATCGGACATGTACAGAACATCAGTTCTTTCATCCAGGCTTGACAGATCCTGAATAGGTTCGGCGGCCTCGGGGTGGTAGCCGAGGTAGCCTGAGACGGCATCGAAGACATCCCCGGTCCTGTCAGGATATTTATACTGCCTGAGGAACCAGGCGAGGGTCTCGTGGTGAGCGGTTCCCTGTTCATTGATCGTCTTATCGTACACCGTGACAGATACCTCCTGCATGGCAGAGGCCCGCCAGAGAAAGAGAGGTGTGCTGATCAATGCTGCGAGGACGAGAAGGATGATAAAAAGCCTTGGTGCTGTAATACGTACCTTTCTTTTCCTGTTCTGTTTCTTTCGCCTTTTCTTCACTGCTCTTATTATACCGTGCGAAGCAAAGTATACAACGGAAAGTGCAGAGAAAACCTGAAAAACTGCGTGATGTCTTTTTGCCTCTTCTATCGTATATCTGTGATTTCTTCGGATGGAAGCTGTTGTCAGGTAGAGTAGATGAGGGGGGGGGGAGATTTTGAGAAAATTAGGACAAAAATATGCTTGACAAGATTTTCTTATATGATATATTCAGAAATATAGAAGGTGTTACGTAACACCTATTCCAATTGCAATCAGTATCGGCGAGGAAAATGCCGATACCAAGGAGGTTTCGCATGAAGAAGATAATCGTTGTAGCTCTGTCTGTGCTCGTCCTCACTGCGAGTGTATTCGCCGGTGGTGCCGCAGAAGAGGTTTCCGGGGATAAGACGGTAACGATGTTCCAGTTGAAAGTAGAGATCAAGGATGCTCTTGATGAGTATGCAGCCAAATACTCGGCGGCAACTCCCGGAGTAACCGTAGAAGTTGAAACGCTCGGAGGCGGCGCTGATTTCGGCGGTGCTCTCAAGGCCAAGGCTCAGGCCGGTGATATGCCCGATATCTTCCAGATCGAAGGTCTCGGCGGATATAATGTCTGGAAAGACTACATCGCCAGCATGGACGGTGAAGCATGGGTTGATGATACCGATCTCGAATTCATCGTTGATGGAACTGTCTACGGCTTCCCCGTAGCGATCGAAGGATACGGTCTCGCCTACAATGCAGACATTCTGGCAAAAGCCGGTATCGATCCTGCAACACTGACTACCAGAAGCGCCTATGAGAAGGCCTTTAAGACCCTCGAAGCCAAGAAAGCTCAGCTCGGTATTGACGCTCCCGTTTCCATGGCGGCATCACTTGCAGGTGGCATGTGGTGGGTCGCAGGCCAGCACAACCTCGCAGCATACTGGGGCGGCGGACTTGATTTCACAGACACAAGCATTATCGACATGGCTCTGGAAGGCAAGATGGACGAAGCACGTTTCACTGAGTATGCAAAGTATGTGCAGCTCCTGTTCAAATATGCTGACCAGAATATCCTGCTCAACGGAAGCTATGATGACCAGGTCGGTGCTTTCGCACAGGGCAAGACCGCTTTCCTCCACCAGGGCAACTGGGTAGATCCCAACATGGCTCAGATGGGTGTAACCTTCAAAATCGGGTATGCTCCCCACGCATTCACCGAAGCTCCTCAGACCGGTCTCTATCTCTTTGCTCCCAGCTGGTACGTCGTGAATGCACAGAGTCCCAGAGCTGAAGAAGCGAAAGCTTTCCTCGCTGCTATGGCAGGAACTCCCGAAGGTCAGGACTATATCGTCAATCAGGCCGGTATGATCCCCGCTTTCAAGTCAGTCACACTCAAACCTTCCGGACAGCTCAGCCAGGCTCTCATGGCAGCAAATGCGAAGGGCGGCAACTATGGCGTATTCTTCGGAATGCTTCCTGACGGTGCAGGCCAGAACGTGTTCGGTCCTGTGTACGACCTGTTCGCACAGAACCAGGATGATCTCGGTCAGTTCATCTCTGACATGAAGGCTGCTATCGCAAGTCTCCCGACCATGTAGAGTACTAACGCAAGTGCGGCCGGTTTTCCGGCCGTACTTCATTATCGAAGAAAAGGAGGAGCCCCGTATGAAGCAGCGCAGCGTAGTGAATACCCTGTTTCTTATACCGGTCGTTTTTACATTCATCATGATCATCATCGTACCGTTCTCTCTGGGTATCTATTATTCACTTACCGACTGGAACGGGGTGAGTCCCGTCATCAATTTCGTCGGTTTCAAGAACTTCTCGAAACTGTTCAGCGCCCCCGATTTCCTGCATTCCTTCATGATCACTATCGGTTATACGGTGATCAATGTGATCCTGGTGAATGTGGTGAGTTTTACCCTCTCTCTCATCGTGACAAGCAAGGTGAAGTTCAGGAACTTCTATCGTGCGGGTTTCTTCGTTCCTTATCTCATCGGAGGTATCGTTCTCGGTTATATCTGGCAGTTCATCATGAACAACATCCTGGTATCACTGGGTACGGCATACTCGATAGAGTTCCTCAAGGTCTCGTTTCTTTCAAAGCCCGAGACGGTGATCTGGGCGATGTCGGCAGTGAATACCTGGCAGTTCGCAGGGTACATCATGCTGATCTATGTCGCTGCGATCCAGAGTATTCCGAAGTCTCTTATGGAAGCGGCCTCGGTTGACGGTGCAGGGTTCATACGGAATGTGTTCCATATCCTGATCCCGATGATGGCCAACGCCTTCACCATCTCGCTCTTTCTGACGCTGACTTACTCATTCAAGCAGTTCGACATGAACCTGACATTGACGAAGGGAGGTCCGGCCACCCGATTCATGGATCTTCCGGTGAAAGCCAGTCAGCTGCTCGCCATGAATATTTTCGATACGGCAACTGCGAACAAGATGGCTGAAGCACAGGCGAAAGCTGTGATGCTCTTCGTGGTTCTGGTTGTTGTCGCCCTGATACAGGTGTCGATCAACAAGAGGAAAGAGGTGGAAATGTAATGAAAACTTCAACACTTAAACGCAAAGCATCGATCTATCTGCTGGAATTCGTTACGATTCTCCTGTTTATCCTCTTTATGATTCCCTTCGCTATGGTCGTCCTCAACTCGGCAAAGACCTCCAAGGAGATCATCGTCAATGCGGTCGCTCTTCCTGAAAACTGGGGCCAGCTGGGTATCAACATACAGAGAATCTTCACCAACTCGACCGTCGATTACCTGGGAGCGTTCGGAGACTCGGTGGTTATCACCGTCATCTCACTCCTGGTTATTGTCACGTTCTCCTCAATGGCCGCATGGGTACTTGTACGTCATGAAAAGAAACTCTGGTCAGTCATCATTTTCATGGTGTTTGTGGCAGCTATGGTCATCCCGTTCCAGGTTCTGATGTATCCTCTGGTGAGATGGCTCAGAATCCTGAGCAATGCTTTGCATCTGAAACTGCTCGGAAGTGTAGGAGGAATGGTTTTCGCCTATCTCGGTTTCGGCTCTTCCCTCTCCATCTTCATCTTCCACGGATTCATCAAAAATATTCCCTATGAACTTGAAGAGGCGGCAACGATTGACGGCTGTTCTCCCGCCAGAACGTTCTTCTCAATCGTATTCCCGCTGCTCAAGCCGATCATCGTCACTGTCCTGATCCTCAATGGTATCTGGATCTGGAACGACTATCTACTTCCGTATCTTGTACTCGGATCGAACGGTGCAGTACAGACCCTTCCGGTCGCCGTCACTGCATTCGCCGGCGCCTATCTGAAACAGTGGGATCTGATTCTCACATCGACATTCCTGGCAATCATACCTATCATCATCCTCTATCTGTTCGCTCAACGCTATATCATTAAGGGCATGGTGGAAGGATCAATAAAATAAGATACCGGAAAATACCGGTAGAAGGAACATCGCGCATATGAAAATCGTACTTGTAGGAGCTGGCTCTCTCCAGTTCGGACTCGGAATGCTCGGAGATATCTTCCAGAGCAAGGTGCTTTCGGGGAGTGAAGTCACTCTTCTTGACATCAATCAGGTAGCAGTAGATAAAGTGCACCGGATTGCTGAAGGTTTTGTGAAAGACCATGGACTGGATTATACCGTCAGTGCAACTCTCGACAGAAAAGCCGCCTTTAAGGGAGCTGATTATATTATTTCCTCCATCGAGGTAGGTGACAGATTCAAGCTGTGGGACGAGGACTGGAAAGTCCCTCTCGAGTATGGAATCCGTCAGGTGTACGGAGAAAACGGAGGCCCCGGAGGAGTGTTCCACTCCCTGAGAATCATTCCTCACATTCTCGATATCGTGGGAGATGCGATGGAGATCTGTCCTGATGCATGGATCTTCAACTATTCGAATCCGATGACTGCAATCGGTACCGCTGTCATGAGAAAATATCCCGAGGCGAAGTTCGTCGGTATGTGCCATGAGATAGGTTGGCTGAACAGATGGCTGCCGGGGATGCTCGACAAGGATATAGATGACCTCTCCTTCCGTGCTGCCGGGCTGAACCATTTCAGCTGTATGTACTCACTCCAGGACAAAAAGACGGGTAAGGACCTCTATCCTGAGGTGCTTGAAAAAGCTGACGGCTTCTTCAGGGACGAGATCGGTTACAGCGATTTCTATGAATCCTATCTCGCTACCGGTAAGATGGAAAGCCATGAGATGTATGAGAAGAAGATCGAGAAGCGAAAGGGCAGATTCTACTGGGCAGACAGAAGAATCGGAAAGTTCATGCTCGAACACTACCAGCTGCTTCCCATCACCGTAGACTCCCACTTCGGGGAATATCTCTCCTGGGCCTGGGATGTTGTGGACCACCGGGGAATACTTGACTTCTATGACTACTACCGCGCAGCGCTCACTGTTGAGCATAAGCCGGAGATCGAACTGAAATCCCATGAACGTGCAATACCGATCATCGAAGGAATCATCACCGATGCGGGGTATGAAGAGTCTGCCGTGAATATCATCAATAATGGACTGATAGAAGACCTTCCTTCCTGGGTTGTGGTTGAAGTCCCGGCCATCATCAATAAGAACGGGGTGAACGGTATCAAGGTTGATGCACTTCCCAAGGGGTATCTCGCTATGTTGAGAAACTACTGTGGAGTGTATGATCTCACAGCCGAAGCCGTTATCACAAAGAGCAGAACCGCTGCCGTTCAGGCACTCGTCGCAAACCCTGTGGTGCATCAGGTCAGCCGGATTGATGATCTTGTCGACCGTATGATTACCACCCAGAGCAAGTGGCTGGGATATCTGAAGTAATGAAAAAGCGCTCCCGGATATCTTTCCGGGAGCTTTTGACAAAAGAATGGGAGATGCATATAGTAGTGCTATGTTAACTATCAAGGAGATCTCCAAGAAAGCGGGCGTCAGTCCGACGACGGTCTCGAATGTCATCCATGGAAGATTCGGCAAGGTCTCTCCCTCCATACGGAGAAGGTTGAAGCGATCCCCAACCCCAACCCCAACCCCAACCCCAACCCCAACCCCAACCCCAACCCCAACCCCAACCCCAACCCCAACCCCAACCCCAACCCCAACCCCAACCCCAACCCCAACCCCAACCCCAACCCCAACCCCAACCCCAACCCCAACCCCAACCCCAACCCCAACCCCAACCCCAACCCAACCCCAACCCCAACCCAACCCCAACCCCAACCCCAACCCCAACCCCAACCCAAAATTTTTTTAAAACAATTTTATTATTTTTTTTTTTGTATTAAAACATTTTACATTTTCTTGATTATTATTAATTTTTGAATCAAATAATATAATTAAATAGTGTTCAAAATAAAAATGATTTTTTCGTTCTTAAAATATTTCATTATTTTGTGTTTTTTATTTCAAATAAAATCTGAATCTTTCAGCTTTTCATGCGGAAAAATATTCTCTGTTTCTGATAAACCATATAAAATAGTAAAATAACTCTATTTCCAATTAAATTTATTAATGCAGGAATATTATAATCATGATGGAATTGACTATTTAATTATTCTTGGCGATGATTGGGATATGCATTTAGTAAATTACACTACTGGAAGCACATGTATTTTTATTGTAAAAACCATTCATTTAGAACGAATATACTTTTATCCTACTTCTCTGGTAGTAAAAGACTTAAAATATATTGAATGTTTGGACCTTTTGCTAATGTTATTTAAATATAGCGAAGATGAGCCTTTAAGGCTTTATGATTTATCTTATTTTATCGATAATAGCATTTACAATGTAAAATTATATTTTAATAAAAATATTATTTTAGTCAGTTAATGAAACAGTGGTTGTTTATGGAAATGCTGAAAATTTTTAAAAAATTTATGCTTACGAGTATTATGTGTATGTTTCAACATCAGATCCAACAGAAATTTATTTTTTTAATTTAAATCTTTAAACT
>CAXXSP010000002.1:0-63923 GCA_963676605.2 Sphaerochaetaceae bacterium | reverse complement strand
TTCAATGAACCCACAGGGAAGGCGGCGAGGCCGACGATCTCAAGGGTTATGGCATTGGTCCCCCGGGCGGCTGTCGTACTCATGACAGTCACCGAGTCTCCGAGGGAAAGCCCGAGATCTTTGGCAAGGACTGCGCCGATCAGCATGGCCCGTTCATTCTTCTCAGGAAACCTTCCTTCCTTCAGGATGAGATCCAGATTCTGGAAGTCTGCTTCCTTTTCGAAGTCAGCACCGATTCCGATTGCAGGGTTCATGCCTCCGTTGATGTAGAAGGTGGACGGGAACCTGATCCGCGGTACGGCCATCTCGATACCGTCAATGTCATTGATGGCCTTCATGACTTCATTCTCGTCAACGGTGAGGTGGATCGGATTGTACCGTTCGTACTCCTTATACTTCTGATTCTGTATCAGGATATCTCCGGTATAGTAGGTCGTCAGATTCTGTTTCATGTCGAGTTTCATCCCGCTGATAAGCGCAAACAGGAGGACGATGGCCATGGCCGAAACCATGATTGCGGCTCCGGAGAGGATCGATCGACGGAGATTTCGTGAAATGTTTCTTAATGCTACATGTGTAATATTCATCTCTTTCCTCCTACTGGTGGTGCAGACAGCTCGGAATGTCCATCTTCAGAGCCTTTCGTGTCGGAAGGTATGCTACGATCATAGAGAGTACCACCCCTGAGACAAGGCTCATCACAAGAGTTTTAACGCTCCACACTCCCTTCATCACGGTTGCGACACGGTACCCGATATCCATATCACGGGTTATGAACCCGAAATCTATTCCGTAGTTGACAAGGTAGAGGTTGGCAAGGCATCCAAGCGCAGTTCCAACGATCGCTCCTATCAGCCCGATACCCCCGGCTTCGATGACGAAGGCGAGGCGGATGTGGGAGTCTTTCATTCCCAGCGAACGCATCATGCCGAGTTCACGGATTCTTTCCCACATCGCCATCAGCATGGTATTTGAGATTCCCACTGCCGCAATGATGAATACGAGGAAGAGGATCGTTCCCGTCCCGCCTCTCTTTGCCTCGGCGAGGGCGAGATAGTCTTTTGCAAGGTCTCTCCAGGTGAGAACGGAATAGCCGGAAACCAGAGATGCTACCGCTGAGGCCTCACTCTCCACATTGACGTGCTCGGGGAGGGCGATATCGATCTCACTTGCGTTTCCGTCCATACCGAGATAGTAATCGGCGGTATCATAGGGCATCATGAGAAGTGTTCTGTTTACGTTCGGGTTCGGACAGTTGACGATCCCCACGATCTCGAGGTCCATGACCTCATAGAAGCCGCCGTTTCCCCTGGTGATAAGCGAGATATAGTAGCCCACTTCCGCCTTGATATCCTCTGCAAACCAGGAGCCGATGACTACCTCGTCAGCTCCGCTTTCTGCAAAACGTCCTTCAATGAGAGTCGGTTCGAAATCGAATACCGCGGGGTCCCGTTCGGGATCAACCGCCTGCACAGAGACACTCATGTTCCCTTCCTCACCGAAGTCTGCTGCGTTGAGGATCATATCGGCAGTGAAGGCGATTCTCTTCGTTGCTGTATAACCGGAGGATTCAAGGTCCGAGATGATCGCATCAGGATTCTCGATAGAGAGATCCAGAGGTTTCATCAGCCTGTTCTCCCAGTACTCACTGTGGAGAATTCTCAGGTAACTCGTCTCATACCTTTTCAGGTTGAGCTCTGATTCCTTCTCCGCTCCCTGAAGCATGGAGTCGACGAAAATGAACATCATTAGGCCGATCGCAATGGCGAAGGCTGTAATCAGGGTGCGCCGTTTATACCGGGTGAGGTTCTGAAAGGCAAGTTTGATGATGAATTTCATTACTCCCTCCTTGTGTCACTCGCGATGGCTCCGTCATGAAGAAGAACGAGACGGCTGGCGTACTCCATGACCATCTTGTCATGGGTGGAGAAGATGAAGGTGGTATTGTACTTCCTGTTCATCTCTTTCATCAATTCAAGAATTTCTTCACCGGTTTTTGAATCGAGATTCGCAGTGGGTTCGTCGGCCAGGACGATCTTCGGGTTTTTCACCAGGGCACGGGCAATCGCGATTCTCTGCTGCTGACCGCCTGAGAGCTTGTCAGGACGACGGTGTTCCATCCCCTGGAGTCCCACCTCCTTCAGGATCCTGTAGGTCCTCTCCTCAAGTTCATTCTGAGGAGTCCCGAGGATCGAAAGAACGAAGGATACGTTCTCAAAGGCAGTGAGGACGGGGATCAGATTATAGGTCTGAAAGATGAATCCCAGATTCTCTCTCCGGTAGGTGGTCTTCTGATGCTTGTCCATTGCAGAGACGGGGACTCCGTCAATCGTGATCTCTCCCGCATCGAGTGAGTCAATACATCCGATCAGGTTGAGAAGAGTGGTCTTTCCCGACCCCGAGGGCCCTGCAATGGAGAGAAATTCACCCTCTCCCACTTCCAGGTCGATACCCCTGAGAGCCTTGACTTCGGTCTCGCCGGTCTTGTAGTTCCGTTTCACTCCTTCAATTTTTATCATGTGGTTCCTCCTGATGGTTCTGTGCTGCCTGAAGTGCAGCGGCTGAGAGTGCTTTTCCCATATCCATGGAATCGATAAGCGATGTAGGCATCAGCATCATCGAGTTGTTCTGACGTATTCCCTCGTAAATCATGTTCATTGCCCTGAGCTGCAGAGAGGAATCGCTCTTCGAGTAGACATCTGCCGCTTCGGTGAACTTCTTCGCGATAGCGACCTCAGCTTCCGCGAGAATGACACGGGACTGTTTCTCCCGCTCTGCCTGAGCCCGTTTGCTCATTGCATTCTCAAGTTCTTTCGGGATGATGATATCGGTGATCTCAATCGACATGATGGTCACTCCCCAGGGGGTCATCTTCTCATCGAGTGCTTCCTGAATCTCTTTTCCAAGCTCGTCGCGTGCACTGAGCAGAGAACTCAGCTCATGACGCCCGATCGCATCTCTGAGGGCTGTCTGCGCACTGAGGATGACTGCTTCGATGTAGTTCTCGACTTCGAGGACTGCACTCTTCGCATCCCAGATCATCCAGAAGGCAAGGGCGTCAACATGAACAGGGACGGTATCTGTGGTAAGAGTCTTCTCTGCACTGAAATCGGTGACCCTGATACGGGTGTCGACAAACTCAGCGACACGGTCGATGAGTGGAATGATGAAGGTCAGGCCGGGGCCGTGAACGGTACGGAACTTCCCGAGGCGGAGGATGACGACCTTATCCCACTGAAGAATGAGCTGTACCGAAGTACTGAGGATCAGTCCGCCGGTGCCCATGGCGCCGATGATCCAGTAGGTGGAGTCGAATGCTCCGAAGATCACCAGCCAGACGAGCACGAGAGAGTTGATCATGGTGATCCAGAGGGGGAGGGCTGCGATAAAGGACCCGATGACAACGAGAAGTATGCCCAGCTGGATAACCGAGAGGCTGTCGGCTGCACTCCCGTTGAGCTGCAGTGCAATGCCTCCTCCCACGAACAGGGCGTAGATAAAGAAACTGATCGGGTTGAAGGCGAAATCCTTCCTGATCCTGAATGCCTGTACGTTCTTGATTCTGTCGAATTTCTTCTGAAATATATTCATCGTGTGTATGCCTCCTTTTTCATCGAGGTGATATCCATCTCTCTGATATACGTCTTGATATCATCAAGACTGAATCCGTACGATGCTGCTGAGGTGATATAGCTCTCAGTGATCTCCCTGAGGATCTCTTTTCTTTTTTTTTCATCTATATCCTCTTCCTTCGCCTTCACGTAGGTGCCGCTTCCAGGCTGTGTCTCTACGATCCCCCTGATCTCCATTTCATTATAGGCACGGGCTACGGTGTTGGGATTCACGCTTAAATCTACGGCGAGTGCTCTCACCGTGGGAAGTTTCATTCCCCGTGTGAGTCTGCCGTCAGCGACGGCAAGTTCCACCTGGTGAATCACCTGGCGGTAGAATGGAGTGGAACTTTTTGCATTCAGAGTGAATTCAAACGGGCTTGACCCTGTTTCTGCTTTCATCTCAGCCTCCATGGTTATTGTACTAGTACAATAGTACAATTGTCAACAGGAACTTTTTACTGCAGAAGAGCCCGCGCGCGGTAATTCTCTATCTATAAAAAACCTTGAAGCAGTGGATACATTTTCTACGATGATAAAGCAGGCTTTGATTTCGACGGTAATTCAACGATAACCAGCTATGAGAAAGACCTGCTGGACGGAACGCATGACGGGACGGTAAGTGGAGACCGGTATCTGGAGGCGGTGTCTGCGGGATGGAGCGGCGTAGCTGAAGATCCATACATGCAATGGGGAGACGACGGTAGGGTGCTCACCGGTACAGCCATAGGGACGGGTGCGGGCAATACAGATCTGATAATTGCGAATTTAGCGATTGACGATGACTTTGCAGCGAAGGTATGTGCTGATTATAGTCTCACTGTGGGAGGCGTGACATACGATGACTGGTTCCTGCCGAGCAAGGATGAATTGGACCTCATGTACGACAATCTGAAGGTGAATGCGTTAGGTGGTTTTTCTGGAGACGACTCTGGAGACAGCTACTGGAGTTCCTCCGAGTACTATGAGTTTAAAGCGAGGAGCCAGGAGTTCAGCGATGGGTCTCAGAGCGCCAATTTCTACCGGTTTATTGAGAAAAGGGTCAGACCTGTACGGATTTTCTGATGAGCCATTTACCTAATCAACTATGAAAGGAGGTGCAGGGGGGTAGCCCCCTGCTGAATCAAGATGGCATGGTAGTATGATCTTCACGTTTTACAGGATGTGTACCGCATGGTGCTTGTGCTGTTCCAGTATACGAAGGATTTTTCAAAGGCTTGAAACGAACGAAATATACGTAACTTCTCACTCTTTGAGATTGGTCCACATCATAATACTGTATCATTTACTATAGACTGGTCACCATCTTACATACCACAAGGATATGAACGACTGATGCAGGTTAATGCCATCGTGTATGATACTACTGAACCTGGTAGTGGATCTACCAATCAAGCATCATTGAATATTGAGAACCAGTTTCAGACCATAATCTATTTCTGCTAGAGAACTCTGAGATAGGACACAGACTTTTTCCTGTAATCTCCTCTTATCAAGAGTTGAGATCTGGGATATGTTGACTACTCCGTCTTTTGGTAAGCCTGATTCTTCCTTCTCAATATGAACGTTTCCTGGTGACTCAGCGAGATTCATATTGGTGGTAATTGATGCTACAATAGTGGTTTTGATCTTACTTTTATTGAATGCATCGTCTTGAAGTATTACTACGGGTCTCTTGAACCCCGGCTCACTCCCAAAGGGCACTCCTAGATCAGCCCACCAGATCTCACCACGAGTCATGCTCTGTTGCCTCCCTCAGTGTATCTAAACCTGCATCCATGAGCTCTTTCTCTGTATCAATAGCTTCATACAGTACATTCAGCTTTTTCGTAATGCTCTCTTTATTATGATGATCTATGAATTCTTCAATTGCTCTTACGTATAACTGGCTCCTGGCCAGACCCAGTTGTTTTGCAGTGACTTCAGCTTTATTGAATATGTTGTCTGGTATCGATATTGCGGTTTTCATGAGGTAAGTATAACAAAAGTATAACTAAAGGTCAATGTATCGATCTGATCCTCAGGCTGTTTACAAAAGGCCTCATGGGCAACAACGGTGCTTATCATCTGTCGGTCTATATGACGACGAGATTCAACCAGTAGACGGGCATGTCAGGCCTCAACCTCTCAAACTACCGTACATGCCGTTCGGCATACGACGGTCCAACCGAGTTGAAACTCTTATAGTGCCGATTAAGTACATCACCATCCATGCCTTCAGTGCTTCCGACCACTGCTTGAAGCGCCATCCGAGGGGTCATGCCCTTCAGGATTTTACGAGGATAGGAATTCATCCAGTCCTGAACATTTCTTATTGTCTTCTTCGAATATCTTCCTATATCAGAGCCTTTTGGTATAAAGCGTCTGACTATTCCGTTATGATTTTCATAACTGCCACGTTTGAATCTGCTATAGGGATGTGCAAAGTAGAGAGCCAATCGTTGTTTCGATGACCGCTCAGAAGTCTCTATTCCCACGTAAAATGTCTATGCCTTGCTCGGCTCTCCATGGTAAGCTTCTTTCGACCCATGGTGTCCTCGTTACTTTTGGTTTGTCGTAATTCCATTGTAACAGAGCTCCGTGGGACTTCTTTATTCTTTTCGCTTTTCGGCGTGCATTTCATCTTACCGCGCGCGTGATGTAACCATCAGGCAATTTCTGATTGATTCGCCTCCTTCTTCGGTGCTACCATAACGGTATGGGTACAAAAGTAAGAAAGCCCCTTTCGCCTGCACGGTATCTGTTTCTCCTGTTCCTTGCCGCAGTTCTGGTCGGCTCACTGTTCCTGTCGCTTCCGTTCGCTCACCGGGAGGGAGTGTCCCTCCGTCCGGTTGATGCGCTGTTCACCGCAGTAAGTGCAGTGTGCGTGACGGGACTTACCACTGTCGATGTGCATGCGACCTTCTCTCCCGCAGGTGCGGGAATCATCGCATTTTTGATCATGATAGGCGGCATGGGAGTCGCCGGACTCATCATTTCTACCGCATTGTTTCTCGGATTCAGGGTAGGGCTTTCCCAGAGGACGATCATTCAGGAATCGTATAATATCGGATCTCTGAAAGGGACACTGACGGTTCTGAAGACAGTGGTTATCGCCTCCCTTATCGTACAGGGCATCGGGACGATGCTCTATTATCCCTCATTCAGTGAGCTCATGGGAGCAAAGGATGCGCTCGGTTATGCACTGTTCCATGCAGTGAGTGCCTTCAACAACGCGGGGTTCGACCTGATGGGGAGTTTCTCCTCTATCACAGGTTTCGCTGGAGACGGAAGGTATCTGTTTGTTACCTCCGCGCTCATCATCACAGGCGGACTCGGATTTTTCGTCATAGCCGATACCCTCCGTTCGAGGTTCAGGTGGAAGCGGCTGGGAATGCATACGAAGATGGTCTACACCTTTACATCTGTACTGCTGCTCCTCGGAGCCTTTTCCTTCTTCATGACAGGGGACCTGTCATTCTCTGATTCGATTTTTCTGAGTGTGACAGCCAGGACTGCAGGTTTCTCCACCCTCGACATAGCAGCTCTTGGTCATCTTCAGATGCTGATTCTCATGATCCTGATGTTCATCGGGGCATCACCGGGCTCAACGGGAGGAGGGATCAAGACAACAACCATGCTGACGATCCTTCTTGCATTGAACCCGTTCAGAAAGAGCAGGGAAGCCGCACTTTTTTCCCGTGGAATAGAGAAGGAGAGTATACAGAAGGCCTACCATGTACTCATTCTGGGCCTGTTTACTGTATTAGCCTGTACGGCCGTACTTCTCGGAGCGGAGAGTGAAGAGACTGCACCGTTTTCCCTCCTGTTCGAGTCGGTGTCGGCCTTTGCGACGGTCGGTCTCTCTACGGGTGTGACTCCACACCTCTCGACACTCTCAAAGAGTGCACTGATGGTGTCCATGTTCATCGGAAGGCTCGGACCGATCACTATCGCCTCGACCGTGCTCAGAAAGGAATCGACATTAGGATATATAAAAGAACGGGTATTTATAGGATAGGAGGTTCTCTATGAGACGCAGGAATGTAGACAGGAACGCATACGGTATTATCGGTCTCGGCCGCTTCGGCACAGGGGTGGCTCTCGAGCTGGTGAAATCGGGAAAGCATGTGATCGTTCTCGATAACGATGAGGAGAAACTCAACAGCGTGAAGGAGTATATCACGAGTGCTCACCTGGTCGGTACTATCACCCCTGATGTATTGAAAGAGTCGGGTGTCAGTGATTGCGGGACAGTCATCGTCGCTATCGGACGTGATATAGAATCGAATATTCTCACGACCCTCACCGTCATAGAATCCGGAGTGCCGCGCGTGATCAGCAAGGCTATGAGTGATGAGCACGGAAGGGTGCTTGAAAAGATCGGAGCACAGATCATTCTCCCTGAAAGCGACAGCGCCCTGCGTCTTGCCCGTTCCCTCGTTACCGTACGGATGCTCGATTTCCTCGAGCTGGAGAGCGATATCAGCATTACAGAGATACCTCTTCCTTCCTCACTTGCCGGAAAGACGATAGGAGAACTCAATCTGAGAGATCAGCATCACCTGACAGTCATAGCCGTGACCCGAGAGGAACGCACCTCTATCGAGTTCGACTCAGGCTTTGTTCTCATGGAAGATGATGATCTCGTGGTGATCGGGAAGAATAGTGATATCTCAACCTTTATAAAAAAGAATCCAATTCAGTAACCTTGACAAGAACTCAACTGTTATTCATAGTGCCCTTTAAGGAGAGCCGTAATGAAAAGAATAACAGCAGGTCTCGTCTTATCAGCCATCCTTCTTCTGTCGTTTGCAGGATGTGTACAGAACGATACGAGTACAGACAGTTCACAGGGAATAGACGTTGTGACTGCCATTACCGCACAATACAGGAAGATCTCCCCGGAACTTGCGAAAGAGATGATGGATGAGGAAGGTATTCTCATTCTTGATGTCAGGACGCAGGGAGAGTACGATGCAGGTCATATCAGAGATGCCGTGCTTATACCGAACGAAACCATAACGACCGACAAGAGCCCCGAAGCTCTAACAGATAAAGAACAGACTATCCTCGTCTACTGCCGAAGCGGGAACAGGAGTTCGCAGGCTGCGAGAAAGCTCGTCTCTCTCGGATATGTCAATGTCTATGACTTCGGTGGGATCAACACCTGGCCGTACGAACTGGTTCAATAGATCCCTTCCCACTTGCACGGCATATGAATCTTAGGGTAGTGTGACCCCATGGTTCTCGTAACAGCGAATAATCTTGAAAAGCAGATGAAGGATTCTCCTCTGTTCTCCTCTATCACCTTCGGTATCAATTCCTCTCAGAGGATCGGGGTGATCGGCAGGAACGGGGGAGGTAAGTCGACCCTCCTCAAAATCCTCAGCGGGCACCTCGTGCCTGATGAGGGAGAGGTTACCTACAATTCTGCGTGCACCGTCTCCTATCTTCCTCAGAGAATAGAAGATGTCTCCGGTATTTCCGTGAGAGAGTATCTCTTCAAAGCAGATCATCCCCGGATAGAGGAATTGAAGCGCTATCATGCAATTGTCGCCGAAGGGGATCCTCAGAAGATCAGCAGAGCACACCACGAAGCGGAGCTGAGCGGTGCCTGGGATATTGAACTCTCCTATGAGTCCCTCCTGACAGAGGTCGGCGGTCCCGACCTGGAGGCTCCGATGGAGAGCCTGTCCGGCGGCATGATGAAGAAGGCTGCAATCTGCCGTACTCTTTCCCTTGCAAGTGATCTCGTCCTTCTTGATGAACCCACGAACCATCTCGACACCGATGCCATCATCTGGCTCGAGCAGTATCTGATGAATAAAAAGATAGCATCCCTGATCATAACCCACGACAGGTACTTCCTCGAACGGGTCTGTTCTACCATATTCGAGCTCAGTGATACCACGCTCTACACCCATCCGGGGAATTACACTACCTTTCTTGAGCGGAAGGAACAGCGCCTGGAGATGGAGCGTTCCCAGCAAGTACGGCTGCGGAGTATTCTCAGAAGTGAGTTGAAATGGCTCCAGCGGGGTGCGCAGGCACGTACGTCGAAGGACGGGGGACGAATCGACAGGATCGAGAAGCTCAAAGAATCACTGAAATTCGAAGAGGAGGCGCGAAGCGCATTTAAGAGTGTCTCCTCCTACAGCGGAAAGAAGGTCCTGGAGATAGAACACCTCTCGAAAAGCTTTTCTGGAGAGGCTGTGCTCTCTGATTTCTCCCATTCCTTCCTCCACGGAGAGAGAATCGGCCTGGTCGGTCCCAACGGGAGCGGAAAATCGACCTTCCTCTCTATGATCGCGGGAGAACTGATCCCTGACTCGGGATCACTCGATTACGGTCTTCATACACATATCGGCTACTATGACCAGATGGATAACGGTATCGACGAAGCGCAGACGATACTTGAATCACTCAAGGATACCGGAGAAGAAGTGGTTGTGGAGAAGGGAGTGAAAGTCTCAGCATCCAGATTCCTCGAGATGTTCGGCTTCCCCGTCTCTCAGCACAGGCAGCCCATCTCAACGCTCTCGGGAGGGGAGCGAAGAAGACTGCATCTCGTCAGGATCCTCCTCTCTTCCCCCAACTTCCTCATCCTTGATGAACCGACCAACGACCTCGATATCGACACCATAGGACAGCTGGAGGAGTTTATCGACTCATTCCAGGGAGTCGTCCTTATAGCAAGCCATGACCGTTCTTTCCTCGACACCTGTGCCGACACACTCTTCGTCTTCTCCTCCGATACCACAGAAGTGACGAAATTCCCGGGAACCTATTCCGACTGGGCAGACCAGAAATCGGTAGAACAGCTGAAACAGGAGAGCTCGAAAGCGAAGAACACCTGGAGGACCAGCGAGAAGAAGGGACTTTCGTTCAAAGAGAAGAAAGAGCTTGAAGAGATTCACTCGAAAATCGAGTCTCTGGAGACTGAGATATCAGAGATCGAGAAATCCTTCAGTGATCCCGCAATTGACCCTGCGACGCTCAGAGAGCGCACGGCACGGTATGAGGCAGCCTCAGCTGAACTCGATACCCTGATGGAACGATGGGAAGAGCTGGAAAGCCTGGATCTGGAATCGTAGATTATAAAAAGAAAGGTGCGTTCTTCTACGTCTTCGGTTCTTCCTGCAGCCGCCGGCATGGACCTGAACCGACCTGACTTGCAATCCCCTACTATCCGTAGAACAACTCCACCTTGGATCAGCACCTGAGTGCTGGAGTTTTCTCTGTTCTGAAACAAAATTACCTCTCAGGAGTGAGGATGTCAAGGATATCGAAGTTCGTTAAGAAATTATTCACACAATCTTCACATACATTAGGAAGAAAGCACACCTTTTCTCCCTGTTTCTCCATTCCTGTGGTATGCTTCTCAGCAGTTGAAAAGTAGAAGGTATGCAATGAAGATGAGCAGCTACGAATCTTATATACGGGCAGAACACTTTGACATGACATCTCCTCCCATCCGGCAGAGACACTTCCTGAGACCGATAACCTGGCTGCTCAGCTACCCTGAGATACTCATGAGACGATATACCATCAACAGGAAGGGGATGAAAGGACTGAAGCCTCCTTATCTTCTTCTCTGCACTCATCACGCCTTCATCGACTTCAAGATCACCACCGCAGCCATCTTTCCTCACCGGGCGAATTACGTCGTAGCTATAGACGGTTTCATAGGACGGGAGTGGCTCCTGAGAAATGCGGGCGGTATCTGCAAGAGAAAATTCACGACAGATATGAAGCTCGTATCCCAGATACGGGAAGTTCTCAGGAAGAACGGAGATATTCTCGCACTCTACCCCGAAGCCCGCTATTCCCTGGCAGGAACCAATGCAGTTCTTCCCGAATCTCTCGGGAAGATGATAAAGCTTCTCAAGGTTCCGGTCGTAGTACTCAACATGCATGGTCATTACCTGAACAGTCCATGCTGGAATCTGAAGAAGCGGGGGAACCGGATAGAAGCTGATCTGACGAAGATTCTGGATACCGAAGAGATCGCTTCCTCTTCGGTGGAAGAGATCTTCGAGAAAGTGAACCGTGCTTTCACCTATGATGAGTACCGATGGCAGAAAGAGCATGATATCAGGATATCGTACCCGAAAAGAGCAGAAGGGCTGCATAAGGTTCTCTATACCTGTCCTTCCTGCCGCACTGAATACCGGATGGCTTCTTCGGGAGAGGAACTGTTCTGTTCTCACTGCGGCGCACGGTGGAGGATGAGTGAGTATGGTGAACTCGTCAGGATACGGCAGGGGAATGAGGAGGGCAGGGACTCCCTCGATTTTTCTCACATCCCCTCCTGGTATGAATGGGAGAGGGAGCAGGTCAGGCAGGAGATCGAGAAGGGTACCTACCGGCAGGAGTTGACGGTGACGGTCGATGCTCTGCCGAATGCGAAGGGGTATATACGGCTGGGCGAGGCGCGGTTTGTCCACTCTCTCGAGGGATTCCGAGTTGAGGGTGAATTCGATGGAGTGCCCTTCGAACTGGAGAAGGACGTTGCATCAATGTATTCGTGCCATATTGAATATGAGTACTTCGGGAAGGGGGACTGTATCGATCTCTCGACGGTGCATGACACCTATTACCTGTTCCCCCACGGAAATGATTTCTCGGTTACAAAGATCGCCCTGGCAACAGAGGAGCTTTTCAACTGGGCACAGCAGCAGGAAGAGGCTGTATCAGCCCTCAGGTGAGGCTGCTCAGATCTCGGTAAGCTGGATAAGCTCGCTGGCGGAAAGGCCGAGAGCCTCTGCCAGCAGGGAAAGGGTCTGAAGGGAAGGGGAGTGCTCTCCTCTCAGGAGCTTGTAGATATAGGACGGATGCAGTCTGCTCTTCTCGGTAAGAGCGGAGACACTCATCTGTCTCTCCCTGAGGAGATTCTGAAGCACGATTTCAAATTCCATAGGAAAAGTGTACTCCAGAGGTCCTCTCTTATCTATATCTGTACGTACAGAAAGAATTTCTACATTCTGAAATACCGTTTTGCATTCCTGTAGCTGATATCTCTCATCACCGTATCAAGCAGTGCAGGGTCGTTGGGGATTTCTCCGTTTTCCACCCATGAACCGAGAAGATCGGCAAGGATCCTTCTGAAATACTCATGTCTCGGGTAGGAGAGAAAGCTCCTCGAATCAGTCAGCATTCCGATGAATCGGGGGAGCGACCCGAGGTTTGCAAGAATTCTCATCTGCTCACTCATACCGTCCTTATGATCGAGGAACCACCAGGCGGAACCGAGCTGGATCTTTCCCGGAATTCCTCCTCCCTGATGGGCTCCCATGATGGTGCCCATGCTGTAATGATCCTTCGGGTTGAGGGAGTAGAGGACGGTCTTTCCCAGTTCTCCTCTCTCTTCGAGTTCTGCAAGGAACCCGCCGAGCTTTTCAGAGGTAGAAAGGTCATGAGAGCCATCATAGCCCGTGTCGGGACCGAGGGAACGGAACATCGGCGGATTGAGGTCACGGATTCCGTTCAGATGGAGCTGCATGACGATATCGCGTTTCGCATACTCGGATGCAAGGAAGAGCATGATTGAGGTCTGGTAGCCCTCGATCTCCTGTGCTGTCAGACTCTCTCCGTTCATTCTCTTCTGGAATGCATTCTCGCACTCCGCATCGCTGATAGGGAGGTAGGGGACCATCTGGAGTCCATGATCGCTCGCACGGCAGCCTGCCTGCTCAAATGCATCGAGGCGGACTTTCAGAGCCTGTTTGACATCTGCCACCGAATTGATACTGATACCTGAGGCTTTCGAGAGTTTAGCAATATACTCGACAAATATCTCCTTCTCGATAAGAACTGCCTTATCGGGACGGAATGATGGAAGAACCTGTGTATCAATACTCCCGATGGGAGCATTGCCTGAAGCGATCAGAGCGTGCGTATCAAGATCATCTGCAGGATCATCAGTCGTCCCGACTGCTTTCACACGGAACGAAGAGAATATTCCTTTGACAGAGAGAGAATCATCGCTCAGCATCTCTTTCGTCTTTTCCCATACTTTGGGGGCACTCTGTTCGTTGAACGGTTCTGTAATACCGAAATAACGCTGGAGCTCAAGGTGTGACCAGTGGTAAAGGGGGTTCCCTATGATCTGAGGCATCGTGCGTGCCCAGGCCATGAACTTGTCATAGGGGTCAGCATTCCCTGTGATGAACTCCTCTTCAATTCCTACCGTACGCATCTGCCGCCATTTATAGTGATCACCGCCCAGCCAGATCTCACTGAGGTTGTCGAACTTCTTATTCTCTGCAATCTGATGCGGAGGGAGATGGCAATGGTAATCGAGAATAGGTTCCTCTTTGGCACTTGAGTGGTAGAGTGTCTGAGCTGTGGGTGTAGTGAGAAGAAAGTTCTCATCCATGAAACGTTTCATAATCATCCTCCGTCGGTCAGTGATTGAAGTTGCTCCCTTTATTCAATAGGAATTGCAGGGAGTACGCAAGTGGTTTTTACGGAATCTATACAGAATATGAGATATCTTTTACTTGAAACGGAAGGCCAATATTGCGATAATCGATCTCATTAGAAATCTAGCAGAAAAGGCTAGATGAAAGGAATACGAGATGGCAAAACCCAACACCCTCATACTGCAGCGCTGTTCAGAGTTCACCTTGGCGAATGAAGCCCGCGAATCGGGGATCTACCCGTTTTTCAAACCGATAAGCCGCAGTGCCGGATCAAAGGTGTTCATAGACGGAAAAGAACTCCTCATGCTCGGAAGCAATAATTACCTCGGCCTCGCTCATGATGAGAGAATGGCAGAGGCTGCACAGCAGGCCGCTCGCAGATATGGAACGAGCTGCAGCGGTTCCCGTTTTATGAACGGCACCCTCGATATGCATGAGGAGCTGGAACAGCTCCTTGCCGATTTTGTGCACAAAGAGGCAGCCCTCTGTTTTACAACAGGGTATCAGACGAACCTCGGAGCGATCAGCTCCCTTCTCCAACGTGGAGACCATGTGATCGTTGACAAGTACGACCATGCCTCGATCATGGACGGCGTATTCCTCGGTCAGGGAATGAAAAAAATCAATCTTCACAGGTACAGACATAACGACCTTGAAGATCTCGAGAGAGTCCTTCAGAGGATTCCTCTGGATGAGGCCAAGATGATCATCGTGGACGGTGTGTTTTCTATGGAAGGTGATATCGCGCCGCTCCCGGCTCTCCGTGAAATCGCCGACCGGTATCAGGCGGCGATCTATCTGGACGAAGCCCATGCTCTTGGGGTTATCGGGGAAAGCGGCAAAGGGACGGGAGAACACTGGGGAGGCCAGTATGGCCTGGCAGATCTCGTCATGTGCACCTTCAGTAAGTCGTTCGGCTCCATCGGAGGCTTTATTGCCGGAGATCTCTCCGTCATCGACTATATCAAGCACTTTGCACGGCCTCTGATCTTCTCGGCTTCCATGCCCCCTGCAAATATTGCGGTAACGATGACGGCACTGAAAATAATACGGGAGGACACCACTCTGGTTGCCTCTCTTCAGCGCAATGCGCAGCTTCTCAGGGAGGGGTTCGTCTCTCACGGTTTTGATATAAGCACGAGTGAGACTGCGATAGTTCCCCTCGTTATCGGTGACAACGAGAAGACCTTCCACCTCTGGCGGAAGGCTTTTGAGAGGGGAGTATACGTAAACCCGGTCATCTCTCCTGCTGTTCCTCCCTCTAGATCGCTGCTGAGGACTTCCTGCATGGCGGTTCACACTCCTTCAGAAATCGAACAGGCTGTTGATATCATAGCAGATGAGGCGAGAAAGCTCGGGATCATCGGTTAGGGTATTTCTTTTTCACCTCTTTTTCCGTATATTCTGAAGATATGAGAAGTCTATATGTGAACAGCTATGAAGAAACCATCTCTCTCATACGCGATATCATCAGGGAAGAAAGTGAGGGGAAGAGCCGTCTCAGGATAGGCATTCCCGGTGGCAGGGGAGCAAAGAAGGTGATCGAAGCCCTCTTTTCCCTTGCCGATGATATACTCCGGAAAGTGGAGCTCTACCTTGTGGACGAACGGCTTGAGGGTGAGAAGAATGAGCCGATGCTGATGGACTACGGTATTGACGAGGCGCTGAAACAATCCAGGTTCACTCTCTCCCAGCTCATCATTCCCTCAGAGATGATGGTACTCCCTCGAGAGTTCTCTTTCGACCTGCTCTTTCTGGGAGTGGGGGAAGACGGACACTTTGCATCCCTGTTCCCCTCTTCGTATAGAAAGAGTTCAGAGGGAGAACCTGATCTTATTGCGATCCATGAGAGTCCGAAACCTCCCGACAGGAGAGTGACTTTCTCCTACCATGCATTTCAGACCTATACGAAAGAAGGGAAGGTCTTCCTTCTCTGTTTCGGGGAAGGCAAGCGAGATGCCTTTGCCCGCTATATGAGAGGAGAGGAAACTCCTGAAACACTCCCTTCTCTTTTCTTTCATGCCCGGGGATTCAATCCTCTGCTAATTACCGATCTCGCAGAAAAAGGAGATTCTTCATCATGAAACAGATCATCATACAGTTCGGCGGAACCGGCGACCTTGCACAGAAGAAACTGTATCCGGCCTATGAGAACCTGCAGACCAAGGGGTTTGATTTCACCCTCATCGCTCTGGGAAGACGTTTTACTTCAAAGAAAGAGTTTACCAAGGCGATGATCCGCGAGAATGCATCGAAACAGTTCCTCGATGCCCTTGATTACCTGCAGTATGATATGAGTGATGAAAAAGCAGCGACTGACAGCCTCTCAAAGCATCTTGTCTCTCTCACCTCCGAGGGAGAAGAGGTGAATATCATCTACTATATGGCTCTGCAGCCGAGTCTTTATGAAGACGCGATACGTCAGATCCAGATCGTGGATGGTGTTATCGCACAGAGGGTGACCCTCTCCAAGAAGATCGTGGTTGAAAAACCGTTCGGGTTCGACCATGTGACGGCAAAGCGGTACAATGATATTCTCCTGAAAGCGTTCACTGACAGAGAAATCTATCGTGTAGACCACTATCTCGGGAAGGAGTTCATGCAGAACCTCCTTCTCCTCAGATTCCATAATGATATCATCAGGATGATATGGGATAACCGTTCCATCGACTCAATCCAGATTATTTTTGATGAGACTCACGGGGTTGATCAGCGTCTCGGCTTCTATGAGAAGATCGGTGTCATCAGAGATACGATACAGAATCATATCATGCAGATCATCACCTACCTCACCATGAGCGATCCGACAACTCTGACACCGGAAGATATCGCAGCAGAGAAGGCCAAGGTTCTCAGAGCTATAGCGCCACCCGAGGAGTTCTATACCGGCCGGTATGAATCCCTTGGAGCCGGAAGCGGTCATATCGTGAACACCCCGACCTATGCCGCTCTCAAACTGAGTGTGAATAATTACTATATGGCAGATATTCCCATCTATATCAGAACGGGAAAGATGCAGGAGCATGCCAAGTCACTTATCTACGTGAAATTCAAAAACAAGACCCAGAAAGTGATGAATGATGCCCAGATCGAGGATAACAGTGTTATCATCACCATCCATCCTGAACTGACGATCGATATCGTCATGAATCTGAAGGAGCCGAATACGAGCTGGAAGAGCAAGCCCGTCAGGTTCCGGTTCAATCAGGCGGAGACCTTCGGGGCGAATACCCCAGAAGCCTACGAGCAGATCGTTCAGAAGATCCTCATCGGCGATAAGTCCCTCTTCCCCTCCATGACTGAAATCTGTGAATCGTGGAGAATTGTCGAGCCGATGCTTGCTGATGAATCCCCCATGGAAGTCTACCCCATACGGACTCTTCCTCGTTTCGCAGAAGAGATGGCGAAGAAGAACGGCTTCACCTGGTTTGCCTGATACGCATTGAAATCAGTTTTTCCTCTCTTTCTGTCATCTCAGCCGGTCTCACAGAGACCGGTTTTTCTTTTCTTTGAATGTGATAAGTTTTTGAACATATTACAAAAACATGCGACATTAGACATAGGATTTTGGCAAAAAACCAAAAGATAAAGGTTGCGAATCTGCGAGTGTTTTCTCTGAAAATATATGCTTTGTGTATAGATGTTTTGTGGTTAAATTGTGTAAAACTTTTAGTGTTAAGTATATAAAAATTTGATAAAAGTTCTCAACTTCTCACATAAAGATTTGACATAAGTAATCCTCTCTGTTACCATTTAGTTAAGATTAATACAAAGAAGTGTGAAGAGGTAGATGTATGAGACGAGCGATTCTTACAGTATTATGTATTTCTCTCATGGCTGCAGCTTTTGCTGCCGATGGATCTGATGTGGTTGAGCTGACCCTTGAAGCGAATGTTCAAGGTGGCCTGTTTCACGGTTTCTCAACCATGGACAGTACAGACTCAGATATGGCAAGGCTGAATATAAGTGCAGGAAATGTAGGTGACCAGTTGAGAACCGGACTCGATCTTGAGTCAAGTGAGGCTCAAGCTGTCGGTTATTATAATCTGCTGACAACCGGTGCAGCTCAGGCGTCGGTCTCTTTCACCCTCAACCCCCTCTCAGCTACCATTGGATCGACCACGTACTACGTACCTTTCCTCCTTACCTATGAGGACTCGCATGGGACGGGAAATGTGAAGGTGACAGGATCGAGCCTGGGAAGTGATGAAGAGGATTGGACGAATGAGCTTCCTGAAGCTGTAAGCGGGACGGTTCTTTCTACTCAGTCTAGCGGTCTCCGCTGGAAAACCCTTGAACTGACGGTCACCTTCAATGGCGATGCAAATGGCACGCTTCCAGAAAGCGATGCCTACAGCGGTACCGTCGTCGCCGCTGTGACAACCGAATAATACGACCCGGGAAACCGGTTTAAGGTGAGAAACAGGATGAGGCTGCCATTCGGCAGCCTCGTTTTATCTTTGATGATTCCTGTATTTCTTTTTCGTTCCCGTTACACGTGGAGGTCAGAAATAGACATTTCTACCAGTCCAGCAGCTTCTTGTCGCCGCTGATCGCCTGGATCGGTGCGATGTTCTGTGAAACTTCGAGGGTTCCCATGTACTCCTTTTTCTCGTTTCTCACAGCGAAGTATCTGATATGTACATAGGCTTCGCCGAGGTGAAGATAGAACTCAGCAACATCCCGTGTTCCGTTCTTGAATTCACCCACGATCTTTTCAACGATATGCACTGATGCAGGTGGATGGCAGTTCACAACTTCTCTTCCTATGATAGCTGTTGTTCTCGGGAAGATTCTTTCACTTGACTGACTGAAGTAGGCGACCTTGTCATCCTTGTCTACGAAGGTTATATCGACAGGGAGTGTGTTCAGTACGAGGGTGAGGATTTCGGGTGTGAAATGTCCGCTCGGCAGGGTGATCGTTCCTGAGGAAAGCTCGGGCACCACTTCCCGGGTTTCGCCTTCAGGTTCCCAGGTATGATCGGACGCTACGTAGGAGTCTGCGAACTCATCAATACCGTCTGCAATGACCTTCCATTCGTGCGGAGTGAAGACTTCAGATACCATGGGGATAAGGATCTCATTCTCCTTGGTGATCATCTCTTCGATCTTGTTCTTTGTCGAGGTGAACTCCTTCACAAACCGTTCTCTTGTCGCTTCATCGGGACGTCCCGCGTCAACCATCTCCTGAAAGGTTCCACTCACGATCTTGATCATGTCGCGGATCTCGTCATCAACACCCCACATGACTTTCGGCGGAGCTGTGATACCGTGGCTCTCCATGAGAGGAAACCAGAGATTCTCCTTCTTCGCATAGTGGGAATCGATTTTCTTCAGGTCGGCAAGTTCTTCTGCAATACTCTCGACGGCAGCTACATTGCCTTTCGCCAGAGAGGTGATATGCTCTTCAATGCTGTTGATGAGTTTTGTGAGGTGTTCATTCTCCTTCTTGAGGATCCAGGCAGGATGACCGAGGGTCTCATCCATTTTCTTATGCCCGTGAATATCGGCAACCGAACCGTGAACGAGTGCAGAGTGAACGTCACAGAGTCTCTGAACCTCTTCCACACTTACTTCGCCTTCATCGATAAGCTTCTTCTCGGCATCGGCGATCTCATCTGCGCCGACTCCTTCGAAGGCTTCGGCGAACTCTTTCTTTACAGCTTCAAACTCCTCTCCGTTATGAAGTCTTTTAATCATCTCCTTGAGGAGAGAGCTTCTTTCATTGCTGTTCTGTATTTCTGCACTCATATTATGTCTCCTTATATATTCCTGATAACCGGATAGTATCTGAAAAAGAAAAAGCTATCAGTTGCAAATGCAACAGATAGATTTAATATACTGCAACCTTATGAATCAGGCAAATAAGGAGGAAATCTCTTTCGCATACTGCTCAGAGACCTTATGCCTCATCACCTCCTGCTTTGCAGAGAGCTGCTCTCCTACCTTGAAGGGTTCGCAGATCAGATGGAAGCGGTTGATCAGTTCGAAGGACTTGAATCCGTTCTTCGCACTGACAAGCTCATTGATCTCGGATTGGATCAGTGCCCTGACCTCATCAAGGAGGAGAGCATCCTTACGGGTCATGTAGGGGATTCCCTGCTCTTTTGCATACTGCTCAATCATCTTGCTGTCAGGAACAATCAACGCTCCAAGATATTTCTGGTCTTGACCGACAACCATAGCCTGTTCGATATACTCGGACTCTCTCAGGCGGGCTTCAAGGGGAACCGGTTCGATATTCTCTCCGCCGCTCAAGACGATCGTGTCTTTTGCACGTCCCCGGATGCCGTATTCTCCTTTATAGGTCCAGACACCGATATCTCCGGTATTCAGATAGCCTTCCTTATCCATGATTGCGTCGGTCAGATCGGGACGTTTGTAATACCCCTTCATCACCTGCCCGCCTTTCACCCAGATGACTCCTTTTTCGCCGGGTTTCGCCAGAGTCCCGTCATCTTTGATAATACTGATATCTGTCTCGGGAAGAGGGGAGACGGTGAGGGGTACCTGATGTCCGAGTTCTCTCAGCCCGATGACCGGGGCGGTCTCGGTAAGTCCGTACCCGTCCAGCAAAGTAACGCCGATGGCTTTGAAGAATTTGTCGATCGAAGAGGGGAGAGAGCCTCCTCCGGAGACTCCTGCCCTGAAGCCGGTGCCGAACTTCTTCTTGATTGTCTTGAAGACGAGGATATCTCCAAGATACTTCAGCGGCAGTGTCGGGATGAACACAAGAAGACCGATAAGAAGATCCGCCGGGTAGAACCTGCGGGAGAACTGCGGTTTCCTGTTTCCGATCCTTGCCAGCGCATCGGCATGCGCGGCTCCGATAAAGACAAAGAAATGGAAGAGTCCCCGTGCCACAGGTGATTTGGATTTCACGTTCTGGTAGACTCCGCCTTTTACTGCTTCCCAGATTCTCGGAACCGAGCCCATCCACTGAGGATTCGTTCTCTGAAGGTCGACAAGCATGATCTTTCCGATCGGTTTCGAGTAGACGACCGTTGAAGCCTGAGAGATGATCACATATTGGAGAATTCGTTCAAACGAGTGCCAGACAGGAAGAACACTGAGCCATCGCTCCCCCTTTTTAAAGTCTATGAACTTGGGGATCTGTTCAAGCTGGAACAGGAAATTCTGATGAGTGAGCATAACCCCTTTCGGTTCACCGGTCGTACCGCTTGTAAAGATAATGGTGGCGAGGTCCTCGCCTTTCCCTTGCTCGATCTCCTTCTGCACCAGGTCAGGATTCTCCTTGAGACTCTTCTCTCCCCGGGCAAGGATGTCATCGAAGGTGAGAACTTCAAGTGAGATTGATGCCCTCTCTTTGTCCTTCTCCGTGTGATGCTGCCTGTCCATCAGGATGAGTGTCTTAAGCTGAGGAAGGGAAGCCGTGAGAGCTGCCACCTTCGCAAGCTGTTCTTCATTCTCCACGAAACAGATGGTACATTCACTTGTTTTCAGAATGAACTCAAGTTCATGCGGCATCGCATCTCTTCCACGCGGTACATCTGCCGCACCGAGAGAGAGAATAGCGGTGTCGGCTAGAAGCCATTCTTTCCTGTTATCACTGATGAGTCCCACATTGTCTCCCCGGTTGATTCCCAGTGAGGAGAGGCCTGCGGCGAGCTGTTCTGATAGGTTCGTAAAATCTTTATAGGTGACCGAGAGGAAATTCCCCTCATCATCCTTATACATCTGAACATGCTGCTGTGGATATTCTGAACTGATCGTCCGCAAAAGCTGCGGAATAGTCTGATACATTTCTATTCTCCTTGTAGGTGCGCTTTATACGCTTCAGGTGCCATCCCCTTATGTTATTACTATGACACACTATCCTGTAAAGTCAATATTGACATAATTAATTCAAATGTCAAGAAAAGCACAGATAAAGAAGAAAGGGAGGTAAGGTGCTTCCGATAGGGGAAAGGAACGTATGTTTAGCTGGATTTTGTCCCCTGAGAGTGGTATTTTATCTATAGTAGGTTCTTACTAACACGTAGTATTTTACTAGTTAATATTTACGTATAAGTGATAGATTGTCAAAATAAGAGGGTGAAAAAGGAAAAAACACTAAGAAAATCGGCTTTATTGTTGACACCTTCTTGTTATATTGTCAATATTATCACATCTCTTGGAAAGGAGAATTACGAATATGAGTAATCGTGTGATAGTCGATGCTTCGAGATGTAAAGGTTGCGGCATCTGCCCTTCCGTCTGTCCGAAAGATTGTCTCCGTATCGGCACAGGGATCAACGAACAGGGATATGTCAACGTTGAAGTGGTACCTGACAGCGTATGTATCGGGTGCGGGATGTGTGTGCTTGCATGTCCTGAGCCGAGAGCTTTGACGGTACTTAAGAATATTGAGGAAGAATCATGTACAAGCGCCTGATGAAAGGGAACGATGCAGCGGTCTTCGGTGCTCTCATGGCGGGGTGTACCCATTTTTTCGGGTATCCTATCACCCCGGCAAGTGAGATCGCCCAGACCGCTTCGTATTATTTCACCAAAACCGGGAGAACCTACCTTCAGGGAGAGAGTGAAGTAAGTGTGATCAATATGCTCTACGGAGCAGCGAGTGCCGGTGCACGGGTGATGACGGCTTCCAGCGGGCCCGGTATCGCTCTTATGGCTGAAGGGATCAGTTACATGGCCGGTGCCCGGCTTCCTTCAGTCATTATCGATATGCAGCGTGCCGGTCCCGGACTCGGCAATATCTGGCCGGAACAGGGTGATTACGCCATGGTCGTGAAAGGCGGCGGACAGGGTAACTATAAGAATATTGTACTGGCACCCGCCAGTGCACAGGAAATGTTCGATTTCACGAAGATGGCCTTTGAGCTTGCAGAACGGTACCGGATGACCGTATTCATCCTCGGAGACGCCTATCTCGGTCAGGTGATGGAATCTGTCGAGGTCTCGGGTGCTCTCGAAGAGAGTCCGAGGAAGGAGTGGGCTCTCTATGGCGACAAAGAGAGCAGAGAGAATCTGATCACTTCGATCTTCATGTCTCCCTCACTGATGGAGGAACAGAATATCCTGCTTCAGAATATCTATGCTCAGGTGGAAAGAGAGGTCGTTGATTTCGTTGAGACCGATACCGAGGATGCAGAGCTTGTCTTCATCACCTATGGTATCGTATCGAGAATCTGTCACGGTGCTGTAAAGAAGCTGAGAGAGCTGGGTCACAAGGTCGGCATGCTGCGCCTTAAAACTCTTTTCCCTTTCCCGAAGGAGAGGCTGCGTGAGCTCGCAGAAAAGAAGATCCCCCTTGTAGCTGTTGAACTGAGCAACGGTCAGATGGCCGAGGATGTGAGACTCAGCGTGGAAGGACTGACCAAGGTTCTTTCTTTCACACGGATGGGAGGCGAAGTGATGAAGTCTCAGGATCTCGTCACCTTTGCCGCACAGTATCTTGAGGGGTGAGATATATGGAACAGATAAAGACCAGTGATGTGTTCTACAAGGATTTTACCCGGAAAGATGGTGATACCCGTGTCACACACTACTGCCCGGGCTGCGGGCACGGCACGATACAGAAGATGATCGCCCAGGCGATCGAGGATCTTGATATTCAGGATAGGACGGTGTTCCTTTCCCCTGTCGGATGCTCTGTCTTCAGCTACTACTATTTCGATACAGGAAATATCCAGTGTTCCCACGGCAGAGCCCCTGCCGTCGGTACCGCATTCAAGCGGGTTCATGAGGACTCCATCGTCATCAGTTATCAGGGAGACGGAGACCTTGCAGGGATCGGAACCACCGAGATCGTTCATGCTGCCAACCGCGGTGAGAATATGACGGTGTTCTTCATCAACAATGCAACCTACGGAATGACCGGCGGCCAGATGGCCCCGACAACTCTGCTCGAGGAAAAGACTCTCACCACGCCCTTCGGACGGGACAGGAAGAGAGACGGGTCTCCCATCAGGATGGCTGAGATTATCGCCACCCTGGAAGAGCCTGTCCTCGTTTCACGCTGTGCAGTCTCATCGAAGAAAGAGATGCTGAGAACAAAACGGATGATCGAGAAGGCGCTGAAGAATCAAGTGGATAACAAAGGGTTCTCCTTCGTGGAGATCCTCAGTGCCTGTCCCACAAGCTGGAAGATGAATGCGGTGGATTCCCGCCAGCATATCGATGATGTCCTTTCGAAGGTGTTCCCTCTTGGAACTTTTATCGATAGAGCCGATTCTGTTCCTCCCTATGGACCTTCTCTCTTCCCGTTCCTTACCGGTGATGATTTCCTCGCCGCCCTGAACGACGGGGGGGAGAGGAAGGAGATGGCGGCTATTCCTCTTGAAGAGGAAACTGCCATCATGGTTGCTGGATTCGGCGGCCAGGGGGTTCTCTCCGGTGGAGTGAGTCTCGCGAATGCGGCAATATCCCATCAGCTTCAGGTTTCCTGGCTCCCTTCCTACGGACCTGAAATGCGAGGTGGAAAAGCGAGTGTAACCGTTGTAATCTCCCCCGACGAAGTCTCTTCGCCCCTCGCTGAGGAGCTCGATAATCTGATCGTCCTCAATTCTCCCTCGCTCACCGCGTATGAGCGGATGGTGAAACCGGGAGGAACCATCGTTGTGAACTCCTCTCTGATCGATCATGAACCGACACGTGAGGATGTGAACGTCTATCATGTTCCCGGATCAGCTCTGGCTGAAGAGGCGGGAATACCCCAGGCTACAGCTCTCGTGATGATCACGGCTTTCCTTCACCATACCGGACTGCTTACCCTTGAAGCTCTCATTGAATCCCTTCATCTGGGGATCAAGAAAAAGGCGCTCATCGGAAAGAACCGGGATCTTATTCTCAGAACGGTCGAGGCAATAGGAAACTAGGACGGAGTTTCAGCGGCCTGATACAGAACATCCCACGAGAATCTCGTGGGATGTGTCGTTTCACAGCTGTTTCTTTCTCTCATAGCTTTCGTTTTCGGGAACTTCAAGAGTCTGAGAGAGGAGAGCCGGTTCGATCCTGAAGGGAGATCCCTCTCCTTCGTAGAATCCATGATCTTTCACGAAGTGAATATGGAGGTCGGTGTAGGTGACCTCTGTCTTGCTGTGCAGATTCTTCACGGTGGTGTTCACTTTCTCGTACATCCCCTTTCCTCCGAAGGGGGAGGGGAGCTTACCTCTGACCGAGTCGACCCGCACTTCAAAATGGTCATCCATTTTCAGAAACTCACCCAGACCGTCCAGCCCTGCGTCCCTGAAATACTGCATTCTTTCTGCAATAGCTTCGTGAGTGACATTGAGAGAGTGGACTCTGGCATCGTCAGAGTTCAGGATATCGATCAGCTTCCGCGTGTCTGACCCGAGAAAGCCGTCGAGGGTGATAACTCCCGGAGCCATCTGTCTCTGTATCGCATCATATTCAGGTGTCTGTTTCATACCAATTCCTCCCTTCTAGGCGAACTTGTCGTAGTAGATCCGTTCCTCGGGCATGCCGAGGTCGGTCAGGACTTTCAGACAGGCATCGATCATACCCGGTGATCCGCACAGGTATGCCTCAGCTTCTGCCGCGTTGTCGCTGAGACGTCTCACGACGTCAGTGATGAGTCCCACTTCTCCATCCCAGTTATCTTCTTCAGCAGGTTCGCTGAGCGCCGGGATAAAGGTGAAGGAGGGCATCTCCTTTTCAATCGCTTTCATCTCATCAAGGAGGAAGAGGTCCCGCTTCGAACGGGCACCGAAGAAGTACTTCGCATTGCGGGTACTCTTCTTCTCAGCCATATCAAGAAGAATCGACTTGATAGGTGCCATACCCGATCCACCTGCGATGCAGATGATGTCACGTTCGGTGTCATGGAGATAGAAGTCTCCATAGGGGCCGTTTATCGTGACCGAATCTCCTTCCTTGAGATGTTTATGAACATAGGTCGTACAGATGCCATTGGGAACCAGACGTATCTCGAGTTCGATATGGGTGTTGTCAGATGGAATCGAAGCCATCGAATAGGCCCGGTAGACCTCCTCATCCGTGAGTTCGTACTCAGGAACCTGGAACTGGACAAACTGACCTGCTTTGCAGTTGATCGTCTCATCACCGTTGATCTTCAGTCGCACCTGCTTGATATCGTGCGTGAGGTCCACGATACTCTCGACAGTGGTATCGAACTGACGGACGTTGAACAGCTCTTCAGGAATCTGGATGGATACATTCTGCTTTACCTTGAACTGGCAGGAAAGACGGACCTGGTTCGCCTTCTCTTCATCTGAAAGCCAGGGGAGTTCGGTCGGGAGGAAGTCTCCTCCTCCCTCGGTAACCTTCACCTTGCACAGCCCGCAGGACCCTCGTCCGCCGCAGGCACTGGGGATGAACACTCCTTCTCCGACTAATGCCTTGAGAAGAGGCTGTCCTCCTTTGACCGTAAGCTCCTTGTCATTATTGATTGTGATATTCACATCACCATAGTTTCCCACCGTGGCATCAGCCACCACCATCATGAGTGCGAGAACAACGCTGATGGCGGTGATGATAAGCACGCTGATAAGTAAGGTTGTAATCATAGCTCCCCCCTTATCCGATGGTGATCATGCCGCTGAAGCCCATGAAGGCCATGGCCATGAAGCCGGCGATGATAAGAGCGATTCCCGGGCCGTCAAGACCTGGGGGAACTTTTGCAGTCTTCAGTTTCTGCCTGATACCGGCCATCGCCATGATGGCGAGGAACCAGCCGAGGCCGCTTCCGATACCGAAGAAGAAGGTCGTCATGAACGAGTATTCCCGGATAACCATGAACAGTGATGCACCGAGGATGGCACAGTTCACGGTGATGAGAGGAAGGAAGATACCGAGAGCGAAGTAGAGTCCCTCACTGTACCGTTCTATCACCATCTCGATCAGCTGCACGAAGGCCGCTATGACGATGATGAATACGATGAATCTCAGGTATTCCAGTCCGAAGGGGACCAGGAGCAGGTGATACACCACCCAGTTGAGAGCCGTGGTTACTGCCATGACGAAGGTGACTGCAATTCCGAGCCCTGCCGAGGTCTCTATCTCTTTCGAGACAGAGAGGAAGGAGCACATTCCAAGGTAATTCGTCAGGAGAATGTTGTTTGTAAAAGCCGCTGCAAAGAATACAGCTAACGGAAAAAGCATTTCACTCATGTTGTAGCCTCCTTCATGAATACTTCCTTGGCGACCCAGATGAAGATGGCAAGCATGAAGAACCCGCCAGGGGGCATGATCATGATAGCCCATGAGGTCCACCAGTCTCCGAGGATCGTGAAGCCGAAGAGGCTTCCGGTTCCCAGCAGTTCCCGGAAGAACGCTATGATCAGGAGCACGTAGGCGTAGCCGATACCCGATGCAATACCGTCAACCAGTGAGAGGGACGGTTTGTTCTGAAGGGCGAACGCCTCGATTCGTCCCATGACGATACAGTTCGTTATGATAAGACCGACATACGGTCCGAGTGATTTCCACATCTCAGGGTAGAATGCCTTGAGGGCAATATCGACAATAATGACGAATGTTGCGATAACCAGAGTCTCGACCATCATGCGGATGCGTGATGGAATCCACTTCCTCATGAGAGAGAGGGTGAATGAGCTGAGAGCGAGGGTGAAGATCACGCCGAGGCTCATCACCAGGGTATTATCGAGACGGTTCGTCACAGCCAGAGTGCTGCAGATACCGAGAATCTGAACAAAGACCGGATTCTCCTTTCCCAGCGGTGTCATGAAGGTCTGTTTCAGTTTTCCTTTAGCCATCTTACTCTCCTCCATAGATCGACTGACCATCGCTCACTGCACGGTTCACGATATCTCTGAAGTAGCGGGAGGTCCTGGTCGCACCGGTGATAGCATCTACTTCTCCGTCTGCGTCGCTGGTTCCCTCCTCTACAAGGGTGAACGGACCGCTCTTCCCTGCAAACTGGGCAGTGAACCAGGGCTCCTCGATACGTGCTCCGAGACCCGGGGTCTCATTCTGTGATACGATCGATATCCCCGAGAGCATGTCAGGAGAGGAGAACCCTATCATCACGGTGATCGGCCCCCACAGGCCGGGACCTGTGCGCTGAACGACAGTGATCGGGTCTGAACCGTCCTTGCTGATTCTGTACGTTTCTCCGCTCTCACTCACGGAAGATTCATAGAGACTCTGCACTGAATCGACTGATCCGTCGTGTGAGATGCGTGCGGCGTCAAGTACACTCCGTCTCAGAAAAAAGAGTTCGTTTTCTTCCACTCGTTCCTGAGTGGAGAGGTATAGAGCACTGAGGATCGTGACACAGATGACAGTTACCACTGCCATGAATACGATCGGATGTATCCGTGTGGCATAGATTCCGTCTTTTTTCATGCGGCACCTCCCTGGGAAGCTGCCTTCTTCTCTTTCTTTTTCTTCTTTGAGGCTTTGATCAGGTGGTCGACAAGAGGGGCGAACATGTTCACGAGCAGTATCGCGAAGGTGACACCCTCTGCCCAGGAAGAGAACTCTCTGATGAGGACCGTGAGGATGCCGAAGAGTCCGCCGTAGATCCACCTTCCCGTATCAGTTGACTGTGATGAACTGACAGGGTCGGTAATCATAAAGAAGGCTGCCAGGAGGAATGATCCACTGAGAAGTGCTGTGACAGGATCCAGAGCCCCTTCTTTTCCTCCCAGCCATACGAGGGACTGGGTGATAAGGAAGAAAAGGAGAGAAGCGACGACCAGACGCCATGCCGCAGACTTCTTGTAGATGATATATGCTCCGCCGATGAGAATGAGAAGTGCGCTTGTTTCGCCGAAGCTTCCTGCGATATTTCCAAGGAAAAGATTCAGAATCGACTCTGATTTCGTGATCAGAGGAGTCGCTGCCGCCACCGAGTCTGCTGAGCTGAGCCAGGAGGCGAAGCCTCCGGGGATAGCTGAAAGGGTGCTCTGTGGAGCCACAAACCGTGCTGTGAGAGGTACACCGAAGCTGATATAGACAAATGCGCGAGCGGTGATTGCCGGATTGAAGACATTCCGTCCGAATCCACCGAACACCATCTTGCCGAACACGACACCGAACATGATGCCTACGGCCGCTATCCAGAGCGGTATGGTCGGCGGGAGTGAGAGAGCGAACAGTGTTGCGCTCACATAGAGTGACTCGGTCACTTTGTAGTTGTACTTCTTCGCCATGAACCATTCGCTCAGGAGACCGAAGAGCAGTACGACACTGTACACTGCAAGAAATCTCCACCCGAAGAAGTATATCGCAGCTAGAATAAGGGGACTTAGGCCGATAAGGACATTCCTCATAGCCTGCTGTTTCTGAATCTTCACCATTTCCTCCTTTAGGTATACCAGAGTACATTGTACCGTATCTTTGACTCGTTGTAAAAAGATAAAGATAAAAACTTCCTGATAGGTTGTGATTGAATTCTGCCGGTCTTTGAAAGGAATCCTTTATACCAGGGGCTGCAGTGAGATCACCTCAACCGAGTATGCCTGATAGCACTTTTTCACCACGCCCCGCACGAGGAGTGGCCGGCTTGCATAGATGAGGGATTCATACCGGGCATGTACAGGAGGAAAGATAACGGTCTCGTACAGACAGGTCTCATCCTCAAAGGAAATGAAGGCCATTGCCTTCTCGTTCTTCGTCATGACGGTCCGTTTTGTGACGGGCCATCCGGCCAGCGTGACAGACTGTTCCACATGGAGGGGAATCTCATACCCCCGGATTCTCCGTATCCGTGTGAGCTGGCGGGCATAGAGGAACAGAACATGGTGATTTCTCAGGAACCCGAGTGACTGATATTCCCTCAGCAGCTCATCACGGTTGTTTTTCAGTGCAACGCTCTTACGGGAGGGGGGGAGAGGCGGTATTTCACGTTCAAAGAGCTCTCCTCCCCGATCTTCTTTTTTCCTTCTTCTGATCAGGAGTGTGCGGACCTGCTGTTCACGGGAAAGATTTCCGGAAATGGAATCAAAGACTCCACAGGAGGCAAGAGAGGCGATATCGGTATGTGTGAGAGACAGTCGTTCGGCGACATCCTCAAGCGACTGATACAAGCCGCCGTGAGATCTTTGAGAGAGGATATCCTGAACGCCGGAGTAGGAGAGTTCCCTCACGGCCATGAATCCGACGGTGATACGGCTCCCTGATCCCCTGTAGTGATAGGAACTCTCGTTGATATCGGGTCCGCTCACCTTCAGCCCCATACGGCGTGCTTCGCTGATATAGGCGGCCTCCGAGTAGAATCCTCCTCTGTTGGAGATGACCGCGGCCATGAACGGGGCGGGGTAGTGTGCTCTCAGATAGGCCGACTGAAAGGATACCATTGAGTAGGAGGCTGAGTGGGGCTTGCAGAAGGAGTATCCGTCGAAGGAGAGGATCATCGACCAGAGCTTTGTGATGACAGCTTCTGACACCTTCCGTTCTCTGCAGCCTGCAGCAAACTGCTTCTCGTAAGCTGCCAGGCGCTTCTCCCTGTTCTTCTTCGCCACGACCTTGCGGAGCTGATCTCCGTCATATTCACTGAAACCTGCAAGGGCGATCGCGGTCTTCGATACATCCTCCTGATAGCACATGATCCCGTAGCTTTCCTTCACGATCTCTTCGAAGAGAGGATGTACCGGTTCCCACTTTTTCCCGTGGACCCTCTCGACATACTCGCTGACGAAGGCGTTCGCCGCCGGCCTGATCAGGGAGGAATGAATGACGATGTGGTCGAAGTCCCCTTTCTCGGTCTTCTTCTGCAGCAGTCTCATGGCCGGAGACTCTATATAGAACACTCCCATCGACTCTCCCCGGCTGAGGATATCGACCGTGGCAGGGTCTTCTGCCGGGCGCCAGGTGCTCTGATCGATGATGATGCCCTCATCGCTGAGCGAAGAGAGGGTATCACGTATGACAGCAAGAGACCGGTTCCCGAGCAGGTCTATCTTCACGAGCCCTGCACTCTCGACGCCCTCTTTTTCCCAGGTGAGAAGGGGGTAGCCTTCACGGGAACGGGTGAGTGGTGCATAGGTATCAATCGTACGGGGGGTGATGACGAGTCCTCCGCAGTGCATGGAAAGGGCTCGGGGTCGCCCGGTGAGACGCCGGGCGAGAGAGAATATCTGTCTCCAGAGGGAATCGTTCTGCATCAGCTGATTCCCTCCTTTCATCACCTGAGTGATCTCGCTGTCACTCAACCCGTGTGCTTTCGCACATTCCCGTACGGCAGAACGGAATCTGAAAAGGTTGTGGTTCGCAACACGTGCGCACTGATCCTCACGGAACATTTCAATGACACGATGAAGGATCTCATCCCTCTCATCCCAGGCGAAATCGACATCGATATCGGGCATATCTTCCCGGGAGGCGGTGAGAAAACGTTCGAAATAGAGGTTGTAGGCAATCGGGTCTACCTGTGTGATGGCAAGGGCATAGGAGATGATCGATGCCGCGGCTGATCCTCTGCCGCAGCTGCGGGAGGCCATGCGTACGATATCGTGCATGATAAGAAAATAGGGAGCGAATCCTTTTCTCGTGACGATATCCAGTTCATACTCGATCCTTTCAATAATTCCGTCTCCGAGCTCCCCGTACCGCCGGTGAGCACCCTCGAATACTCTCTGTCTGAGTTCTTCAGCGCTGCTCTGACCGCTTTCTGCATGGTAGGAAGGGAAAATCAGGGAGGAGAAGAGCTGGAGAGAGGTGCACTGATGTGCAATCTGCTCGCTGTTTTCGATGGCCTCGGGCCAGGGAGAGAATATCCTGAGGTATTCAGCTTCGCTGTGAAGCACGGCACCGGAGGGAGCAAGGGTAGACTCATCAAGGGAACCCACGGTCTTTCTCTGAGAGACCGCACACAGTACCCGGTGGAGGTCCCGGTCTGAAGATTTCAGGAATATCGCATCCTCCAGGGCAGCCAAAGGAAGCTCCAGGCGTGAGGCATGGGTGACCGCCTCGAAGTTCTGCGGCGTGATTGCAGCATAGAGATGGGTGCATCTCTCCTTCAGTTTTCTGAGGATGGAAAACGACGAGGATGCAATGAAGAGTCCTTCATTCCAACGTGAGAGAAAATCTGTGCAGCCCTCCTCGCTCCTGTAGGATGAGAGGAGGCGTGTGAGTGCCGAATATCCTGTATCTGAGGAGACGAAGACCCACACAGGACCCTCTGTGTCAATGAATTTCACTGCAGTGATGATGGTGATCCCGTATTCCTGAGCCTCCTCCCTGAAAGCGTGAAGCCCGTGCAGACTCGCGATATCGGTCACAGCAATGCTCTTTATACCATACTCACTACAGGCCTTCAGAATCTCCGTCGGCAGGAGAACGCCGTACAGGAGAGAGTAGGCGCTTATGATACCGAGTCTGCTAGCCATGGAAGAGTGCAAAACTCCGTGTGATGATCCGGTTCCCGTACACCTGCCTCAGACTGTCCACCTGTTTCTGAAACCTCTCATGTTTCTCTTCCTGTTCCAGAAGGAACAGGTCCCGCTGGATGCGACGTTTCCTCATTCCCGTTATCCTCGCGTGGATGCCCGATACCCTGATCCGTCGGGTTAACGCCCTGTTCAGCCATGTGCGTCCAGTTCCGATAAGCTGTCCGTCATAGAGAAGGGTCGGAGGAATGGAGAATGCCGCCGTGGAAAGCTGTCGGTCAGACCAGAACACAGTCAGCTCAATGCGCTCACCGCTCTCTCCGTTCTCTCTCAGACCGGTCCAGAGCTCTTCAAGTATCTGGAACAGACCGCCCTCGATTGTCGGCAGATGCTCACTCGGCCGTGCAAAGTCGACCCGAGCCTCCAACGCCCTTTCATCAGGAGAGGCCATGCCCGCATCCCCGATATCTTCTCCCAGGGCATAACGCCTGATCGTGAGACCTTTTTTTCCCAGAAGCAGGGAAACCTGTGTTTCATCAAGATCTGCAAGAGACCCTATCTCCCTCATGCCTGCAGCCGTGAGCACTCTCTTCATGGAACGGGTAAGACCGGGCAGAAGTGTGATATCCTGGGAGCGGAGAAAGAGACGCTCCTCTCCCGGGGAAATGGCGGTCACTCCGGCAGGACGGATCGCCCGGGTCGCGATCTTTGCCACGAGACGGTTTGATGCGATAGCGACCGCCGGGGAAAGGGAGAGCGACTCTCTCATACGGGAGGAGATCTTCACGGCTATGTCTCGGGGAGGACCGAAGAGACGGGTGGTCCCCCGGGCATCGAGATAGAGATGTCCCCGTGCGTCATGCTCGACTGAAGGTGTGTAGGTCTGTGCAATGCGTGAAAGCTCCTGCTGTACAGCCTGTCCCAGTTTTTCATCGGGGAGAAGGACTTTCAGGTGAGGCACCATGCGTAATGCATGGGAAACGCTCATTCCCTTCTCGATCCCTTCCTTGCGGGCTCCTTCAGAGGTATTGATGATTGCACAGGATCCGTAAGTGTCGGGCGCAATGACGAAGGCTTCTTTTCTGAGGGAGCTGTCCTGAGCCACTGCGAGGGAGGCGAAAAAGTCGGTGACATTCACATGGATGATTGATGCTTCATCTGTCATGAAAGACTCCATGAACTCCCAGCAGTTTCCGCAGTGCCCGGGCTCCTTCTACGGCCTGTCCTCTGCGATGATTATTGAAGTAGACGAGAACCGTGTCGGCCGAAGCTCCTATCATCTTCACCCGATCCGCTATCGATTCAAGCTCTCTGTCACTGTACAGGTAATCGTAGCGGCTTGCCGCATCACTCTCCCACCAGGTTTCTCCGTTTCTTCCGTGGAGTCTGAGGTAGGCAAGCGGTGCGGTGTGGACATCCATCATGGGGGGCATTCCCTTTGTATCGGGGAGATCGAGCGATACCAGGGAGATTCCTCGTGTTCTCAGTGCGTCGATCGTTCTGCTGTTATACCATTGTGCGTTACGGAACTCCACTGCCAGGGGAAATGATGAACACTCCCTGACAAGGGCATCAAGATACCGTCTTTGATCCGTCTCATAATGGAAGGAGTAGGGGAACTGAAAGAGGAGAGCGGACAGGAGTCCTTTCTGAAGAGGTTCATCAGCTGCACGACAGAACTGGTGGGCGCTCTCCTTCCAGGAGGAGGTGTCAACCGTATGGGTGAGACTCTGATGGGCCTTGATGGAAAAGGAGAGTCTCTGAGAACTCTGCTCTATCATGGTTCTGAGCTGTTCCTTCTGAGGCATCTGATAGTAGCTGAAATTAAGTTCGACAGTTGCGAACTCCTGAGCATAGAGGGGAAGGTAGTCTTTCTGCCGGGTTCCCTCGGGATAGACCGGGCCGACCCATTCCGTATAGCTGTAACCGGATGTTCCGATCAGTATCGTTGCCATATCTGTATGATACTAAACAGATGTATAGTAGTCAAGATGGAGAGTACTCAAGTTCATGTGGAAATTTTTTCCGTTATTCCGTATGATGGAGCAGCGAGGTGCATCATGAACAATCACATTATACTCCTGTCGGGGGGATCAGGTACACGGCTCTGGCCGTTAAGTACTCCACAGAGATCAAAACAGTTTCTTCATCTCCTTCCCGACGGCCGCGGCGGCGAGGAATCGATGTTGAAGAGAATGTACCGACAGCTGAAAAACGTTCTTCCTGATTCACACGTTGTGGTGGCAACGGCCGAAGGGCAGATACCTCTCATCCGTGAGGAGCTCGGTGAAGAGATGGAAGTTGTGGGAGAACCCTGCAGACGCAACACGTTTGCCGCCATAGCCTTGGCCTTGAGGTACCTGAGGGATGTCTCGGGAGCTTGTGATGAGGATGCCGTCATTGTGCTTCCTGTGGATGTCTATACGGAAGACGGGTATTTTCATGCGGTGAAACAGATGCTGGAAAAAGTGGCGGAAGATCACAGTACCGTAACACTGATGGGGATCAAACCCACCTATCCTGCCACCCGGTACGGATATATCCTCCCGAACGGACGGTTCACCGAAAAACCCGATGAGAAGAAAGCATTCAGGCTGCTTCAGGAAGGAGCCAGCTGGAATGCAGGAGTATTCGCCTTCAATCTCTCCATGATGCTCTCAATCACCGAGAGCAGGCTCGCTGAAGGCAGCTTTTTCCGTCTCCTGGAAACCTATGCGGAGCAGAAGAATATCAGTTTCGACTATGAGGTTCTTGAGAACCTTGAGAAAGTCTCTGTCGTTGAATATGAAGGGACCTGGAACGATATCGGCACCTGGGATGCCCTGCTGAGTGAGATAGGGGAGCAGAAGAAAGGACAGGCTGTCATCCATGCGGGAGAGAACACGAGTGTCATAAATGAGACCTCTCTTCCCGTGATTACGCTCGGAACGAAGAATCTCGTCGTCATTGTAAGTGAGGACGGTATTCTCATCAGCGATATAGAGAGTGCTCCTCAGCTGAAGGACGCCTTGGACAGACAGAAGGAAGAGGCTCCGTAAAGCCTCTTCCCCATATAACGTATTGCATATTTTTTTCTAAGAGATATCTCTTATTTCACAGGATTCCTTTCATTCCACGGAACCCAGTTGGTAGAGTTGAGGCTACCCCTGATCAGTTCCAGAGGATGAGTCGAACCGGCATCCTCGACGATGGCGTATGTAGATGGAACAACCGCCCAGCGGTCATCCTTTTCGGCGAAGCCGCCGCCGTTCCATTCATAGCTGATATCATAATATCCGAGCGAAGCGATCTCTCCTGCTTTGACCTTCAGTACGACAGGCTTCGAAAGAGGGAACTCCTGATTTATGTGGTACGGAGAGGCAATATAGGGTTCGTAGTTCGGGATCAGGTCCTCAGGCAGGAGCGAGTAATCGGTGTAGACGTGACGTAGTGCACTGAATGTGTACGTTCCGGGCTGCACATTCGGCATGACATAGAGTGTAGCTCCATTGGCAAGCGCATTGATCATCTTGAATGGAAGGATGTTCCCGTTCTGGTCCTTCACGATGGGAGCCCAGCCGGTCGCGTTGTCATTTATCAGATATTCGCCGTTTGATGCAATCTCCATTGCGATCATTGATGCATTCTGATCGACCGGAGGATCTATGGTAAGGGCTTCGAAGAGCGACATACATCCGAAGGTCAGAGAAATAAGTAAGACGGAGAGAAGAATCAACAGTGTTTTTTTCATACATCACCTCATATGTTAAGTTGCTTTCAGTGTAAGATAGCTTGTGACATCTGTAAAGGATATATGTGTAAAAAAACAGAAAAGGATTCATAACTCTCCGTAATATGTTATCTGAAATCGTTATATCAACACTATAGGTAGGTTTGTAATGGTTTTTGATTGATTGTATCATTTTGACTTCTGACATCTCAGGGAGTATAATAGAGGTGGAGGTGGTTATATGAGTACACGAGCTCTTGTTGCCACGGATCTCTCTGACGCATCCATGATGATGGTGGAGAATCTCAATCTTCTCCATGACCTCAAGGTCGAGTCCATCATCCTTCTTCAATGTTATGAATATCCTCAGGTCGCGGACGAGATGTATCCGATTTATAATGACATGCAGCAGGAGATGCTGCAGCGTCAGGAAACGATTCTCAGGAAGCAGGGTTTCTCTCTCAAAGTCGAGACCTCTCTCGGCCATGCGAAAAGGGAGATACGAAGAATTGCAGAGGAAGAGGATGTTTCTCTCATCGTCGTCGGCTCTCAGGGACGAAGCCTTCTCGGCGGAGCCTTCCTCGGAGGAGTTGCTTTCGAGGTGATGCTCCATACGCCCAGGCCGCTGTTCATCTACCGTCTTGCAGTAGACTCAAAAGGGATGCTCGCTCCTTCACCGGTTCATCCGGAAGGAATTCTTTCCCATCCTCTGTTTGCTGTTGATTTTTCAGCGGCGAACAGAACTTCATTCGACCGGTTTCTTCTGATGGTTTCGACTGAATCCTGCCGGAAGGTGACGCTTGTTCATGTCCTTGAACCGATCAAGGGGGAGGATGGAGAGAGAATGACTATGGCGAGGCAGCGGATTGACGGTATGGTGAGTGAGGTGAAGTCGGTCGGAGTCTCCAAGGTTGATTCGCTCATTCTTGAAGGGCCTGCTCACAAGAAAATCCTCGAGGCAGTTGATTCCGAGGAGATTTCACTTGCTGTTCTCGGTACGGTCGGACACACGTTTTTCAAAGAAATCTTTGCCGGAAGCGTTTCCCAGTATGTGGCACGACATGCTGCGAAATCAGTCTGTCTTATACCTCAGATGGAGTAATTTGACACTTTTTTACATCTATGCGATGATTGTAGTTATAAAAGAGGTGTATAGATGTATATTGCAATGATTAACATTCACGGTCTGCTTCGGAGCGAACAGATCGAAATGGGTCGTGATGCCGACACCGGCGGACAGACCCGTTACGTCATCGATCTGGCGAAAGAGCTGAGTGAGAGGGACGGTGTGAAGGTTGATCTTTTTACCCGGAAGATCAGCGACAGACATCTGAGCCGGGATTACAGCCGACAGGTTGAAAAGATTTCCGACATGGTGAAGATTGTCCGTCTTCCCTGTGGAGGGAGCAAGTATTACCGTAAGGAAAAACTCTGGCCCTATCTCGATGAATATGTCGATTATCTGATCGAATACTTTATCAAGAAGAAAGAACTTCCCGATGTGATTCATGGTCATTATGCCGATGGCGGATATATCGCCCGGGAAATCGCATCCTACTTCAATATTCCCATGGTGTTCACAGGACACTCTCTCGGAAGGAATAAGAAACAGTACCTGAAAAGCATCGGGTATTCTGAAGAGCGGATAGAAGATTATTATTCGATGGAGCGACGTATTCATGAAGAGGAAGAGAATATAAAGAAAGCTGACATGGTTATCACGAGTACCGAGTACGAACGTGATGAGCTGTACAGCGAGTACGAAAACCGAGACCTTGAGAAGTATACCGTCATCCCCCCCGGGCTTGCACTCGACAAGTTCTTCCCGTATTACCATTACGAAATCTCACCCCATGATATCAGCGAGGAACAGAAGATTGCCCAGTACATGATGATCAAGGAGATCAACCGGTTCCTCACGAATCCAGACAAACCTCTGATTCTCGCGCTCTGCCGCCCCGAGGCACGGAAGAATATAGATGTCCTGATAGAATTGTACGGAAAGAGCCCTGAGCTCCAGGCGATTGCAAACCTAGCTATATTCGCAGGAATCAGAGACGATATCAATGAAATGGAGGAGGGAGAGACCCAGGTTCTCACCGATATGCTTCTCCAGATGGATCGTTATGACCTGTACGGAAAGATGGCGATTCCTAAACGGCACAACCCCGAAACCGATGTCCCTGAGGTCTACAGAATAGCAGCCCTCAGAGGCGGTGTATTCGTCTCCGCCGCAGCGCTGGAGAACTTCGGCCTTACCTTCATTGAAGCCTCTGCCGTGGGCCTTCCCTTTATCGGCACCGACAAGGGGGGAGTGAAGGATATCAGGAAAAACTGCGACAGCGGACTTCTTGTAGATATCGAAAAACCGAAGCAGATTCATGATGCCATAAGAAAGAGCCTTACCGACAAAGAACTATGGGATCAGCTCAGCAGGAACGGCGTTGAGAATATCCGTGTCGTTTACAACTGGAGACGCCATACTGACAGTTACCTGGAATCGATCTCGGAGGTGCTGGAAGCTCATGCATCGCAGAAATCGCCTGAGGCAAGGTATGAGAAGAGCATGGCCAGGCGCCTCGATTCGATCTCTCACCTCCTCATCAGTGATATCGATAATACGATCACAGGAGATGCTGAGGGAATCACACTCTTCAGGACCTTCCTTGATACACACCACGAGACCCTCGGGTTCGGTATTGCGACCGGCAGGTCGCTCGAAGCCGCTGAAGAGATCCTGAATGAACTCTCACTGCCTTCACCCGATATCTGGGTATGTTCAGTCGGGTCGGAAATCTACTATGGAAAAACCAGAATTCAGGACAAGGGCTGGGCTCAGTATATCAGGAGACGCTGGAACCGGGAAAGGATCGTCGATACCCTTTCCCTGATTGATGAAATCACCCTTCAGGAAGCTCCCGGATCCCAGAGAAAGTTCAAGGTGAGCTATAACGTCAATGAGCCGCTTACCGATGAACTGAAACAGAAGATTCATGATGTTCTCATAAAAGCCAAGTGCCCGCACAATGCTATCTACTCTCATGAGTCATTCCTTGATATTCTTCCCTATCGTGCCCATAAGGGCGCAGCGATCAAATACCTTGCATGGAAGTGGGATATCCAGCCGCAGCAGATCATTACAGCCGGTGACAGCGGTAACGATGCAGGCATGCTTGTGGCGCCTTTCTGCTCGATTGTGGTGGAGAATCATGAAGAGTCTCTCAAAACACTGAAAAAACGGAAGAATCTGTACTACTCCTCTTCTCCCCATGCTCTCGGCCTGGTGGAAGGATTGAAACAGCTGACGGGTCTCGAATAAGCGGTCAGAACATCTCAATGAGACGGAAAGCGGGGAGAGTCGGCAGGAACGAATCTGTTCCGATTCCTATCCTAAATCCGAACTCACTGCTCACGGGAGCCCATTCCACAGCGGCAAAGGGCGTCAGGGCGAAACCTACTCCAAGTGTATAGGTACAGCTTGCCTGCGCACCGAGAATGAAGTCATCCTCAAAGATAAGCGACTGGCCGTCAGCGACGGCAGCAAAACGTGAGGAAATGGAGAGCTCTGCATGAGTGAACCCTCCCCAGAGGAAGGGGATATCGGTCGCCGCGAAGGGTATGGAGTACATCAGCATATAATCAAGACGGGCCGTTCCATCATGAGCCGGGACTGTGATCGATTCTGGAGCGAGAAGCCTTGCAGGATCGGTGTACTCACCGAATGGTTTTCCATGAGAGAGAGCTGCGCGGAGTGTATGAGATATGACATGGTGAGGGAACAGCGAGGGTGTCGTCCCGGTGACAGTGCCGTAGGAGAAGAGTGCATCGGGATGAATGTAGTTGAAGGAGTAGGAACTGGCCAGACTGAAGCGTCCAAGGGTATCGTACATGGCTGAAGGTGATGCAGCTGTATACCCGATGGCTGCCGATGCACGTATCGTGTCGTCTCCATCCGCGTGTGCATAGCGGCCCGATACCTGAGCTCTTACGTTCTGTGTTCCCCCAGGTGTGTCTCCATAGTACAGCGGCCACAGAATACCTGCGAGAAGCGAGCCTTCTCCCTTTTCGGGATAGAGCTCTCCGGTTGCGGTGAGGGAGTATCTTCCCGGGGTGAAGGCATACTCCATATGTGTGCGTGTCTCATAGTCGCTGAAGGTATACCCTGCCATGATCAGCAGCCTGTGGCGCTGCAGGATACTCGAGAAGAGTGCCGCGCCCCCGGCGCCGTAGGTCCCTGTCTCAAGGATCGGGTAGGGGAACCAGAAATTGAAGGAGAGAAGGTCATGGTACCTCTCCGTTTCGAACGGCAGGAGAACCTGTTCCCTGGGGGATTCACTGCTCTGAGGTGAAGTGAATGAGACCACCTCTTCCTGCGCTCTTTCACGCTCTGCCTTGAACAGCGCAGTCCATCCGTCCCTGTACCTCTGGTAGTAGATCTCATCCCCGCTTATCAGCGCATCTGTGATACCGACCGGGTCTGTCCGTACCCGTGTAATCTTTCCACTCGCGAGTTCAAGGGTATAGAGGGAGTAGGGTCTATCCCGGTCACTGGTGAAGCTGAGAGTCCCCTCATCAACAAACCTCACCGAGAGGATCTCCCAGGAAACAGGATCGGTGAGGTGAGTTACCTTTCCGTCTTCGAGAAGCAGGAGAGAGGATTCACCGGATCTGACCAGTACTGCGGCGATGCGGTCTCCATCAGGAGCATAGGTCGGAGAGAGCACTGATCCTTCCTGATCCTCAAGAAGCACCTCCATCTTCCCGTTCTCTCCTAATTCAACAAGGCGGTACCGGTCTTCTATCGCTTCCACTGCGGCAACCGTTCCCTTCGAAGAGAGGACAGCATGACGCAGCACCTTTCTTTCAGTCACTGCTGTGTAGGAGTTGTCTGCGTTTTCATACCGGTAGAGGTCGGTGTAGGTCACGTTCGCAGGTTTGATGGGAGAAGAAGAAAAGGGGTCGCTCCATCGATAGAGTACATACTCAGGAGAGCCTTCAGGGGAGATCAGCATTGTATCTTCCGCGATTCCCCTGATACCCTCTTCAACGATCGAGAGCTTACCGTCCCGGTAGGAGAGGAGTGAGAGTGCGTGATCTCTGTCCCATCGCTGGATATACAGGGTGCCGTCGTTCACTGATAGCATATCGTGCATCCCTTCGCTTTGGGTGATGGGCACTGCATCATCTGAGAGGGCAGGGGCCTCGATTCTTTCAAGAGCTTTGCTATAGATATCAGAGAGAGAGGTGCCTGTTACACGCCTGACAGCTGATGCCATCCCGAAAAACGGTCTCCAGGTGAATGTCTTATTGATTTCATGATAGATATCTTCTCCCCAGTTCTCCATCAGGTAGGTCACCAGGAGATTTCCCGCGAGGTAGATCCTGCCTCTCGGGGGATTTCTTGAGGCGTAAGAAGCCTTTGAAAGGGGGAGGATCTCCGGGTTTTCTCTGACGGGCATCAAAAACCGTTCACTTGTCCCTCTCCCTCCCGGAGCATAGAGTGTCTCAGTATAGGTCGTGATCCCTTCCATCCACCACCCGCTCATGAAGGGCGTGTTCATCATCGGGACTTCAGGTCCGAAGATGGGCGTAAGGAAGGCCGCAGGTCCCACCTGCTGGGTAAGGTGCAGAAAGTGTGTCATTTCATGGACGAACAGAGAATAGAGCCAGGAAGTCCGGGAGGTGAGAAACAGATCAGGGTCGCTTGTGATATACATCGTGATCCGTGACGGGAGTGAGGAAAAGGACCCGTTCGCTGTAGAGCTTCCTGAAAAAAGGACCACGGGAACACGTCTGTTCTCCTCATATCCCACAACATGAGCAATCTGTTCATACACCTCATCTGCGAATGAGGCGATGGCCATCGCGCTTGCTGAGTCTTTTTCTTCGAATATGATGGAGGTGTGATCAGTCTCGATTTTTACAACATTCCCGGCGCTCAGGATCGTGAGCGTCGCACTGATCATAAGGAATATACAGATAGCACGCGGGATATGCTTCATATCTCCATAGTAGGGTAACTACGGCAGCCTTTCAAGCAGGCGCGAGAAAATGATGGAGAAGAGAGAAGAGGTATGGTATTGTTCCAGACATGCCGAGATTACGCACGCTGAAGCATAGAAAGAAGATTCTCTCTCACATGATCGCCCTGTACTGCAGGAACCATCATCATCCTGCCGGTCTGCTTTGTGATGAGTGCAGTGATCTGTATGCATATGCGGTGAAGAAGTTGGAGAACTGTCCCGCACAGAAAGACGCTGGGTTCTGTTCCTCGTGTGTGATCCACTGCTATGAGCCGGAAAGAAGGGATGCTATACGGAAAGTGATGCGTTTCAGCGGTCCCCGTATGCTCTTCCGCCATCCACTGAGCGCGTTCAGCCATCTGCTCCACACGCTCAGGCATCGAAGGCATTCCTGATTCTGTAACTTCAAAATTTAGCTGAAAGAGAATCGTGGTTTCAAAAGATGGAATAGGTAGAAGTTGATATAATTCAAAGAATAATAAAGAGGTACTTCTGATTAGTGAGAAAGAACTGTTAGCAAATTTTCTTATGGCTTAACTTTTTCTCCCTAATATCAATGATTTTTTCTTCACCACGGTAGAGTACCGGATCGCGAAGTCCATACTGAATATTGTGCTCATGTCATCCAGTCTATAATCATCTCAAGAAATATGATTCTAAAAAGTCACAAAAAATAACCAGATTGTTTATCTGGTTTCGTTGTTCCTTGGTTATGATCCAATTTCAACTTATTGTAACGCCTGAAGCCCGACAGATTGACCGATATGTTTTTTCTTCCCTGTTTTTGTTGTGTGTATAAATATTATAACAAAATATTTAGAATTAAATTATGTGCTATACAATAAAATTATAGTAATAGACGAATAAAACGGCTATAAGTATATAAGGCTGGGTAAATGTAGATGGAGTTCTTAAGAATTATTGACTGATTTAATATGAGATGTTATAACAGTTATAATACCTTAGGGAGGAGATGCTTTAATGAAATTCCCAGTTGAAAATGTGTTGACCTATTGTAAAAAAGTTTTTATGGCTGTCGGACTGAATGAGGCGGATGCCGATATTGCTTCTGACAGTCTTGTGTTGGCAGATATGAGGGGAATATCTTCTCATGGAGTAACTCGGTTGAAAACATACGCGAAAAGGATCGAGTCAGGAGTTATCGATTCTGATACTGACCCAATTGTAGTGAACAGTAGCCCGGCAGCGAAATTGATAGATGGAAAGAATGGAATTGGGAGCGTTGTTGCACACAAGACGATGAATATATGCATGGAAATGGCAGATGCTGTCGGTATGTGCTTTGCGTCTGTTTATAACGGTAATCACTTTGGAATCGGTGCGAGTCTCACCATACCTGCTGCCAGAAAAGGATATATCTCCATAGCTATGTCGAATGCTCCCGCTTCAGTGGTTCCGTTTGGTGGCAGTGTGCCACGGATAGGAACCAATCCATTATCAGTTGCCATCCCAAACGGCAATAAAAATCCGATAGTTCTTGATATGGCTACGAGTGTTGTAGCTCAGGGAAAAATTATCCAAGCAAAAAAGGAGGGGATATCCATTCCTTCAGGGTGGGCCGTAAGTGGTGAGGGAAAGGCGACAACAGATCCGGATGAAGCTTTGAAAGGTTCCATGCTTCCTTTCGGCGGTCCTAAAGGGTATGGGATTGGTCTTCTTATTCAAATTCTCAGCAGTGCTCTGTCCGGCGCGAATGTAGATACACAGATTCCTTCCTTTTGGAATGATTTTAAGAATAAGCAGAACTTGGGTTTCTTTCTGGGCGTATTCAAGGTAGATGCGTTTCTTTTTTCTGAAATATTCCAGGAACGTATGGACTCCATCGTGACCGGGATTAAAAATACTCCGCCTGCTGAAGGCTTCCAAGAAGTGATGCTTCCTGGAGAAATTGAATTCACAAAAGAGAAACATGCAAAAAGAGATGGGATTGAGTTAAGCCAGGCAATCATTGATGACCTGATTGAAGTGGGCGATAGATATTCGGTTAGCACTGATTTTCTTACAAATCTATAGGAGAGGTACTAAAATGGAACTTAAAAAAAACATGATCAAAGAGAAGTTACAACAGGGGAAGCCTGTAATCGGGACATGCATGACGGCATTGAGTCCCTATCTCGTCGAAGTTGCCGGCTTTGCCGGAATGGAGTGGTGCAGGATAGATACAGAACATAATTTCCGTCAGGATACAACCGTGGAAAATATGATAAGGTCTGCGAAAGTCAGCGGTATTTCTCCTATCGTCCGGATCGATAAAGATGATCCTTACCTGATTAGAAAAGTCATGGAGATCGGAGCTGAAGGATTTATCGTCCCTTCAATTAAAAGTGCTGAGGAAGTGCGTGATGTAGTGAGAGCAGCAAAATTCCCTCCACTAGGTGAACGTGGGTTCAGCACGCTATGCTTTTCAGCGCAATACGGAATGGTATCGGGAGATGACTGGCTCAACTGGAGCAATCAGGAGATTCTAGTCGGAGTGATGATTGAAACCAGGGAGGCGGTAGAGCAGATCGATGAGATCATGGCGGTAGAGGGATTGGATTTCGTTCTGTTCGGCCCTGCAGATTATTCCATCGCTATCGGGTTGGTTAGGCCTGATAAGACGAACCCGCTTGTTCAGGCAGGGTTGAAGAAAACTATCGCAGCTGCACGCAAGTACCACAAACATGTGATGTTTGGAATCGGTCCTGTATGGGAGGAAGAGGCTGCAAAATATATCGAAATGGGAGTCTCTATGATCGAAGTCGGACACGATTTCTCAATTCTCGCCAGAGAATGGAAGCATGCGATTGACGTGATCGGGAAAACTTCGTAATCGGAAACAGTCACAAACCGTAGGTTTACCATTATTTAATGAATCAGGTCTTGGTGAAATTCACGGAATTTATCGGAATAAAAGGAGAAAAAAATGAATTTAACTACTGACAGTTTCATATATCCTGCAGTACCGACGCAAATCATTTTCGGAAACGGGTCGATAGCCCGATTGCCTGAAAAGATCAAGGAACTCGGTAGCTATCATGTACTGGTCGTCACTGACTCCGGTATTGCCGAAGCCGGAATCCTTAAAAAGGTTTCAGACATTCTTGCCGCAGGAGGCCTGAAAGTATTCGAATATCAAGAAATACCGCAAGATTCCAGCACCCGTCATATAGGAAAAGCAGTGTCGCTTCTGAAGAAGCTGGGAGCTACCAGCATTGTCGGCCTTGGAGGTGGTTCTTCAATGGATGCGGCAAAAGCAATTGCCGTGGCCGCGACAAACCCGGGCTCTATACGAGAGTATGCAGGTCTCGGAAAAGTGATGGTAAATCCTCTACCGGTGATAGCGGTTCCGACTACAGCGGGAACTGGAAGTGAGGTCAGCTACTGGTCCGTCATGACCGATGATAAAACGAATGTAAAAATTTCTGTAGGAGGAGAGAAGGTGTTTCCCAAGGTGGCCTTGTGTGACCCTGAACTGACTGCTGGACTTCCTCCTTATATTACCGCAACGACCGGCATGGACGCACTGACTCATGCCATTGAGTCTTACGTCAATACATCTCATCAACCAATATCTTCGGCGCTTACTCTAAGGGCGATTGAACTTGCAGGAAAGTACCTAGTGAGGGCGGTCAGGAATGGGACAGACAGTGAGGCTCGTTACGGAATGATGCTTGCCAGTACATTGGCAGGGTTGGGAATGAATCCCACGAGATTGGGTTTAGTCCACGCTTTGGCGATGCCTTTGGGAAGCTGGAAGATCAAAATTGCACATGGCGCAGCAAATGCTGTCCTTCTTCCCTACGCCATGGAGTTCAACTACAGTTCGGCTCCAGAAGCTTATGCTGATGTGGCTGTTGCACTTGGAATGAATAGAAATGAACTAAGTACTGAAGAGCTGGCAAAGCAATCTGTCAGGATGGTAGAGGAAATGGGCAAGACGTGTCATATCCCGGCAGGACTGGGCGTGCTGGGATTATCAGAGGAGATGATTCCCGACGTCTGTCGCGAAGCCATGCTGAGCGGGAATATCCCCGTGAATCCACGCAAGGTTACCGTTACTGATCTTGAAGAAATCTGCCGAAAAGCTTTGTAGAGAAGTGGAACTGTCAGAAACAGAATGAAAGGAGTCAACATGAAATATAATAATTTTATCGGAGGGGTATGGACTCCTCCCGCATCAGGAGAATACATAGATCTTAGATCGCCAGCTGATACGAGTGATATATTCGGTAGCTTCGCGGTTTCAGGTCCTGAGGATGTGCTACATGCCGTAGAGGCAGCAAAGAAAGCTTTCTCGGGTTGGACGGCTATGTCGGGGCCTGAACGGGGCAGGATACTCTATCGGTTTGCCGATCTGCTTGAACTTAACCGGCAGGATCTGGCTGAGACTCTCAGCAGAGAAGAAGGAAAAACTCTTTCTGAAAGTGTCGGTGAGGTGGGAAGAGCCGCAGCTGAGACCCGTTTCGCAGCCGGAGAGGCAAGTCGAATGACTGGGAACCATTTTGTCAGTGACAATCCTGATGTTGAAATATTTCTGAAAAAAATACCCATCGGACCGGTGGCAGTGATTACCCCCTGGAATTTCCCCATTGTCACACCAGTCCGGAAAATATCTCCAGCACTAGCCTACGGGAATACAGTTGTTTTCAAACCGCCTACAATCACACCTCTTTCTGCTATCCGACTCGTGGAACTGTATCGTGAAGCCGGTGTGCCGGATGGCGTGATCAACCTGATTCTCGGTCCAGGTGCACAGACAGGAGATGCGCTCTCATCCCATCCTGATATCCGGGGAATCACATTCACCGGTTCCACCTCTATTGGGAAGAGAATCTATGCCAACAGTACTCAGAATCTGACTAAGGTGCAACTGGAAATGGGGGGGAAGAATCCTGCACTGGTGTACCATGCAGAAAATCTTGAGATATGTGCAGATGAGATTGTCAGAGCTGCATTTTCCAGTTGCGGTCAACGATGTACTGCCATCAGTAGAGTCGTCGTGAGTGAGGAGGAACATGATGAGCTGGTGACTCTGATGGCGAAGAAGGTTGCGGAGATCACTGTCGGGGACCCGAGAACTCCGGGTGTTGTCATGGGACCGCTCGTGAGTCAAGCTCAAATAGAAACCTGTGAATCGTATGTGAAGATCGCTGAGGCAGAAGGCTGCAGAATTGCTGTCGGAGGGAAACGTGTTGAAGGTTTAAGTGCGGGGTACTACTTCGAGGCGACTCTCATAGATGGAGTGAAAAGAACCTCTCCACTCGCTCTCGAGGAGATTTTCGGACCTATTCTCTCAGTAATCACAGTTTCAAGTTTCCTTGAAGGACTGGAAGTCTGCAATGACCCGGAATTCGGTCTTGCCGGTTGCGTTTTCAGCAGCGAAGTCAGCAAGGCGAAGAAATTCATCTCGGATATGGACTCTGGAATGGTCCACGTGAATCACGGAACAGCTAGCCAAGCACATGTTCCTTTTGGCGGCATGAAATCAAGCGGTTTTGGGGCCTTTTCCATCGGTCCTACTAATAGCGGGTTTTATACAAAAGACAAAGTCGTCTATCTGAAATAGGCACTGTAGAAATAAAGGATGTACAGAGTGGATCAGTCACGGATTGATCTGTCAGGCACATGGTTTGTCTGTGACGACAGGAATGAATATAATCTCACGATCCAGATTCCCGGCGATGTTCACAGTGCTCTCCTTCAGTCAGGGAAGATACCAGATCCTTTCCAGGGAGAGCAGGAAGCATCGATTCAATGGGTCGGAAAACGTGGGTGGTCTCTCTGGCGATATTTCGACATGAGCGCCGAAGAGCTTGGAAGAGCCCGGCGCTGGCATCTCGAGTTAGGGGCAGTCGATACGTTCGCACTCATCATGGTAAACGGCGAACCTGTCTTTCAGAGCTCGAATATGTTCGTACCTGTCCGCTGCGACATTGGACACCTCCTCCGTCCCGGCAGAAATACCTTGACTCTGGTGTTCAGATCTGCTGAGGAAGAGGCGGAAATGAGAGCTGAACGGCTCCCATACCCTGTGCCGCATCAGATCTATCCTTATCAATCAATGCATAGGAACCTCGTTAGGAAAGTGCAGTGTCATAGCAGCTGGGACTGGGGCATTGCGCTTATGGCTTACGGAATATATGGTCACGTCGAACTCCGCCCTTCCGCTGCGGAGTCTATCGTGAATGTGTATGGAATTCCTCGGAAAAAGAAAACTTCGGACAGGACATGGCTGCTTCCGGTCTGCGTGGAGTGGGATAGACTCGACAGGACTGATACCTTACTCCCGCCACTGGATCGATTTCCTGAATCACCCGTCTCCGTCTCTCTAATTAATCCGTTGGGAGTGTCGGTCGATTGTACTACCTCCGTAAGAATGGAAAAGCCGGGGAGTCTGATTCTCTGCCTGCAGGTGGAAAACCCTCACCTTTGGTGGCCAAGAGGATATGGCGAGCAACCGCTGTATCAGGTACATGTACACTTCGGTGATGAAGAGAGAAGATTTACTACCGCTTTTAGAACAGTCGAAGTGATACACGAAGCTGACGATATAGGCAAAACTATGTTCTTTCGGATCAACGGCAGAGATATCTGGGCAAAGGGAAGTAACTGGATCCCAGTCGATGCCTTCCCCGGACGACAGACACCGGAACGGTACGAAGGGCTGCTGCTTGATGCGTGTGATGCGAATATGAATATGATTCGCGTCTGGGGCGGTGGTCAGTATGAACCTGATCTGTTCTACGATCTGTGTGACAGGCTCGGTCTGCTTATCTGGCAGGATTTTATGTTTTCCTGTTCACTGTATCCATCGGAAGACTGGTTCAAGCAGGAGGTCGTGTTGGAGATCGAAGCGCAGGGGAAAAGACTCCTCTCCCATCCATCCATCGCTATCTGGTGCGGAAATAACGAAAATGTCGGGGCTCTCAACTGGTACGAAGTATCACGAAACAATCGCAGCAGATATCTGAATGACTATGAACAGCTGAATACCGGGGTCATCGGGGCGGTGATCCAAAGTCTGGATGACACTCGGGTATTCTGGCCGAGTTCTCCTGCTGCCGGTGAAGGTGATTTCTCAGACAACTGGCATGATGATACTTCGGGCGATATGCATTACTGGAGTGTCTGGCACGAAGGGAAATCTTTTAACAGCTACCTTGATGTGGTCCCGCGATTCTGTTCAGAGTTCGGTTTTCAATCCTTTCCGAGTCTGGATACAATACGATCAGTTGTCTCGGAAAGCCAGCTGAACCCGACCTCGCCGGAGCTTGAGCATCATCAGCGAAGCCCAAGAGGGAATTCTGTTATTCTTGAGACGATTTCAAGGTATTTCCGGTTTCCCTTTCAGTTCTCTGACTTCATCTATATAAGTCAGATTCAGCAGGCCGTCGCCATCGAAACGGCGGTCAATTACTGGCGAAGCAATCGGCCTGTATGCATGGGTTCTCTGTTCTGGCAGCTGAATGACCTCTGGCCTGTGGTTTCCTGGTCAAGCATCGAATACGATGGGCGCTGGAAACTGCTTCAATACCACGCGAAGCGATTCTATTCACCACAGAATATGGTCTTTATTGAAAAGGAAGGGATGATTTCTCTTTCCTTGATCAATGACAAGGATATTCCTGTCAGCGGTTCTGTTCACCTCGCAGCACGCAATTGGAAGGGAGAGGAAATATGGTCTTTAGAAACTGAAGTTCTTGTGGTAGGTGACTGTTCACGTGAAATCTGGAGCACTCCAATAAAAAAACTTCCGTTCGACAGGGTAGAAGCGTTCTTATATGCCGATTTTATAGGGAAGGAAGAGGTCGAAAGAGCATGGACTCTGCTGGATGCATATAAGAAAATTGAGTTTTTACAGCCACGATTTACCGTCGTGCGGACCGATGTAAATACGTATACTATTCACTGTGAGGATGCACCTGCGTTCTGGGTGACACTCGAATCTTCCCGACCAGGGCTACAGCCGGATGACAACGGCTTTTTCATGCTTCCGGGAGAATCGAAACAGATCCGATTTAAACCGATTCGTGGACTGGCGGGGAACACCATGAAGGACGAGGCATCTAAGGCAATAGCGGAATTGAAGATACGATCTATCATAGATACCTACTGATCATCTGAGGAGGATGAAAAATGAGCTATTCTGAAAAGGGAAGAAGATTTCCCGCGGACTTTATGTGGGGAACTGCGACAGCAAGCTATCAGGTGGAAGGAGCAGCTTGTGAAGACGGGAGAGGGCAAAGTATCTGGGATACCTATTCCCATGCTTCCGGAAATGTGATTCATGGACATACAGGAGATACCTCTGTAGATCAGTATCACAGATATCCTGAAGATATCCGGCTCATGCACGAGGCGGGCCTTCATGCGTATCGGTTTTCAATTGCCTGGCCTAGAATTCAACCCGACGGAAGAGGCCGGTTAAATCAGAAAGGTTTCGATTATTACAAACGTCTGACCGACGAGTTGAGCCGGTACGGGATTAAAGCAGCAGCAACATTGTATCACTGGGACCTGCCTCAGGCACTTGAGGATACAGGAGGATGGCCTCAGCGAGAGACTGCCCAACGGTTTGCTGACTATGCCGCCGCCTGCTTCAGAGAGCTCGGAGACCGGATCGATATGTGGATAACACTTAATGAGCCGTGGTGCAGTTCTGTACTCGGATATGATATCGGCAGACATGCCCCCGGAAAACACGATCGCAGTCTCTCATGGGCAGCAGGACATCACCTGCTTCTAGGTCACGGATTGGCTGTTAAAGCATATCGTGCAGAATGCTCAGGAATATCTGATGCAGCATCACCGATCGGTATTACGCTGAACCTCGAGACTCCCCGTCCTGCAACATTGTCTGATGAAGACCGTGAAGCGACCGACAGAGCTATGGATATGAGAACCCGCTTTTTTCTGGATCCTCTCCTTGGAAAAGGTTATCCCGAACGACATTTTGCAGCCTATCCTGATTGCACTGCTCCACCGGTTCTTGCACATGACATGGAGATTATCGCAGAGAAAATTGACTTTCTCGGGTTGAACTATTATTGGGAACCGGTTATAGGCGCTGCGCCTAAAGGTCCGGAAGGAGAGACTGATAATTGTGTTTCCATGCATCCAGAAGGGTTTAGGATTGTCCCCTCCTATCATGAGACCACTGATATGGGATGGCCGATCACTCCTCAGGGGTTGTACCGTCATTTGAAGTGGCTTCATCACCATACGAAGGGCTGCCTTCCCTTCTATATAACCGAGAACGGCTGTGCCATGGCTGATGAACTGACCAATGAAGGGATGATCTGCCATGATCCGAAACGGGTTTCCTACCTTCGTGCGCATTTTTCAGCTGCACTGCAGGCGATGGAGGAGGGGGTGGATCTCCGTGGATACTTCATCTGGAGTCTGATCGATAATTTTGAGTGGGCTTTCGGATATACCAAGCGCTTCGGGATTGTATACGCAGATTATATCAACCAGAGACGGATACCCAAGGACAGTTATTATTTCCTGAGAGAAGTTGTCGGCGGATACGAAAGCCTATAAAAGGCTTTCGTATCCCATATGGTGAGGGAAGAGCAATGCCCACTTCTATTCAATCACCCAGATAGGAGTGTTTACAGCCTGTGAGCGGTAAATGTGATGTCGCATGACCTTGCTTGCTTCATCAGGGTTGCGCTGGGCTATCGTCTCAACAATTTCAAGGTGGGAATACTTCGAAATCGAATGAGCGAGTCCCTTGTATCGTTCCTCGGCATTGACCAGCAGTTCGAACAGGTGAATCCGGTTCAGCATGTCGACCATTGTATTGCTCCGAGTCAGTTCGGCAAGTTTGAAATGGAATGCATAATGTGATTCATAAAAGGAATCACTTGTATGCTCTTTTCCTACCAGTTTATCAAGCTCGGTCGCCAGGTTTTTCAGCAAATTAATCTCATCAAGACCAAGTGTGAAGCAGAGAACCCGGACAATCTGCGTCTCGATTGCTTCTCTGAGCAGATTCGAATCATCGATCCTCTGCTCATTTATCTCAATCACTCTCGACCCGTAGTAGGGGTTCGATTCCACGAGTCCCTCGCTCTCCAGACGGTTGAGTGCTTCGATCACCGGAATGATGCTTACACCGCAAAAGTCAGCCATCGCTCTTTTGCTCAATTTGGTACCGTATTGGAATTCACCGGAAACGATAGCTTCCCGAATCAGGTTGTAGGCTATATCCGAAGCGCGTTCTACAGGTTTATTTTGTATCTTAGCCATTACTGTTCTCTCCGTATGTTCAAAAAAGTAATGAATGATACAGTCATACCATCTCGTTCCTTTCTCTGAACTGTATTATGATGTAATACCCTACCTGAATTCAAGGGGCTGGAATCTTAGAGCCGGAAAATCGTCCCACTACGATATGTGTCAATATTAAATCACGGTTTCATCCATTTCTAGACCTGCATCCTCATAGTGTTTTTTTCTGTTTTTCTTATCGCTTTCATGCTCCTCATGAGCATAATCAGCAACCTGTAATGCAATTTCTGACGGGACGACGATAACTCCATCTCCGTCAGCCACAACCATATCGCCAGGATGGATATTCACGCCGCCGACACAGACAGGAATATCCATTCCGTCGAACTCAAGCCTTCCTTGTACCATAGGGTGGGAAACCATCGTTGACCATACAGGAACTTCTTCAAGAATGACTTCGTCGGTGTCACGGATGCCACCATTGATCACCATTCCTCTCATACCGGCATTCTTCGCTGCCAGAGAATTTTCTGATCCTATAAGTCCAACATTAGCACCGGACTGATCAATCACGACAAAATCTCCCTCCTCGATCGTGCCCATCCAGGGATAGGTGCAGACATTCTGATAATAGTAGGGGGTATATTCATCACGATACTGTCTCGGATTGGAATAATCTACACGTCCGCGGTGGGGGAGGTACCTGACGGTCTTTGCAATTCCAAAAGCTCGAGTCCGGTATAACGGACGAAGATTCGGGTTCATGGATCCATAGAAATGATAACCAAGAGCATCCATTCCGTCACGAACATCACATACACGGAGATCCGCATAAGCATCCAGCAGCTGTTTTCTCATCGATTCATTCATAATTTTCTCCTCTTTCTTGTGTTATAACATTAATGCTCATAATGTGCAATCAAAACGATCATAAATCGGAAATATTGATATATGCTTATAAAAGCGTTGTGAATTGATAGTTTGCGCTATGTTATAACTGTTATAATATTGCTTGTGTGATGGAAAGTTTTATGATATAGTATCATGTAATCGTTGATTGCAGCGAAAAAACGTCGAAAAGGAGATAGTTATGAAAATTAAAGGTATTGTAATGGCGTTGGTCCTGTTGATGATTGTATTCACAGTTCCAATGCTCACAGCCCAGGGATCGTCTGATTCCTCAGGAACTGTTGAGCTTCGGTGGTCATTCTGGGGAGGAGATGCACGTTTCGCAAAATATGAAGAGATTGCGAACCGGTATATGGCGGCACATCCTGATGTGAAGATTGTACGTGAACCGATGTCGTGGAATGATTACTGGACAAAGATTCCAACACAGGTGGCGGCAGGAGCTGCTCCAGACCTGATGCAGATGCATGCTCGATATGTCAAGAATTTTACTCAGTCGGATGCGCTTTTGGATCTCAAAGGAGTGATTGATGCAGGCAACATTGATCTTTCGAACTTTACACAGGCAGGAATTCAGACCGGTATTGTTGATGGTAAAAATGTGATGATTGATATCGGTCTGGTTACTACTGGCCTTACTTATAACGAAACTCTGGCAAGCAAATACGGGATCTCAATTCCTGAAGATACCTGGTCCTGGAGTGATTTTGAAGCTTTCCTGATCAGCGCAACCGGAAAACTTGGACCTGGACTTTATGCTGCAGGTGACGATTCAATGGTCATGACAACCAATACTACTCCGTTTACGATCTATATGCGTTCCCGGGGGAAGGATATGTATACTGAAGACGGACAGCTCGGGTTCACCAAGGCTGATCTCACTGATTGGTTTTCAATGTGGGATCGACTGAGAAAGGCCGACGCAGTTCCTTCAGCTGCTATCAGTAGTGAAGAGAGTGCGAAGACCTGGGAGCAGACAATCTTCGTGAAAGGTGAGCAGCTTGTCTCCTTCATGGCTGCGAATAGACTCCGTATTTACCAGGAGCAGATGCCCGGTATGAATCTCGAAATGCAGCGTACTCCGAAGACTGGCGGCAATGGTGGTGAATTCTTGGAGGGTGCTCATATGGCGATCAATGCGAGAACCAAGCATTCTGAAGCGGCTGCAGATTTCATCAACTTCTTTGTTAACTCAGAAGAATCTCTTGAAATCTATATCGCAGAGAACGGCTGGCCCGCATCCACAGAGATGAATGAATTTATTCAGCCGTTACTGAGTCCTGTAGAGCAGGAAGGTGCAGCTCTTGTAGCGAAAGTTGCGGGCGATGCTGAACTTAAAAGCTATATCATGCCTCCTTCAGCGAATACGGAGATTTCACGTCTCATGGATCGAGAAGCTCAGGCGATCGGGTTCGGTACCAAATCCATCACAAAGGCGGTAGATGATTTCTTTGCTGCTGCAAAGGATCTGCTGTAACATTTCAGAGAAACTTTAGTGTAAAATATGATATATTGCCGAGAGTTTTCGGCAATATATCTATTGTGTCTATCAGTCCTGCAGTCTGAATGGGTGATGCGTTGCTTCCTGTCACAAGAGTGAGCTGGATGAGCAGAAATCGAATGACTTCAGGGATAACAACAGAGAGGATGGAAGTACAGGGGGTGCTGAAATATGGCAAAGAAAAAGAAAAAGTTCAGGGGACTGGAGAAGAGCAATCGAGATGCGTATCTGTTTCTACTGCCATGGTTCATCGGAGTGATTGTTCTCGGTATCGTTCCTATACTTTCTTCTCTATATCTAGCTTTTTCAGATTATAATCTTCTGTCTTCACCGCAATGGATCGGATTGGAGAATCTTAAGAAACTATTCCGTGACGACCTGTTTTATCACTCTCTTAAGGTGACCTTCACGTATGTTTTCCTAGGCGTTCCGCTCAGTAATCTCATAGCTCTCATAGTAGCACTTGCACTCGTCAGGAATTTTACCGGGACAGGAATATTCCGTGCTACCTTCTATCTGCCTTCTCTTCTTGGAGGGAGTGTGGCAATAGCCGTCCTCTGGAGAGTAATCTTCTCTCAGCAGGGGGCGATTAATCAGATTCTAGCGAATTTCGGCATCGAAGGAGCCAGCTGGATAGGAGATCCCCGATATGCGCTCTATACGCTGGTGATTCTCCGCATGTGGCAGTTCGGGTCGCCGATGCTAATCTTCATTGCCGGACTTAAGCAGATACCAGAGGAATTGTATGAATGTGCTTCACTTGAGGGAGCCGGGTATTTCAAGAAACTCTGGCATATCACATTACCTATGCTCTCCCCAATCATTTTGTTCAACGGAGTAATGGCGATGATTTCAGCTTTCCAGGATTTTACACCTGCATATATTATCAGTGGCGGTTCCGGAGGCCCGATTGCCTCAACCTTGTTTTATTCACTCTATCTGTATCAGAAGGGATTCGCTTCTTTCCACATGGGATATGCTGCAATGATGGCATGGGTGTTGCTTGTAATCATAGCAACCTTCACCTTCATCCTATTTAAAACGTCGGCTAGAAAAGTTTATTACGAAGCATGAGGTGGCTATAATGAAAGTGCAAAAACAGACTGGTCTATTTGTCTTGAAATTAATTATCTTGCTTGCTGTCGCCTATGTGATGCTTTATCCGCTGATTTGGATGGTTGTCAGCTCGATACGTCCTGAAGTGGAAATCTTTAACCCCAGTGCAAGAACTGGCACCTTTACCCTGAGTCATTATGTTAAAGGGTGGGCTGGACCTACGGGGGTGTCATTTACACGATACTTCATCAATTCGTTCGTTCTTGTTTTCTTTATCATCATTGGAAATCTTGTTTCCTGTTCTCTCTCGGCATTCGCCTTTTCCCGGCTGAAATTCAACGGCCAGAAAATAATGTTTGCTATCATGCTCGGAACCATGATGCTTCCTTATCATGTGGTACTGATCCCTCGCTTTATCATGTTCAACAAGCTTCACTGGATCAACACCTACCTTCCTCTCATAGTTCCGAAAATGCTGGCTACAGACGGTTTCTTTATCTTCCTGATGGTACAGTTCATGAGAACCATTCCGATAGAATTTGACAAATCCGCAGCTATTGACGGAGCAGGAAATTTTAAAATTTTCACGAGGATAATTCTTCCTCTCAGTACACCGGTGCTCATTACAACGACGATCTTCTCCTTTATCTGGAACTGGAATGACTTCCTCTCTCAGCTGCTGTACTTGGCGAAGCCGTCGATTCTGACTGTGACACTTGGTCTGAGACTCTTCCTTGATGTGACAGGTAAAAGCAATTGGGGTGCGTTGTTCGCTATGTCAACAGTGAGTCTGATCCCGATCTTCCTGGTCTTCATTACAACACAGAAATATCTGGCTGAAGGAGTGACCGCTGGAGGAATGAAAGGGTAACCTGTTTAAGAAACAGACTACATCAAGGAGTATGCTGATGAAAAAGATAGCATTTGGAAATGATCATGCTGGATATAGGGTTCGTGAAGAGGTGCTTGCATACCTCAGGACGTTGGATGTGGAGGTCATCGATCATGGAAGCGATTCTCCGGATCCTGTGGATTTTCCAGTACTGAGCAGAAGCGTATGTGCAACAGTTTTGTCCGGGCAGGCTGACAGAGGTATTCTTCTTTGCGGCTCAGGCCTTGGGGCCGCTATGGCTGCCAATAAATACCGCGGAATCAGGGCTGGTGTCTGTCACGATACCTATTCAGCTCATCAGGGAGTGGAGCATGACAATATGAACATGCTTTGTATCGGTGGACAGATTGTGGGTCCGTGGCTGATTAAAGATATTATTCATGCCTACCTCGCTGCAGTATTCGATAACACTGCTGATGTGGTCAAACGGGTCGAGATGATTGATGTACTGGGAACGGTTTTAAGCGATTAGAGATTCTATACGGTTATTCAGGGTTGGGACATGCAATTGTTACCTACATTGCAGTATCTATAAGGAGTAAAAAATGAAGGTTGGATTTATCGGGCTAGGGGCAATGGGATTACCTATGGCAAAAAACGTGATTCGAGGCGGGTATGAGCTCATCACCATGTTTCACACACAGAAAGCCCCGGCAGACGAGCTTGCTGCATTAGGGGTGCAGGTCCTGGCTAACCCAAAAGAAATTGCTTTAGCATCCGATGTTGTAATCACTGTACTTCCTGCCGACAGACAGCTGGTAGAGGTTGTAGCAGGTGAGAATGGGCTTATGGAAGGCATGTCCCAGGGGAAGGTCCTGATCGATATGACAACTGCAAAGAGCAGTACTCTTGTCTCACTTGCTGCCAAGCTGAATGAGAAGGGGGTTGCGGTGATTGATGCTCCGGTAAGTGGAGGAACCCCGGGAGCTGAGAAGGGAGAACTTACCATTATTCTCGGCGGTGAACATTCCCTTATCGAAAAGTGGCGTCCGCTCCTTGAGACTATGGGAAAAAAACTGTATATCTGCGGTGATTTAGGAGCCGGGAAGGTTGTGAAAATGGTGAATCAGCAGTTGGCTGCACTGCACCTTCTCGGTATCGGAGAAGCCTTTGCATTAGGGAATGCCTCCGGTGTTGATTCAAAAGTGCTGTACGATGTGATTCGCGAATCCTCGGGATATTCAAGAATGATGGATCTTCGCCTTCCAGGTTTCCTTCTCGAGCATTCCTTCGAGCCGGGATTCAAACTTGACCTCATGAAAAAAGATGTGAATCTGGCGGTTGATTCTGCTATAGAAATGAATATTCCACTGGCCCTCGGAGCGCTCGTATCCCAGATTTTTTCTACCGCTAGCAGATCCGGATTAGGGGATAAGGATTTTTCCGCTGCAGCTGATTTCCTTGCTGGATCGGCAGGGCAGAAGCTATAGATCTGGCAGCATGAATTCCGGTATCGGAAGCGTGCGATGAGATTAGTCTTCTTGTCGCCGAATCTTCTCCTGTCGCTCATTCCAGCCGGAGAAATGATTTCCATACCGAAGAGCAATGAGAAGGTATTCTTGTCAGGCTCTAAGTGAACATTGCTGATTGAATGTGTCAATTCAGGCTCATAGACAGGTGATGAGGGGGCATCAGTTCAGCCCGCCTCCTATCAATCTTCCTAGAGCAGGATAGTCTGTGAGAAGGTGGAGTCTACTGCATGAACGGAAAGGCGGGAAGGCGGAATAGCATCAAGAGCTTCTACGCGAATGACTTTCTCTCTTCCCGGCACCAGGATACAATAGTTCTCAGTGAATAATACTTTCCGGTCACATTCCATTTCTACCATCTTCACCACACTTGTTGCAGAGAGGATGATTTCCCAGCTGGTTTCATTACGCCGTTTCACTCGCACTGTAAGAGGTCGCTTCGTTGGAGCGACGACCTCCGCAAATGGAGCGAATAGGAGCGCATCCTCCGATAGTACGGTATTCCCTGATATGAACTCAGCATGGATCACTTCAGAGTGGCGATCCGATACTTCCCTGTAGCAGTTTTCTAAATTAAGCATGGTACTGATCCCGCCGGATTTCAGGATCAGCTGCTTTTCCCACTGATTCACGATAGTTCCATCGATTTGAAAATGTCTTACAAGTAATGTTCCGAGTACATCATGAGGGGTTTCATTCGACCCGACGATCCGAATATCCTCGAGATCCCGGTAGGGCTGAACGACTATGCCTGCAAATAGCCGTTTTATTACGTAATAACTCATGAGCGGATAGCCGAGGTAATCGACACAGCCGAATTGGAACAGTGGGCCTCCCTTATTCAGGGACCAGTAGAGAATTCCTTTATTTGAAGGCGAGTGCAGCCTGAAATTTGACAATGCATGATAGTCGGCATAAGCCTGTTCAATGTTGAGTGAACGAAGATACCCCCTTAGGGAGGTAACATCAAAATAACTACTGTAGGGAAACCTGGTGATCTTCGGGAGACCGGTAATTTCGTTCCAGTGCCTGTACCAGCCGGGTGTATCATACGTATCCACATCAAGCCCCATCACCTCTTTCAATGTTTCCGGACGGGAATAGCTTTCGATTGACCAGCAGGTTTCGGTCACAAATTGCGGATCTTTGGTTGAATTATAAAAATTCCCCCAGTTGTGCATATCTCCTGTTACGGGTGACTGAGCCCGAGGCAAACCATGGGGAGAATTTACGATATAGGGAATATCATGGCAGTGTTTCCTGACAATCTCTGGCAGCACCGCAGTGACGAGTGATTCACCATAGAATCTATCCATCGATTCTTTCCAGCCCCATTCCTCCCAACCTTCATACTGTTCATTTCCCCCGCACAGGAGAGCGAGACTGGCATGATTGCGTACTTTACTGACCAATTCTTCTGCTTCCAGGGAAAAGTTCTGGATGAATTCGGCATCATAATCAGGGTAGACGTTGCTGTGCAGGAAAAAGTCCTGCCATACTAGGATACCGAGTCTGTCACAGAATTCATACACATAATCATTCTCCACTGCTCCGCCTCCCCAGAACCGCAGCATATTGGCACCTGATTCCCTGATAATGGTAAATAATTTTTGATATTCCTCTCTGCTTCCATGCACTTTCAGATAATCAACAGGGATGAGGTTATACCCCCGGCAGTGGATGTTGCGTCCATTGACCTTCAGGAAGAAACACGGTTTTCCGTTATCACGTTCCGTGACAAGTTCAATTCTCTTCAACCCATACAGTATCTTCTTCTTGCTTATCACATTTCCGGATTTCCTTAATTCCACTTCCACGGAATACAGGTTCTGTTTTCCGAAACCGGAAGGCCACCATACCTTCGGATCGGGAATTGAAATATTCACGTTTGTCATCATGTGTTTGCGCAGATATGTTCTGCTTTCATAATTTGTCAGTAGAGTCCCATCCGGATCAAATACTGCGATTGCTGCAGTGATCATCCCCTCCTCAGGGTCATCTATACCATCGATTTCAGTGCAGATTGAAATCACCGCCTTCTGTTCTGACAGTTCAAGTGTTCTGACAGAAAAATCGGAAATCTTCGCCTCGGTGAACAAGTCGAGTGCTACATCATTGTTCAGGCCGATGCCGAGCACTCCTGTTCCCAGATTCAGAAGACTTGAATTTGTAAAAAAGCTTCTTTGATACCGGCGTATGAGGGACTTGCCCAGCAGTCCAGTAGACGGACCTGACAGATCCATGCGCGAGGCCTCAGGAATCTTATCACGTATCATTCGGTCGTGAGCCTTCACTCTGACGATAATTTCGTTGTCATCTGATTTAATCAGATTCCGGGGCAGTTCGAAGGTATAAGTCCGGTACGCATTTTCCGTTGAGCCAACATAGATTCTGTTGAACCAGATATCGGAAAAGGTATCGATCCCGAAGAATGTGATCTGCGCCCTCGAAAAACCGGTAGAAAGTCCATCCCCCGGACTCAGGCTGAATCCGAGCCTGTAGAGCCAGTCAGACTCTGAGACCCACCATGCATCCTGTGCTGCCTGTACGCTTGAGAAGGGATTCGTCAGGATTCCTTCCCGTATCAGATCATATTGAATGACTCCGGGTACTTCCGCCTGAAACCACTCACTTTTGTGTCTGGTGGAAAGGATTTCATCGATATCAGTACTGTCCGGCACGATTGCTCTCATCGCCTGGAGAGGGAACCCATCACACCGTCTGCCGGGAGATATATGATCAGGAGCGGTTAGGAGGGTGAATTCCCATCCCCGGTTCAGACTGATAGTCTGAAAACTTTTTTTCATGCTGACCTCCCCGGTTATGACCGTGATGCGTGATAATATACATCTCTTTCTTTCAATGCATTCAGTAGCGGCATTCCTTTCCTGTATCGGTAAATGTTTTCTTTGATGATCTCCAGGGATGAAGCCTGCAAATCAGGAACTTCAGGAGTACAGTGAGGGGTGATAAGCATGTTAGGTATATCCCATAGAGGGCTTTCCGACGGGAGAGGTTCTTCCTCAAACACGTCGGATCCTGCACCTGCAATTTCATGACGTATCAGTGCCTCCTGTAATGCGGTCTCATCCACTACCGGTCCTCTGGCAATATTGATCAGATAGGCTGAATTCTTCATCATACTGAACTCCCTTGAACCTATAAGGTGATAGGTTTCATCTGAGAGTCGGCAGGTCAGAACTATGTAATCGCTTTTCATGATCAGATCGTCGACTGAATCGCCGGCATCGGCACTGTAGTAGGTATCAAGATATTCATACCTCTGCGTGGCGGATCTGGAATAGCCGAGCACACTCATTCCAAAAGCCTTCGCCCTTTTTGCCAGCTCAATGCCGGTATGTCCCATACCGATAATCCCCATCGTTTTTGAGAACATTCCTCTACGGTCTTTGTATCCACAGACACTGTCCCAGAGGTGTGTTTTTTTCGCTTCATGCAAGACTGGAGCATTATAGGTGAGGGAAAGAGCGAAGTAGAGTGCGTGTTCAGCGAGGACGGGAAAGGATCTTCCTGCAGATCCTGTCACGATGATTCCTTTTTCGAACACCTCGGGCAATGCCGAGTTATTCAGTCCTGAATGATCGCAGTGAATCCACTTCATATAGGGTGCATGTACATATCTGAGGTCAAGATCACCGTTCAGGACCGCGACCTCTGCAGTTCTCAATTCCTTTTCGATCCTTTCGCTATCGTTCATATCCACGGGAACCACTGTTGCCGGCAAAAATGCTTGAACCAGTTCTTCCATATGTTGATCTGAATATGATACTGTTGTTATAACACGTTTGATTTCTCTTGAATAATCCATACATCTCCTCCGGATCGGCCTTTGAGACACCTCTGTGCAAATACCTCAGAAACTGGGATACTGCTCCTTACTTAATACTCTGAATATCGATGAGGAATTCCAGAAAATGTCAACTATCCACTATTCTCGTTTTGATCCTATAGTTATTATACTTAGAGAATTATGATTCTATGATGCAATCACTTGATAAACATAAAAACGACAACTCCTACATCATTCAAGCAATAAGCCGTTTCTTCTACAGAAGTCGATGAATACCAAAAATAAACTTGTCCTTTAACTGGAAATGCGTGGAGTAGAGGTTTTTCTGGTTATCTGTTTCAGTCCGGGAATTCTTCCATCCCAGAGTCCATCAGTTTTAAATAGATTATAACACTTTTTCTGGATATTATCACTGTAAATTGTATTGAATCTGAGACCTTAAATCTGAGACGCTAAAGTTGCCTATTGAGATGGTGATGACCAGATGCCAAAAAATCATTGTAGGCATTTCGGACCTTGTAACTTGGAAGTTGCGTATTAAACACCGAGATCTGAATGACAAATAGTTTTCAAACCACAACATAAGCAAGTGGAAAATTCTGGAGACTCCAAAAAAGTTTACCTATTAGAGACTACATCGTGTACAATGGAAGAAGAAGATAACCTAATAAAGAGGAGAAATATCATGAAAAAAAGAATAATTGTTATCCTGGTGATTGCGATCCTGTCAGTCACTGCGGTAGGTGCGGCATCACCGAGCACCTTCGATTTCGGAATCCTCAACTACTATAGAGTGTCGGATCTTGCTGATCAGGAGTTCTCCGGATACACGCCGGGTATCAGACTGGAAGGCCACATCACCCCGTGGTTCGGCCTGGGTGCTGATGTCATTCTTCAGCAGCCGTTCGTCGACTCCTCGAGCGTATATTCCTTCCTGCTGACCACCGACGTTACCTTCCGTACGGTCGTAGGCTTCTTCGAGCCTTACCTAGGCCTCGGTCCTGCGTACCTCGCAACGCTTGATTCAGGCGATTTCGATCTGTTGAGCAATGTCGCATACAACGCACGGGCAGGTTTCGATTTCAATATCACAGATATGTATACGCTGGGAATCGAGGGCAAGCTGCTTGTCGGTGACCTTCAGACCGAAAGCTCCGCTTTCGATACCATCGACTGGCTCGAAGCGACCATGGTCGGTGTCAATCTCAAGATCAAGCTCTAAAATACGAGAAGGTCATGAATCAGCCCTCTGCTGTGGAGTCTCTCTAAAAGACTCACTGCGGAGGGTTGTTTTTCATGTATACATGCTCTTCACCGACATCCTTGACTACCTCTCCCAGCTTCATGGTGAGGGAATGCTCGGTAGTCATCGCGAAGGCGATATCTCCGCCGTCTTCAAACTCTCTTTTCACTGCCTTGAGCAGACGATACACTTCTTCATGGGTGAACCCATGGGCTATTACAACTTTCTGTTCATTCATACACTCAAATGTACCAGTCGACTGCCCTCGGGGCAAGCATCCAGCGGTGAGTTTCTGCTGTTCCCCTTTTTCTGTCGATAGAGTATGCTGGTGCGCATGAAAGCATATCCTGAATGTATCACCTGCCTGTTCAACCAGGTTTCCCAGGCACAGCACCTGTTCTCCCTTACCGATTTTCAGGCAAGGGAGATCATGAACACGCTCGGGTCCTCTCTGAAAGAGTTCGATATGAACGTTTCTCCTCCTGTGATCGCCACGGTCACCCAGCATGAGGTGGAGCGATATCTTAAAACCGAAGATCCCTACCGGGATATCAAGAGAGAGAGCAGCAACAGGATTCTTGAGCATCTAGATGAGATCAGGCATGTCATCTCCTCCTCATCACATCCTCTCAAGAGTGCGCTTCTTCTCGCGATCGGAGGGAATGCGATCGATTACGGTGTGTTCGGTAATCAGGTCGATATCGAGCAGGTTATCAGGGATGCCCTGCAGAGCATGGAGGTCTCGGACGAATCTG
>CAXXSP010000001.1:0-4834 GCA_963676605.2 Sphaerochaetaceae bacterium | reverse complement strand
CGGCAGCCCCATCGGCTTCGGCAGCTCTGCCCGGTTGATCTTCCGCTCCAGCGTCGCTGTCCCCTTGATCAGCCGCTCCCCGTGCGAGGAGACGATCCCGGAGAGGATCGATCCCTCTCCCTCTTCGCTCATCCCCGGGTTCAGCCCGTTATAGCTCGTGATACTGATCGATCCCAACTTCTTCGGGAAGCCCATGAACCAGCCACGTGCCATCGTGAAATCATTGTCCACCCAGATCGACAGACACATCTGTGCCGGCTGTCCCTTGTATGAACACCCTACCCAGATCGCCGCCTCGGTGTACTGCGTCCGCTCCGGGTTCACGTATGCCATATCCTTCGCGTCATCCCATACTGACCACCACTTGCTGAATGCCACGTATGCCGTGTCCGGGTTCGGACCCGGCTCCAGCGGCTCCGGTATCCACTTCGCGATCGCATCCGCATCCGTCTTGTATGCGATGTTCAGGTACTCCGTCCCGTAGTGCCAGGGCATGTCCCCCAGCAGCGATGCCTTCCCTTCCGGGCTCAGCGGGTAGCAGTACCCCTTCAGATCCGTTATCTTTGCCATTGTTTGTTCTCCTGTAGTGTGCTGTATTGCTTATCTCTGCTTATAGGTCGCGCCAAAGGGTCTCCCCTTCACGTGCGTTCCCTTCACTGCCGATCCCATATACTCCCCGCCGTCGACGATCTGCTCGCCTCGCAGGAATACCTTCTCGACCCGTCCGATCTGCTCCATCCCCTCATACGGCGTGTAGTCCACGCCCTGCAGGCTTCGCTCGTTCGTGATCACTCCCTTCCATGCCGGGTCGAACACCACCAGGTCTGCATCATAGCCAATGGCTATATGCCCCTTGCAGTAGTCGATCCCCGTGTTCCTCGCCGGTTCCGTCGCGAACAGTTCCACCAGCTTCTGCTTCGTGATCCGTCCCGTCTCCACCCCGTACGTCCACAGGATCGCCAGCCGGTGCTCCATCCCCGGCGCCCCGTTCGGGATGTTCACGAATGAGTCAGCCCCCATGTGCTTCTGTTCTGCCCAGTCGAACCCGCAGTGGTCCGAGCTCACCGCGTTCAGCCATCCCATATCGATCGCTTCCCACAGCGACTCATGGTGGTCTGCGCTTCGCAGTGCCGGCGAGCAGACATATTTCGCCCCCTCGAAGTCCGGCAGTGCCAGCTTTGCTGTCATCGAGCACCAGGTAGTGCGAGCAGGTCTCTCCTCGCACCGGCAGTCCTGCGGTGTAGGCTTTCTTCACCTCGTTCACTGCCTCAGTACACGATACATGCACGATGTAGAATCGGCGCATCCGCCAGCTGCGACAGGTAGATCGCCCTCCTCGTCGCCTCTGCCTCCACCAGCGGCGGCCGCGATAATACATGGGAGTACGGTTCGGTCTTCCCCGCTGCCACGAGTTCCTTCTGGAACACGTCGATCGCCTCGGCGTTCTCCGCATGCACCATGATCGTCACCCCGGCTTGCTTCCCAGCCTTCAGTGCCTTCAGGATCGCATCGTCATCCGCATGGAAGAACATCCCCTTGTATGCCATGAACAGCTTCACCGTCGTGTACCCGGCCGCTACCAGCGACTCCATCTCCTCGAACACCTCGTCCCGCGGGTCCGTGATGATTCCGTGCAGGTTGTAGTCCACCAGCGCGATCCCGTCAACCTGCTCCTTCCGGTACGCTTCGATCGACTCCAGCAGCCCCTTGCCTCGAATCTGGTTCACGAACTCGATCACCGTCGTCGTCCCCCCGAGCGCTGCCGCGTTCGAGGTCTCGAAGCCTCGCACCTTCGTTCCGTTGAACTCGAACGAGAAGTGCACGTGCTGGTCCACGCCCCCCGGCAGGATGTAGCGGCCGGACGCATCCACGACCTCGGAGCCTGCTGCCTCCAGCTCCTTCCCGATCTTCACGATCTTCCCGTCCTCGATCAGCAGGTCTGCACGGTACTCTTCCTTCGCCGTGATGATTGTCCCGTTCGTTATCAGTGTTCCCATAGTCCACCTCTCACATCGTTTGTCTATAATTGATCTAGATCTCTATCCCGGCAAGTCCACAGATGCCTGCCAGCAGGAGATCAGCCCCATACGTTATATCTTCGATCCTCGTATCCTCTTCAGGAACATGGCTCTTTCCCCCGATGCTCGGGACGAAGATCATCCCTACGTCGGTGAGGGCTCCCAGCATCGCTGCATCATGAACCGCTCCGCTGTTCATGCAACGGTAGGAGCCCCCCTGATTTTCAGCCTTTTCCTTGAGGATGGAGATCACCGTTTCGGACAGTGTCACGACATCCGACTTCGCGAGGATCCCCTGCGAGACCTTCACCCCATACTGTTCTTCAGCCCTGGCAGTAATCGTATCGATTGCCCTGCAGACCCGTTCGATGCCGCTCTTTACGATATCTCTGATATCGACGGTGAACCGCACCTCTTCAGCTATACAGTTCGAGATTCCGGGGAAGGCATGGATCTTTCCTACCGTCGCAACCGTGGTAGAATCAGTATCCTTGCTCATTGCCTGGTCTATCTCACTAATGATCAAGGCAGCGGCAGCCATAGGGTCATGCCTGAGATACATAGGGGTAGCCCCGGCATGGTTAGCCTCACCTCTCACGATGATCTCCAAGCACCTGCTGCCATTGATTCCCTTCACGATCCCTATCGAAAGATTCTCGGCATCAAGGACTCCACCCTGCTCTACGTGCAGCTCGATGAAGGCCTTGATCGGAGTTCTCCCAGCCTGTTCCGCAGGAAGGTCGTCGGGTTGGAATCCTGCATCCTTCAGCATACGGTACATGGTCATCCCGTCCCGGTTCCGGATCCTCTTCAGGTCTTCCAGGGTATACTTCCCGGCAAACGCCTTGCTGCCTGCCATGGTAGAATCAAAGTTCGACCCCTCTTCCTCTGAGAAGATCATGATCTCCACAGGATGTTTCCCCGATAACCTTTTGTCCTTCAGGACTGACAACACCTCAAGGGCACAGATGACTCCAACCGCACCGTCATACTTACCACCATGGAATACGGTATCGATATGGGAGCCGGTGATGACCGGGGGAGCCTGCGGGTCTGTCCCCTCCATTCTCCCCCCTGATATTACCGACCGCATCTATGGATACAGTGAGCCCGATCGCTTCCATCTGCTTAATGAGATATCTCCTCGCTTCACGGTCTTCACTGCTGAAAGAGAACCGGGTTATACCGCATCCAGGAGTCGCATTGTACCCTGATAGCTCAGCCAGTCGTCTGTTGATCCTCTCTCTATTGCAATCCATTCCAAAACCCTCTCTCGTCCTATCCCAGGATATCCTTCAGTCCTTCGAGGAGGATCCTGTTCTCTTCAGCCGTCCCGATGGTGATCCTGAAATAGTCGGTACCCTTATAGGCTACTGGCCGGAGGATGATCCCTTTTCTCAGCAGGTCTTCATACAGCGTACCCATTGGCCTGTTCAGCTTCACGAAGAGAAAGTTCGTATGACTCTCTTCAGCAGTCATACCCATTGCCTCCAGCTGCTCCTTCAGCCATATCCGTTCGCTTACGGTATGGGACACGACCCGTTCTATGAACTCCTGGTCGGTCAGGGATGCAAGGGCGCCAGCCTCAGCGATCCTGTTCACCGGGAACGGGAGTCTCGCTTTCATCATGACCTCTACGATATCGGCATCAGCGATCATATAACCGACCCGGATCCCGGCAAGTCCCATGATCTTCGAGAACGTCCTCAGTACGACCAGGTTGGGATACTCGTTCAGGTATGAGACCGTATCGGGGTACTCCTCGTCGACAGCGAATTCGAAATAGGCTTCATCAGAGACGACCAGGGTCGTCTCCGGCACAGCTTTCATGATCCTCTCGAAATCTGCCTTCCCGATCATGTTCCCCGTCGGGTTGTTCGGGTTACAGAGGAAGATGATCTTCGCATCACTCCCTGCAGCCTCAAGGATACCGTCGATATCGAATCCGAGATCATCGGCAGCAGGCACTGCAATGAGTTTTCCATTCATCTTCGTGGTTATATTCTTATATGCCGGGAATGTGATGTCAGAGGACACCACCTTGTCACCGGGATCGATGAAGGTCATGCCGAACGTATTGATGACGCCGTCAAGACCGTTGTCTACCAGTATCATTCCGGGGTCGACAGCATGCTTCTCCGCAAGAGCCATCTTCAGCTTATAACTTGAACTTTCTGGATAGAGGTGGGAATGAGTCGTCAGTTCCTTCACCATTGCCTTGAATGCGACGAGTGATGCCCCGAAGGGGTTCTCGTTCGATGCAAGCTTGATGCTGTCGCTTACCCCGTACTCTCTCTCTACCTCTTCGACGGGTTTCCCCGGGATGTACTTATCACTCTTCATGATACAGTCACGTGCTACGTTTTCGAGTTTGAACATATATTCACCTTTCATCAATAAATTATATTAATCCTGGATCACAAGATCCTGCATTTTCGTTAGTATCCGAACCCAGACGACAGACCCGGCATCGACATGCTCGACGACTCCGTCGCCCATCCAGCTTGCTCGTCCGGTCCTCGCCTTCATACCCCTGGTACTCTCCATACCGGCAGTTGCAGCTTCAACAGCTTGTTTCAGGCATACCGCAACATCTGATCCCAAGGTCTGCTGCTGCATGAATGCATCAGCCGATGGTTTCAGGGAGTCATAGATCGTCTTGTCACCAATCGTGACTTTCCCCCGCTTCGCAACCCCGTCTGCAGCTGCCAGCAAAGCTTTGCCGAGATCTTCAGATTCCCCGAACGATCCCGCTGCTGCATAGAGCATCTCAGCGATGATGATCGATAATGTGGATCCGGTGTTCTCCTCGAATG